>JAFXQT010000003.1 GCA_017526905.1 Bacteroidaceae bacterium | reverse complement strand
CCCAACTACGCACAGCTCTTTGCCCAGGCACAAGCCGAGCTGCAAGCCGGTGCCCGCTACTGGTTCGATGACAAGGAGACAGCCGTCATCATGGAGCACAACCGTCTGTTCCAGCAGCAATCCACCGCCGAGCAGTTCTTCTACGAGTTCTTCGAAATCGTGGAACCGACGGCCACCGATGCCCAGTGGATGTCAAGTCCCGCCCTGCTCATGGCCATCAAGCAGCACGCCGGAGCCACCTTCAAAGCGCCTTCCACACAAGTGTTCGGGCGCATCCTCTGCAGCATCAAAGGACTCCACAGCAAGCGCCTCAACACCGGCCGTGTATTCTGCGTCCGACCCCGTTTTTGACCCGATATCAATCACTAAATCACCTATAAATCACCCCATCAATCACTCCTAATCACTTGGTATTCAGTATCAAGTGATTGAGTGATTGATGTTTTAGGGGAAAATTCAATGAGTGTTACGTATTTGTTGACCTTCACATGATTATTTAACAACTTTCGCCGCAGGGGAAGTCATACTTGTATTGGTTATAGCTGATTATGGTATAGCCTAAAGGTGGGTCCTATAAATTAGCTTTGAATAGCTCTTAGGCTATTTCCGAACAGATTTTGTTTCAAGGCTGCCGGGGCGTAGCGGGCTACGTCCCAAGGACTTGGAGCAAAAGATGTCGGAAAGAGGCAAGAGCAAACAAAGATAATTCATAGAGAATTTATTAATTAATAGAACACACCTAAATACTGATACCTACGACTTATCGCCTCGAAGCAGAATCATAGAGTTGATCTCCGTCACGTACGACTGCCGGATGGTATATCCTTTGGGTGGATGTGTCAAGGCGAACTGGCTAACCCTCTCGGCAATGTCTTGCCTTACCGCTTCAATCTGGAAAAGGATGTAAATCTCCTGCCCTTTCATCTTGTGCGGCGTGTTTCCTAATTGTGACGCTGTGATAAGGTGCGGTCCGGGCTTCAACTCAAATACGATGGGCGAACGCAGCTTGTGCAGCACAAGATACCGTGCACTCATGAAGCCTTCGGCCAACGTCAGCGATCCCGACGTGTCGCCCAGTCCTATGGCATAGCGGCCTACCTTGCGTATCTGTTCAGCCGTCTGTTCGCAATAGTTGTCATCCACAACCACACACTTGCCTACAGGCACCTGCCCTTGCTTTTCTATCTGAGCATCAATCTTGTCCTGCGGATTATCTTCCAATTTGCATTCCGTCACATAGAAATGCTTGCGCAGTTCTGCAACCAGTGTTCCTTCGCCGTCACCTTTCCGCTCTATGGCGAGGGTATATACACTTTCTTCGTTGGGCGTTCGATAGAGTTTCCCAAGCAGCTCCTGAAAATGTGTGGTGATGTATTGCTCAGAGTCTGCCGCATCATATCCCTTCATGGCATAGAAGGTGTACTTGGCGTTCAGAATCTCCTGAACTCTCTCACGGAAGCGTTTCCTCACGGCCGTCTTCCATGCCAGCTTGCTGGCTGCGTTGTTGCGCCCATACATGGCCAGCACAAAAAGGAAGTTCACGTCGTAGTGGCTCAGCAACAGCGTATCGCGGTCGAACAGCCGGTCGCTGAACTGCGATGACTCGTGCTGATTCTTTCCCTCATGCAGACGAAGGTTATCTGCGTTGTAATCCAGCCGTTGAAAGTCCACGGTTGCGCTGATGAAGAAGTTAGGCAGCACGTTGTACCCCTCTGTCCTGTCATCGCGCAGACGTATTTTGTAACGTTCGTCCTTACATTCTGTCGTTCCTTTCAGCGCATCGAAGCTCCACTGAATCACGTTCTGGGCGTAGGTAAACTGCTTGCTGATAGAGTTCTCGCCCACAGGTGTACTGTACTTATAATATTTCGAGTCGCCAATGTAGTAGACGGCTGTCTTATCATTCGTAGGCATCAGTATGTCATCAATCCAGAGGTGATCCACAATCTTCCCATCGCTTTGTTCGGCCAGGCGCTTGGGCAACTGGGTGCGGTCGGTGCCTATCAGTTCGTCAATGATGGCCTCGAACACGATGTTGAAGTTCTTCACCAGGATATACTCCTGGTCGCTTACCTCCACCTTCACCCTGCGGCTCAGGTCGAAGAAGGCATAGCACAATTCCCACAGATAGACGGCCTTGTCCGAGAAATACTTGTTCTTGATACTCAGCAGTCTTATGCGTCCCCGTCCGTTCAGATAAGCCTCGAACCGCGTTCCCGTTATCAGTTCGTAGTTCACAGGGATGCTGACAGGGAAACCGTAGTGCGCGTGCATGTGGTTCAGGATGGAGAAGAAGATGACGAGCAGTTCCTCATCGAAGTTCACCTGCCGCCGCTTGTTGACAGGGTTTAGATAGATGGGCACATCGTCCTGTACCACCGCCTGACTTTTGCTGATGGTGCGCGTCCAGTTGATTTTGTTGAAGCCTGAGTGCAAGTTGCGCAACACGAAGAAAAAGAAGTCCTGATTGTCGCGGTTGAACTTCTGCAATGCCAGCAGGATGTCAAGAAACGTGTTGCACTCCTGCAACCGCCCGTTCGACATGTGCTGAACCAACTGTTGCTGCACCACGTCGCTCTCGGGATGAGCGTCGCGAAACACCACGATAGCCCGATACACCCACACGGACAGCTTATAGATAAAATCGTATTCCTGTGGCGTTAGTAGTTGCTGCTCGGACAGGTTAATGACTTTCTCTGGCTGGTGTTTCCCAAACAGCAGTTCTTCTCCATCGACATCCTGTAATAGCACCTTCGGCAGAATGAACACCGTGTCGCCGCGGCCGTCGTTCAGCACCGGGTTGAAGTAGTAGCCCACGTGGTTCACCGATACCTTGCCTTTGATGTTCCGCAGGTTGGTCAGCCCCGTGATGATGTTCTCCACCGCCTCGGCCCTGTACTGGTGTTCTTCTATTAGTATGCGCATGGCAATTGTCTTATTCCACTTCCGTCTGTACTTCCTCTGCAGCGTCAGTGTTTATCTTCAACTGCTCCATCAACTTTGCCACTTTCGCCGTGTCCACTTCTCCGTTTGTCAGGTAGAACTTCCTGTAAGGCCAGTCCTTGCTGCTGCCTATGCTCGACGGGATGCCATATACCTTGAACACGTCGTTCCACAGATAGAACAGCACCTTGCCCACGAAGGTCTCTGCCGTGATCACGTTTGGCTTTGCCTCCGTACCCTCTCTCTTCTCAGTCGCCTTACAGAAGTAGAAGCCCAAGTGCTTGTCCTCAGCGGTCTCATCGGTCAGCAGTTCGTCGTTTACTTTGTTCAGGAACGATGTCCAGCTATAGTACTCCTTTCCTACTTTGACAAACCACGTTTCCTTTGCCGTATCGATTGGCTGATACACCCATTCCCAACGGCGCTTGAAAGCAGAGTCGATGGGGAACAGGCTCTGGTCTGAGGTGTTCATCGTGGCCCAGATGTAGAGATTCTTGGGCAGTTTCAGCTTCCGGTCTTTGATGCCGTCTTTGTTCATCAGAATATCCTGACCCTTCTCATCTTTCCCGTCTTCAAGATAACGTACCAAATCAATGTCAGCCTTGATAGGATATTCCGAGTATCCCTCATCGTCTCTGTCGAGCAGTTGGAATAGGTCGCCGAATATCTGTGCGCAGTTGCCTCGGTTGATCTCTTCAATCACAAGGAACACGTTCTCATCCAGATGGTTCCAAGCGGCTACGTATGCCTGAAGGAAAGCCTGCGGTACAAACGAGTAGGTGATTTCCTCATCTTTACCAGCCACCGCCTTATACTTGTCGGCCACCGCCCTCATCGTCGGTTTGTATGCCCCCACGAAAGTCGAATAATCACTGTCGGGATGAAACGTTGTCCTGAACACCAAATTCTTCTCATCAGCCGTCTTCACCCTTTCGTCATTCTTTATCCGATGGCTCTTGCCTGTGCCGGGAGCACCGTAGAAGATTTGCTGGAGTGCCATATCTTTATCTGTCTTATTTGTATTTTCTATTTGATTCAATAAAAGCCCGCTCAATTCTGGATGCTGTGTCAGATGGTCAACAATCAGGGCCATAGCGGCATTAGATGAAGCTGTTAGTCCCATAATGCTAAGTACAGGTGAATTGAAGAAATCTGAGCGATCTATTGTCTTACTGCCTGACCACCAATCATAATCCGTAACGAACTTTATCAAATAATCGCGATCGGAACCAGAGTATCCTGTTTCGTCCAAGATCTCTACGAACTTGTCCTTACCATCTTCAATGTTCACTTTTCCCTTGTCTCGTTCGTGGGTAAAGAATGCAGTAAGTTCATTAGTTGTTATGCCCGCATTGGACAGCCAAGGCATAATTTTCTGCTTGTATCTAGACAACTCATAAGAATATTCAATGAAGAAAGATGCCATGAAAAAGCTCTGATTTGGCACATATGAATCTTTACTTCTAACGCCATCACCTTTTATGATAACAGAATATTCGTTATAAACAACAGAAAAAGACTTTAACCTCTTTACGCTGTCTTTAAATGCTTGTGGTATTTTACAGTCATGTGCATCAAATTTCTCATTGAAGTTTTGCACGACCTGCTTAGCCAATTCATTTAGATTCCTTAGTTCTGCCATATCACATCAACTGTTTTACGATTTCTTCTGCAAGTCTTTTTATTACTGGTATTGCCACGCTATTTCCAAACTGGTGGTAGGCTTCTTTCTTGGAAACAACGATTCTGAATTCAGGGTTAGAAACGTTGTAGTTCTGATTGGCAGCACAATCTGGATGTTCCCATCCGTTGCCCAAGATTCTGTATCCTTGCAATCTTCCTGCTTCTACTGGAGTAAGCGTGCGAGGATTTAGACCTTTATCCGATTGGTCTATCAGAATCTCACTTCCATCTTTCCAATATCTGGCGGAAATTGTGCTGGTATATGTACTGTTGGCACTGAACAGCGAATAGCCAAAACCTTTTCCCATCAACTTATTCCTTTCTTTACGTGCTTTGTGTCCTTCCCACATCCTGTCGCTGATGGTGAACTTTTCAGTTATCTCAGATGGTTCAAATATGTCTGAAACACGGGTTGACAGAGTACCTCCTTTTAGTTTCTCTTTCTCATAGATTGTCGAGCCATCTGGTGCAATGCCATAAGGAAACTTGAATTGTTCTACGTCAACCAGTTTCTTATACCACGCAATAATAAAAAGACGTTCTCTATTCTGTGGCACACCAAAGAATTTGGCATTGAGCACCTCGTATGAGTAGCCATAACCTAATTCGTCAAGAGTGGCAAGAATGACTTTTAGCGTATTCCCTTTGTCATGATTCTTCAATCCTCGAACGTTTTCAAGAAACAAAACTCGTGGAGGAACTCCTGCTTTGATTTTCTCACGTACCAAATTGGCTATGTTAAAGAACAACGTGCCGCGAGTGTCATCAAACCCTCTCTTTAATCCGGCAACGGAGAACGGTTGACAAGGGAAACCGCCACAGCAGATATCGAAATCCGGAACTTCCGAAGGAACCACGTCATTGATGTCCTCATTGAAATAAAGGTAGTTCCCATTTTTGTCCTTCTTGAATAATTTTGGCTCTATATCCTTGTAGTTTGCCTCATAGGAGATTCTTGCATTTTTGTCCCATTCGCTAGCAAATACGCATCGTCCTCCAACGCTATGCAGCGAAGTGTGAAAACCTCCTATGCCAGCAAACAAATCTATAAAGTTAAATTTTTTCTTTGACATGAAAAAGCCCTCTTTTCGTTTTGAAAAGGGGGCGTGGAAGAGACGGTGTTCAACCTAGGCTTAGCACGGCCTGTATCAGACAACAATCTTACTGTCCACGCCCTTCTGAGCGCAAACACCCAACTGCTTGTCTAACTGATACGTTCTTGTGAAGTGCTAATTCAGGTTGATCAGTCAACCAAGGATGTCTAAGACGCTTATGTTTCCTTTACCTGTTAGTTAATACTCTTTTTGACTTCGATTGTTCGCAAACACCCTGCACGAACAAATGATCAGTTGTGGTAACTACATACAAAAAACGTGGGTGCTTACATCTGCCTGTTTGATGTTCTGGCCTACCACAGCCAAGCTGAAAAACAGACAGAGAAACACCCACGTGGGAGTATACCTATACACCGTAAAGTGTGCCATGAGGATACTCGATCCTCGGCACACTACGGAGAGTATATACTACACCCCGTGGAGTTACCCCTGCAATGTTTTTGTCAGCTTTCGATTGTGGTAGTTCGAACATCCAAAAACAAAGCGTTAGTAACGCCTTTCAATATGTAGTGCTCCGCCCTTCAACTCCACTCTCCTCAGAGAGCATCATGGTCGTTATGGGCGATAGCAATCGCAAAGATACAACTTTTATTCTTTCCCTCTTCCCTAAATCCGAATAATCTGCAAAATCGCTTTCGTTTTTAACCTCTTTTTCGATAAACAGGGCACAGAATCGTAGCAGAATGAGCTAAAAACGCTATACCTTCATATCGGATGGTGGGCTGATGACCAGTAAAGGGATGGAAGCCCTCATCGCAACGTAAGAATAAGGAGGAGGAAGTGCGGGAAGGAGGTGCCATGTGGCACGTTATTTTCAAAGAAAAGCCCCGGGCGGGGTGGGCAGGGGGCAAGTGGTGATAAGATTAGGACAACGGCTGTCCGTTATAGGTCGGAGCCTCTTCGGCAACGCGAAGTGGGTCGAGTGGATCTTCACAAGCCGGGAGGTCATAAAGGTATTCGGGTGCTAAGTCAGCTCCATTAGGCCATTCGATCGTGTTGTATTTAATCTTGAAGAGCTTGAACTGAGCGAGATCCTTCAGAGGCTCAAAGACACGCCCATTGAGCGAGGACTGTAGGTCAACAATCTTCGTGACGTGGTTGTTGAACCAGAGTGTGCATCTTTTCTGTATTTAGCCACGTTATCGCACCAGTACCTTACGTGTGCTGCCATCGGCATGGCGCACGATGTTCACGCCGCGCTGGGGGGCGTGCAGAAGCCGGCCGTCGGTGCTGTAGTATTCGGTGCGGGCAGGGCGGCATACCGTTGTAGTGCCGATGCCAGAGCCAGTGCCGTGGGGGGCTACTGCACATTTGGCCGAGTTGGTGATGGTGCCGTCACCATCGGTAACCAGCACTACCACATACACCTGCTCCTTATCTATGTAGCTGCGCAACTTGCTGGGCACGTTCAGCGTGAAGGAACTGGTGGTGGGGGTGGAGGGATGGAGACCGCTGAGCGGCTGTGCCTGGTTCACGCCCCCGGTATAAGAGCTGCTCAGAGCCACATCGTTGAAGGTGGGCGCATAGCTGGTGCCTTTATTCCAGAGGAAAACCAGGTCGCTCTCCAGCGAACTTTTGCTCATACCCGTCTGCGAGGCATAGGCACTGCTGTAGTAGTTGGCCTGCTTCCACGCAGAACTGTATAACCCATCGGCCACCAGCACATACTCGATATCGAAGGAGGACCCCTCGATGGGCGATGTGGCAGTGACCTGAGCCTCTACCTGGGTGCCAGTGGCGTTCCACTCGGCCACAACATCCACGTCCACTTTGGCAGGCACACTGAGCATATATTCCACGGCATTGGCTGCACCGTAATAGGGATCCGTGTCGCCGGAGCGATCCACCAGTGCCGACGGAGCCCCATGGAAGGGGAGGGCGGCGTAGTTGTTGGAACTGATGTACATGGGGTCGTCGCCGTTGTATTGGTGCAGTGCGATGCCGATAAAGCGGTCGCCGAACTGCTGACGCAGGTTCTCCATGCCTACCAACCCGCGCGGGCACCAGCCGCAGCCAGTTCCGGTAAACTCCTCTACTGTAACGCGTCGTGGCACGGTAGTAGAGGTAGAAGCCACCAAACCTTGTGCCGTTTGAACAGCAGCCTCGTTGGGCTTGCCGTTGATTTTGGTAATGGTAAGGATACGTTGCTCTGTCCCTTCCTTGGCTGCGGATGCAAAATTGAGGGTCACGGTAGAGATGGCGTTGAAGTCGGTTACGGGTGTGCTGAGCTTGAGGTACTGCTCCTTCCCAGTCTCGCCATTGGCCGAGATGGTGTAGTTGATGTTCTTGATGCCATCCTTGCCCATGTTGCGCAACTGGATGTCTTGCGAGATGCTTTTGCCTAACGGAATGAGCACATTGCCATAGTCGGACGGTTGGGCTGCATTGGTAGCAAATGAGCCCTCCACAACGGCCTGAACGCTTAGGCAGGCAGTGCCAAAGTCCTCCCACGCGTCCGAGCCGTTGATGCCGCTCACCAGGATGGGGCACTCTTCGCCGGTTGCCATGATGGACAGGGGGTAGCACTCGTCGTTGTAGTACTGTCCGTGGTTGGTGTTCAGCTGTTTGTAGCTGAAGCCCAGCAACAGGCCTCCGATGGCTTTGGTGTCGATGGTGTAGGGCGCAGGCAGACTCACCGTGTTCCACCCGGCCTTGGTGGTGCTGACGGTGGTCTCAAAGATGTTGCTGCCGATGGAGCCGTCCAAACCGACCGGTGCGATGAAGAAAACGGACTGCCCGGCAGCCATGGCCAGTGCAACGCGCATCTGCACAATCTGTGTTCCGTTGTAGGCCATCATCTTGTCAGCTGAAATGACGTTGGCCACTTTCAGCGTGCCTGGATAGCGAGGAAAGCCAGACGAGTTGCTGAGATTGGTGATGTAGCTGTCGTTGGTATAACTGCCCAATAGCACTTGGTCGCTGGCCAGCGCCTTGCGGGGTGCATCAGCCATGAGTGGCTGTGCCTGGAGGGTGACATGTGTGTTGCGCTGTATGGAATGGTCTGCGTCATGTCTTCTCAGTGATTGGCCTATGGCTGTTCCTGCGAGGGTGGCCAATGCAATGGCAAAAAGTATTCGTTTCATAGCAGTGGGTGTTAATGGCTGATAAATTTATGCACGCGTCCGTCGGCTGTGCGCACCACGTTCAGGCCTTTGCGCGGATGGCTGATGCGGCGACCGTCGATGGTGTAGCACTGGCGGATGCTGCTACCTACGGATTCGAGGCCCTCGACATGGGCGGGGTCCTGATAGACGAAGTGTATGGTTACGGTAGGGCCGTAGCCCACGATGTCGTTGCCGGCCTCCTTGATTTCCCGCCCAAACTGGGTCTTCGTCGTGATGTTGAACACATGAATCTGCAGGGTAGCAGTCCATTCGGCCCACTGGCCGGACACCGGAATCCACTCGGTTTGTATGGCTTTGTTGTAATCGGCATCGACCACGCTCTTAGGCGAATAGCCTGTCGAGGCAAGCTTCTGGCAGTTGCCGAAGGCGCAGGTCTGCCACTCGCCGTGGGGCATGTCGGCAATGACCTCGTAGATGGAGGCGGCAGCCTCCTGGCCGGACACGTTCTTCACGCGAAGCGGAATAGGCATCTGTCCGAAGGCATCCAGCTGCGTCACGGTGATGGTGGTGCCGTCGGGAACGGTATTGCCCTGTGCATCCACAAACTGGAATGTGGCATCGACCGAGCCTTGGGCAAGTGCTGTCGCTGTAAGCGTGAGCATAGAAAGGAAGAGAATAGAAAGTCGTTTCATAGGCTGGGGTGTTTAGTGGTGTGTGCTAAAAAGGAGTTTTTTTAGAACACGCCGAGTGTGATTATTTAGTGTGGATGATTTCCTTTTGTGCAGCCTGCATCACCTCTTCGTCAGTATAGACGAAGGCCACTACGTTCATGTGTTCAGGGTTGCATTGGGGCGGAATGGTGGCGGTGTAGCTGTAGTGGCGCCGGTCGGCATGGCCTTTCACGCTTACCGGTTCGCCCCAAGTGCCGTTCACGGCAGCTCGCAGCACATGGTTGTGCACGTAGTCGGCGCGCACGGTACTCATATCGAACTGTGTGGCCACGATACTGTCCTCCGTGAGCCACACCTGCAGCTGGCCGTCAATGGCAGCCTCTTCGCGGGTGCAGATTACGTCCACTGCAATCTCGGCTTGTCGCGGATGGTCCTTTGTGTAGGTGGCCTGTATGCTGATGTCCAGCGGGGTGGGCTGTTCCAGCGCATACTGTACGGCATATATCCAAATGGTCTTGTCCAGCACACGTTGTCCGTCGCCTCCGTCCATGCGCGACACCAAGCCAGCCGGCTTGAACTGCACGTTCCAGTGGCGGTAGTAGGTGTTGCCCAACTCATTGGCCAGCCCTTCAGGTTCCATGATGCCCTGCTGTTCTGAGTGTATGGCCACGGGCACAATGCGGTTGGGGTAGGCCTGCTGCATGTCGTGAATAATGTCGGCAGCATCGGGGCAGTTGGGGCAGTGCTGGCCGGTGTGGTCCTCAATCAGCACGCGGCGTGCAAAGGGCCGAATGATGCTGTCCTGTATCTGTGTGGTGTCAGGATTCTGTGCAGGGCCTATGTCTATAAGGCGTTCATCCTCGGCTATGTGCGAACAAGCGCCGCACAGGGCCAGCAGGGTGGTGGCAAGGACTACCGACAGGAGGGAGCGTGTGTGACGTATAAGCATATCAGTGTCGTTGATTTCTGGTTCAGAAATTATAGTTGTAAGAGAGGGAGACTCCCTTCTGGGCAGGAATGTAACGGCACACGCCGCCCGAGCAGTTGAAGCCGGCCCGCGTGCGCACATAGCCGCCTTGCAGCCGGTGGGCGCCATGCACATAGGTGACAAGTGCCTGGTAGTAGTGGTGCTTGGTCTGCTCACAGTTCCACATGTCGCTCATGGTAAGCATCCAGTGCGGCACCAGCGAGAGCTCGGCCAGCCCATACAGCCAGTCGCCCTGGTCCTGCTGGGTGCTCAGCCACTGGGCTTCCACGCGCAGGGTGGTTTTGGGCGAGAACTGGTATTTGCCGTCGGCCACGAAGATGTTGGAGTGAATCATGTCGCCGTGATTCTCAATTTTGGTTTGGTTGTAGCGCTGATTCATGTACATCAGGTTCAGCTTGAAGGCCTTGCTGAACTTACGTGACAGCTGTATGTCGAAGTCCTGGTAGTACGTCTGGTCGCCCCATTTAAAGAAGCTGGAGGTGTAGCCACCGGTACCGGCCAGTGCCATCCGTCCGCCCAGGTCGTTGTGGGCAATGCCGTCGGCAAACTGGCGGTCGATGGCGCGAACGTAGGAGTAGTTCACCTTCACGTTCATTCCATACTTGCCGCCCAGGGCAGATTTGCGCTTGAAGTTATAGCCCAGTTCGGCCTGGTAGGCCCATTCGCCGTCGGCCAGCTGTGTGGCATAGGGGTAGAGGGCAGCCAGGGCGTAGGTGTGTTCCTGTGTGAAGGCAGGCAAGTGGTTGATGGCCGATGACACGCCATTCGCGGTGCGGCGGCTCTTGAAAGCCATGTTTTCAGACCGCTTGGCCTGCAGCAGCACGCTCAGCCCCCGCTCGGAATAGGAGGCTGAAAGCATGGCTACCTGTCCGGGGCGGTAGATGTAGCCGTTGGCACGGGTGGGGTCGTCGGTCTTACGGGCATATTCGGCCAGCAGATTATAGGCACCCTTCACGAGCGAGGCCCTGACATCGAAGGCATTGGTGAACTCGGGCAAGTTCAGCCGGTGCGTTACGTCGGGGCGGATATCCTCCTGCCGCTCATATTTGTTCACCCATGAAGCGCCCAGCAGCAGTCGTGTGTCGTGTGCTTGTAGCGATGGAATCCACTCGTCCAGGTTCACTTCGGCATCGGCGCCACTCACCCACGAGTCATTCCACTTCCAGTAGTTGCGCTGCTTGCCGCTGAGCGCCTTCACGATGATTCCGCGTGCGGGTTTCAGCACGGCGCGCGCACCGAGCAGCGAGTTGTCTATGCCCAGTGCACGCTCCTCATACGTGCGCAGGATAAAGCCGGAGCCGAACTGCTCATAGAAGGTGCCGGCGGTGAGCTCGCCCCAGTCCAATTTGCCACGCACGTAGAAGTGAGGCACGCCCCAGCCCTTAAAGTCGGCTTCGAAGCCTGGCAGCGGGTGGTCCAAGTATTCCAGCCGGATGCCTGCATCCACATATTTGTGCTGCAGGCGCAGGTCGGCATAGGTGTTGGTTTGGACATCGTCGGTCTTTATGGCCCCAATCTTGCTGTCGGTTTGCGGAATGAGCACGTCGCTCTGTATGCTCCCGGAGAGCGTTACCCGTTGCTGAGCCATAGCTGTAAGGCTTGTGGCCAGGCTAATGGATAGTATGGAGAGTGTGCGTTTCATTTCTTCAGCAGTTCGCGTACTTTGGCTATCAGTTCGGTCTCGTCGCCATTGTTGTAGCCGTTGTGCTTATACACAATCTTGCCCTGCCCGAGCAGAGGATGGTGAAGGGTATCATCTGGATGCCACAGGCGCGACGAAATTCGCTGTTGGGGTCGTATAGCACATCAAAGTCCCAGCCATGGTTGTTGACCAACGGCTTGACCTTGTTGATGTTCTGTGCCTCGTCGATTGATACGGCAAAGAGTTTCACGCCCGTCTCTTCCTGCCATTCCTCATACACCTCGCTGATGGCATCAAGCTCGCGGTTGCAGGGGTGGCACCAGGTGGCGAAGAAGGAGATGATGAAGGGGCGTCCCTCATTGGCAAGGGTGTCCGTGCGAATGGTTTTGCCATCCATGCTCTTGAGCGTGACGGCGGGTAGCTGGGCATAGGCTTTAGTGGCTCCTATGGTCAAGAGGGCCATGAGCAGGCAGGTAAGGATTCGTTGTTTCATAGCAGGTAAGTGATGTAGAAGTGTTGTTAGTTTCTGGAGCTAAGTCAGAGCGAAGCCAGGTAGCGTTCGGCCTCGATGGCTGCTTTGGCACCGCTGCCGGCAGCCACCACACCTTGGCGGTAGTGCGGGTCGGCCACGTCGCCTGCGGCAAATACGCCGGGGATGCCTGTGCGTGGTGAGTCGCCTTCCACCTTGATAAATCCGGCTTCGTCGGTCTGCACCCAGGGACGGAAGATATCGCTGTTGGGCTTGTGTCCGATGGCCAGGAAGAAGCCGTCGATGGGCAGGTCATAGCGCCGTTCATCGGCTTCGCCCTTCCGATACACCACATGGGCGCCTTCCACGCCGTTCTCGCCATAGAGTCCCACGGTGTTGTGCTCAAAGAGCACTTCGATTTTCGGGTTGGAGAGGACGCGGTCCTGCATGATTTGTGTTGCGCGCAGGTAGGGCTTGCGCACGATGAGATATACCTTCGATGCCAGACCGGCCAGGTAGGATGCCTCCTCGCAGGCAGTATCGCCACCGCCCACCACGGCCACAACCTTCTTGCGGTAGAAGAAGCCGTCGCAGGTGGCACAGGCACTGACGCCCTGGCCGCGGTATTTGTCCTCGTCGGCCAACCCCAGGTACTTGGCTGTAGCGCCGGTGGCTATGATCAGCGCATCGCAGGTGACTTCGTCGCCGTTGTCAAACCACAGGTGGTAGGGTGCAGCAGAGAGGTCGGTACGCACGCAGATGTTTTCGCGAATCTCTGTTCCGAAACGTTCGGCTTGGCTGCGCAGGTTGTCCATCAGCTCGTTGGCGTCAATGCCCTCGGGGAAGCCGGGGAAGTTCTCTATCTCGGTGGTTGTGGTGAGCTGGCCTCCAGGCTGAATGCCTTCATAGACCACGGGCGATAGGTTGGCGCGACCAGCGTAGATGGCGGCTGTGTAGCCGGCAGGGCCGCTGCCAAGGATAATGAGTTTTCTGTGTTCCATATAGAGTTCTGTTAACTAATGAGCGAAATTGTGTGTCTGTTGCCATGCTTGGCGGCATCCGTGGCCGGCGTGCATGAAGCAGAGCGGGGCCGTCGGCAGCCTTGTCAGCGCAGGTCGATGATCTCGGCGTTGGGATAATCGGCGGCGGGGAAGGTGAAGATGGACTCGGAGGCCGGTTCGCCGGTGAAACTGAGAATGGACAGGCGGGTCCAGTTGCCGTCGCGCAGCGCACGGATGCACAGCGGGGCGTAAGTGTGGCTGTCCACATCGATGATGACGTGCGAGATGGCTCGCTGCCGCTTGGCTCGCATGGTCACTACAAACGTGTCTTTGCCACGCAGGCTGCCTTTCTTCACCGACAGGCGGTAGCCTTTCTTATATATATTAATAAAGGTGTAGGGGTTGATGGCCTGCTGTTCGGCCTCGGTGGGCTGCGATACATTTACCTCGTTGCTGCCTTTCAGCATGGTCCATTCCGTCTGGCCGTTGAACCAGGTTACCATGTCAGAGGTGTCCATCTTGAACTTGCGACCACTCATCCACATGGTGCCTTTGGCCGAGCCGCTTTCGGTCGAGCCGTTGAACTGTGTGGCTTTGAAGGTGGCTTTGATGCAACCTTTCTGGGTGAGACGGGCGGCTGTCATGTCGAGCACTTCACGGGCAGACTGGGCCGTGGCGCCGATGGAGACTACTGCCATCAGGCATGTAATGATCAACTTGTTTGTCAGTTTCATGTTATAAGGGGTGTTCTTAATGATTACTTGTTTGAGTATAGGCAGGCCTGTTCTTTGCTTCGATGGTCCTTTCCCGAGTGGGAGGGGCTGTGTCAGAGACTGCTCAGCAACATCTCCAGGCTCATTTCGTCTTGCAGCAGCACTTCGCGCGGCTTCGAACCTTGTGCAGGACCCACCACGCCGGCTTTCTCCAGCTGGTCCATCAGTCGGCCGGCGCGGTTGTAGCCTATGGAGAACTTGCGTTGAATCATGCTCGTCGAGCCTTGCTGGGTGGAGATAATCAGCCTTGCTGCCTCTTCGAACATCGGGTCCAGGTGGTTCATGTCCACGTCGGCTGCACCGCCGCCTGCATCCTCCATGGGTGGCCGTGGCAGGGCAAAGGGGGCGTTGTAGCTTTGCTGGCAGGCAATGAAGTTGCAGATGCGTTCCACTTCAGGCGTATCGACAAAGGCACACTGCACACGCACGGGCTCGTTGCCTGCCAGGAACAGCATGTCGCCCTTTCCCACCAGCTGGTTGGCACCCGGGCGGTCCAGGATGGTGCGCGAGTCGATCATGGCGCTCACCTTGAAGGCCATGCGGGCGGGGAAGTTGGCTTTGATGGTACCGGTAATGATGTTGGTGGTGGGGCGCTGCGTGGCTATAATCATGTGTATGCCCACGGCACGTGCCAGCTGTGCAATGCGGGCGATGGGCAACTCAATTTCCTTGCCGGCGGTCATGATCAGGTCGCCGAACTCATCAATGATTACCACGATGTAGGGCATAAAGTGGTGCCCGTTCTCGGGGTTCAGCTGGCGCTCCTTGAATTTCTGGTTGTATTCCTTCAGGTTGCGTGCCCGTGCCTTTTTAAGCAGGTCGTAGCGGTTGTCCATCTCTATGCACAGACTCTTCAGGGTGTTTACCACTTTCTGCACATCGGTGATGATCGGTTCATCGTTCTCGTCCTCAATCTGTGCCAGGAAATGGTTCACGATGGGCGAATAGACGCTGAACTCCACCTTTTTCGGGTCCACCATCACCAGTTTCAGCTCGGCGGGGTGCTTCTTGTACAGCAGCGAGGTGATAATGGCATTCAGACCCACAGACTTACCCTGACCGGTGGCACCGGCCACAAGCAGGTGCGGCATCTTGGCCAGGTCCACCATGAACACCTCGTTGGTGATGGTCTTGCCCAGTGCCATGGGCAGTTCGAAGGTCGTTTCCTGGAACTTGCGGCTGTTCAGTATGCTCTCCATCGACACGATTTGCGGCTTGGCGTTAGGCACTTCTATACCGATGGTGCCTTTGCCTGGGATGGGGGCTATAATACGTATGCCCAATGCCGAGAGTGAGAGGGCGATATCGTCCTCCAGGTTACGGATTTTGCTGATGCGCACGCCAGGTGCAGGTGTGATTTCGTAGAGGGTGATAGTGGGGCCCACGGTGGCCTTGATGCTGGATATCTCTACACCGAAGTTGCGCAGCACGCCCACAATCTGGTCCTTGTTCTTGGTCTGTTCCTCCATGTCGATCACCGCGCGGGCATCGATATCGTAGTGCTTCAGCAGGTCCAGGGTGGGGTAGCGGTAGTTCTCCAGGTCGAGTTTGGGGTCGTAGTCTTCCAGTGCAGCCACACCTTTCTTGTCGGCCACTTTCTCCTCCTTCTGTTCTTCAACCACAAATTCGGGCTCGCCCTCCTTTTTATTCTTCTCCAGCGGCTGCTCCTGCTCACCTCCGGCGGTAATCCAGTCGTCGGTTGCCACTTCGGCTACGGGTATGTCATCAGCAATGGGCACTTCTGTGTGCTCGGGTTCCAGCGTCACCGTCCGCGGCTTCTCATCGTCGCTGCCGTCTGTCTCGGTGGCATCCACGTCTTGCCCGTCGGTTTGTGCATCCTGCTCGTCGGCCAGTTCGCCGCGTTCGTTGCGGTTGTAGCGCATCAGCTTGTCGCCATAGGGAATCTTGTTGGCCATGTCACGTGCCAGCTGCTTGGGATGCATCAGCCGCTTGATGATGCGGAATGTCTCGGCACTGAGGTAGCACAGGTAGGCAATCAGCGTGAGCATGATCACGATGAATGCGCCCACGGGGCCGATGGCTGCCTCCATCTGCTCCACGATGTACAGCCCGTGCCGGCCACCTGGGTTCAGGTAGCTTATGGATGGGTTCGAGGCGAAGGTGCTGCTCAGGAAGAAGGCGGCAGCCACCGAGATCCAGCACAGCAGGATCACGCAGTTCACGAACCATTTCCACAGGCGCACGCGATAGGCACCGGTCAGTTTGAGCGATGTGGCAAACAGGAAGATGGGAATGAGGAAAGCGCCCAGGCCGAAATTGCGGTTAATCCAGTAGTCGCTCCACCAGGCACCCACATAGCCGGCCCAGTTCGCGGCGCTGCTCCAATAGTGGTTTTGCAGCACTTTCTGGTCCTCGCCCCCGGTGAAGAGGTGCGAAACCAGGCTGAGCAATGTGAATGCAGAAAGCGCAAGCAACACTACGCCGAAAGCCATACGCGTGGCTTCCTTGCGCTCAAGAGGTTCATCCTTGTCGCCGGTCAATGCTTCTTTCACATGCAGCGACTGGATAGGTTTGGTTTGGGGCGCGCTACGCCTTTTGGCGCTGTTCTTGCGCGTTTTCCCGTCTTTGTCGGCTTTTACCATAAATGTTTACTCCTTATTTGGCGGCAAAAATAGGTAAAATCATCAACTTTTCCTTATAAAAGGCCACTTTTTTTATAAAAAGGTGCTATCTTTGTGCCCAAAAGTGCGGAAGTAGCCGTAGCGCCCCTGCACACCTTCAATAACGGAACTTGATGAGAACCCTCTATACAAAGTATAACAAGCAATGGATAGCCAGCCTGCCGGTGACGCATTTCGGCGGGCGGATCATCGTGATTCAGACGGTGGGCGAGGCACAGCGGGCAGTAGATTATCTGTTGACGTTTCCGCGCCTGGGCATCGACACTGAGACGCGCCCCAACTTCAAGCCCGGCGCCATGCATCCGGTGGCGTTGCTGCAAGTGTCCACCTACGACACCTGTTTCCTGTTCCGCCTGAACTATATCGGCATGCCCGAGTGTATCGTGCGGCTGCTTACAAGCCCCGCGGTGATGAAGGTAGGGCTGTCGCTGCACGACGATTGGGCGCAGCTGCAAAAACGGGCCGACTTCACCCCGAAGGCATACGTCGATCTGCAGGACTATGTCGAGCCACTGGGCGTGGAGGACCGCAGCCTGCAGAAACTGTTTGCCAATTTCTTCAGCCAGAAGATATCCAAGGCACAGCGGCTCACCAACTGGGAGGCCGAGACGCTCAGCCCCGCACAGAAGATGTATGCGGCCATCGATGCATGGGCCTGTATCCTGCTCTACGACGAAATCAGCCACCTGCGTGCCACCGGGCAATATCAGTTGGTGGCCGAGCCCGTGGCCAAGGCCGAGGGCGGTGCGACACCTTCTTCACGAGCCTGACAGGCAACGCCCTGTTCACGCCTGAATTGATATAAACAATAATCTCAAATACATTGACTACCATTCATCTGCGCCGCGGCAAGGAAGAGTCCTTGCGCCGCTTTCACCCCTGGATCTTTTCCGGGGCCGTTCATCACATCGACGGTCAGCCCGCTGAAGGCGATCTCGTTCGGGTCGTTACTTCCGAGGGGCAATATATAGCCACCGGGCACTGGCAAATCGGTTCCATCACAGTGCGTGTGCTTACTTTTGACGACGAACCCGTCGATGCGCTCTTCTGGCAGCGCAGGCTGAGTGTGGCCTACCAGGCCAGGCAAGCCATGGGCTTGTGCCAACAGCACAACAACACCTTCCGCTTGGTGCATGGCGAGGGCGACAACCTGCCAGGGCTGATTATCGACATCTATGGACCCACTGCGGTGATGCAGGCCCATTCGGTGGGTATGCACATGTGCCGGCAGGAGATAGCCGAGGCCTTGCAGCAGGTCATGGGCGAGCGCGTGCGCAACATCTTTTACAAGAGCGAGACCACGCTGCCCTTCAAGGCTGGATTGGGCCAGGAGAACGGCTTCCTGCTGGGGGGCAGCCCGGAGAATGTGGCCGTGGAGAACGGGCTGAAGTTCCATATCGACTGGCTGCGAGGACAGAAAACAGGATTCTTTGTGGATCAGCGCGATAACCGCAGCCTGTTAGAGCATTATTCCAACGGCCGTCGCGTGCTGAACATGTTCTGCTACACAGGCGGCTTCTCCGTCTATGCCATGCGGGGCGGTGCCCAGCTGGTGCACAGTGTGGACAGTTCGGCCAAGGCCGTGGAACTGGTCAACCAGAACGTGGCACTCAACTTCGCGGGCGACCAGCGGCACGAGGCATTTGCCGAGGACGCATTCAAGTATCTGGAGCGCATGCAGCCGCACCAGTACGACCTCATCATTCTGGATCCGCCTGCCTTTGCCAAGCACAAGGATGCCCTGCACAATGCGCTGAAGGGCTACACGCGCCTCAATGCCAAGGCGTTCGAGAAGATACAGCCAGGTGGCATCCTCTTCACCTTCTCCTGTTCGCAGGCCGTGTCCAAGGAGCAGTTCCGGATGGCTGTGTTTACCGCTGCGGCACAGAGCGGCCGCCGTGTGCGCATCCTGCATCAGCTGCATCAGCCAGCCGATCATCCCATCAACATCTACCATCCCGAGGGCGAGTACCTGAAAGGGCTTGTACTCTATGTGGAGTGAGCTTAACGCCTCGCAGCACAATAAAAGAGCCCTTTTTGCGTTTCTTTAGCGTGAGACTCCTTTCATCATATTGTACCGCCCTGCTGCTGTGTGTCTCCACCCTTTGCGTGCGGGCACAGGATGCCGCAGCTGTTGCCGACACACTGCGTGCCGACACTGCATCGTGGTGCCAGCTGAGCGGGCGTGTTGTCGATGAGGATGGGCAAGGCTTGCCCTTTGTCAGCGTAAAGGTGGCCGGGCGCTTGCTGGGCACCACCACCAACCTGCAAGGCAACTACTCGCTGCGCCTGCCGCCGGCCGACTCTGTGCTGGTGAACTATTCCATGATGGGCTACGAGACCAAGAGCAAACTCTTCACACGTCCGCAGGGACGGCTCACTTGGAACATCACGCTGCGCTCCGGCGGCACCGACATGCAGGAACTCACCGTGAAGGAGGTGCGCCGGCAGATGGGCACCACGCAGGACATCTCGACCAAGGAACTGAAACGCATGCCGTCCACCACCGGCAATGCCGTGGAGGAGCTGGTGGCCACGCAGGCAGGCGTGTCAACACATAACGAATTGTCATCGCAGTACAATGTGCGCGGCGGTTCGTTCGACGAGAACTGTGTGTATGTGAACGGTGTCGAGGTGTACAGGCCTCTGCTCATCACAAGCGGCCAGCAGGAGGGCCTGTCTGTGATCAATTCCGACATGGTGGAACGCATCCAGTTCAGTGCCGGCGGCTTCGAGGCCAAATACGGCGACAAGATGTCGTCCGTGCTCGACATCACCTACAAGAAACCCACCCGCCACGAAGGGTCGGTGAGCGCTTCGTTGCTGGGCGCGTCCGCCTACGACGGCTTCCGCAAGGGCAAGGTGTCAGTAGCCCAGGGCCTGCGCTACAAAACCAACTCCTACCTGCTGGGCTCGCTCGAGACCACAGGCGAGTATCGCCCTAACTTCCTCGACTATCAGGCATACCTGTCCTGGTCGCCCACGCGCAACTGGGACATCGACGTGATAGGCTACATCAGCCGTAACAATTACCGCTTCAAGCCCAAGGACCGCGAAACCAATTTCGGAACCTTGGAGGATGTGAAGAGCTTCAAGGTGTATTTCGACGGCGAGGAGGAGGACCTGTTCCGCACCCTGTTCGGCTCGCTCAGCGTGCGCCGTAGGCTGGGACAGCGCTCGTCGCTCACCCTCGGCTTTTCGGCTTTCAGCACCAAGGAACGTGTCACCTACGATATCCAGGGCCAGTACTGGCTCAACGAGACCAACACGGACGAGCAGCTGGGCGTGGGCACCTATGCCGAACACGCCCGCAACCTGCTGACCAGCACCACCGAAAGTGCGCGGCTACTCTACGAGTTCCGCCCCCGCAACCACCATCTGCAGGCAGGACTCCTTTGGCGTGGCGAGCGCATACGCGAGAACACACGCGAGTGGGAGTTCCGCGACTCGGCTGGCTATTCCATGCCCCACTATGGCGACCGCCTGGAACTGATCTACAACCTCAAGTCTGTCCAGGAAATCAAGTCCAACCGTCTGGAACTCTATCTGCAGGACACATGGCGCAAGGAAGCACAGGCCGGCATCTTTTCGCTGAACTACGGTGCCCGCCTGAGCCACTGGTCGTGGAATGGCGAGACGCTCTTCTCGCCGCGTGCATCGGTGGGATTCGTGCCTGCTGCCAACGACAACTGGACCTTCCGCCTGGCCACGGGACTCTACTACCAGGCACCTTTCTACAAGGAACTGCGCGACACCATGACCATCGATGGCGCCACAGTGGTGCAGCTGAACAGCGACATCCGTTCGCAGCGTTCCTTCCAGGTGGTGGCTGGCGGCGAGTATAAGTTCCGTGTGGCCGACCGCCCCTTCAAGTTCACCACCGAAGTCTATTACAAGGCACAGTCCAACCTGAACCCTTACAACGTGGACAACCTGAAGGTGGTGTACTACGGACGCAACGAAGGGTCGGGCTATGTCACCGGCATCGACTTCAAGCTCTACGGCGAGTTTGTACCCGGCACCGATTCGTGGCTCAGCTTCTCGCTGATGAAGGCTTCCATGAGCCTGCACGGCAAGCGGATACCGCAGCCCACCGACCAGCGCTGGAACGTGAACTTCTTCTTCTCCGACTTCTTCCCCAACACCGACCGCTGGAAAATGACCATGAAGGCTGCCTTTGCCGATGGGTTGCCTTTCGGCACGCCGCACTCCGGCTTGGAGGCCAACGTGTTCCGCGCGCCGGCCTACAAGCGTATGGACATCGGCATGAGCTACCGCCTGTTCAACAACGAGGACCGTCACCGCCGCACGGGCTTTGCCAGCACGCTGCGCAATGTGTGGCTGGGGCTGGACTGCTTCAATATTTTCGGCCTGGCCAACGTGAGCTCTTACCTGTGGATCACCGACATACAGCGTCATCAGTATGCCGTGCCCAACTACCTGACCGGCCGCCAGGTCAACGCCCGCTTCCTCATCGAGTTCTGATGAGGTCATGGCCGCCAACCAAGCAGAACCTGCGCGATAACATGACGAATGTGGAACAGGCACTCAACACACTTTTCGTATTTTAGGAAATAGATAAATCGGAATTTATCGAATTGTGAAACAAACGTATTTAGGCTGAGAAATTGGCACATGTGCCAATTTCTCAGCCTAAACATTTTGCCTATTCAATAATTAAGCGTATCTTTGCACTGAAAAAATGGCACATGTGCCACAAATTCGTTGTACAATGGAGATAAAAAGAGACATATATTTGAATCAACTGGTTAATGCCAGACAGAATGGATTTATCAAAGTAGTAACCGGGCCGCGCAGGTGCGGAAAATCTTATCTGCTGAAGACCTTGTTCCATAACCACCTGCTTTCAGAAGGAGTGGACGAAAGCCACATCATCGAAGTGGACCTGGAGGACAGGGTTAACAAGGAGTTGAGAAACCCTGATGCATTGTTGGCATTCGTCAAGTCCAAAATAGTTGATCAACAGTTGTATTTCGTCATTCTTGATGAGGTGCAGAAAGTTGATGAGTTTGTTGATCTACTCAATAGTTTGCTACATATAAAGAACGCAGATGTCTATGCCACGGGAAGCAACTCACACTTCCTCTCTACAGATATTGCGACAGAGTTCAGAGGACGTGACCATCAGATAAGGGTTTATCCATTGAGTTTCTCTGAATACTACGCAGCTGTAGGCGGAGACAAGAGCGATGCATGGAAAGACTACTACACTTTTGGCGGTCTTCCCTTAATATTGTCCTTCGCTACAGACCAAGAAAAGGCGGAATATCTGCGGAAACTCTTCCAGACCGTATATATGGCAGACATACTGGAAAGATATAAGATTAAGAACGACAAGGAGCTGCGTGAACTGGTCAGTATCTTGGCTTCCTCTATCGGTTCTCCCAATAACCCTACGAAGATTGCAAATACATTTAAGAGTGTCGAGAACTCAAATATCACGGGTCAGACTATAGACAAGTATCTTCTTCATCTTCAAGAGGCTTTTGTCATCAGTAAGGCAGAGCGTTTTGATGTGAAGGGAAGGAAGTACATAGGTACGTTGTCGAAATATTATTTTGAGGATCTGGGCATCCGAAATGCATTGATAAACTTTCGCCAGCAGGAAGAGAACCATATCATGGAGAATGTCATATACAACGAACTATGCTTGCGTGGCTATCAGGTAGACGTCGGCCAAGTCGAAGTTCGGAAGAGAACAGAAGCTGGAAAGCAGGAGAGAGTGCGCCTTGAAGTGGACTTCGTGGTCAATCAGGCAAGTCAGCGCTACTATATTCAGTCAGCCTTGGCCATCCCGGATAAGGTGAAAGAGAATCAAGAAACTCAATCGCTGGTAAACATTGATGACTCTTTCAAGAAAATTGTCATTGTGAAAGACAATATCAAGCCTTGGCGCAATGAGAAAGGTATCCTGATGATGGGTCTGATGGATTTCTTGCTGAATAAGAATAGTTTGGATTTATAACACATGACAAGAATTCATCATTCAGCGAATAAAAAAATATATGAAATAAATGAAAAAAGTATTATTTATAAATATCGCCTTACTTTTTATTCTTATATACGTTTGCATCTCTTATAATCATAGACAAGCTATTGTAAATACAGAAAGACCAATTGAAGACTTT
>JAFXQT010000076.1 GCA_017526905.1 Bacteroidaceae bacterium | reverse complement strand
CGCATACAAGTTCACCCCCGAGCAGTGCACCCGCGATCCGAAGACCGGCAAGCTCGTGCCTCCTCCCTTGGCATTCGACATCCTGCACGCCATCGAGAAGAAGCTCCCCGGCTTCCCCATCGTGCTCCACGGTTCCAGCTCCGTGCCTCAGGAAGAGGTTGATACCATCAACCACTACGGTGGTAAGCTGCCCGATGCAGTTGGTATCCCCGAGGAGCAGCTCCGCGAAGCCAGCAAGAGCGCTGTCTGCAAGATCAACATCGACTCCGACAGCCGTCTGGCCATGACCGCTGCCATCCGTAAGTATCTCGCCGAGAACCCCAGCCACTTCGATCCCCGTCAGTATCTGAAGCCCGCCCGCGAGAACATGAAGAAGATGTACATCCACAAGATTGTTGACGTTCTCGGCAGCAACAACAAGCTCTAAAGAGACTCACGGAGTTTCGGACTCACTCCCCCCGAACTTCGGACTCACCCCTCCAACTTCGGACTCACCCCTCCGCTCGGCCCAAAGGGACGCTCGAATCTTCGAGAACCCCCTCTCTTTCAAAGAGGGGGAGAGGGCTACGCCATCGGGGCGAGTTATGAGAATAATTAAAGTAATGGCCCCTCTCACTCATTCTTGATGCGAGAGGGGCCATTCGTTATTCGTCATTCATCATTCATCACTCTTCATTCTTCATTCGTCATTCATCATTCGTCATTCGTCATT
Organism: Bacteroidaceae bacterium; assembly: GCA_017526905.1. Taxonomy (GTDB): domain Bacteria; phylum Bacteroidota; class Bacteroidia; order Bacteroidales; family Bacteroidaceae; genus Physcousia. The sequence continues at coordinate 17,910 of JAFXQT010000076.1, read as the reverse complement.
CATCATTCGTCACTCGTCATGTCCTATGACCAGTGCGATTTCGGAGTATTCGGGGAACCAGTTGTCTAACAGGTCGTCCACCTTTGCTTCTATTTCGGGGGTGATATACTTGCGCACCTTTTGGTAGGCCGAAGCCAGAGCCGCAATCTCGTCCACCCAACCGATTACAGGCAGCCGTTTGGCATTGAGCAGATCCACGGGGAACACGATATAGGAGAGGGCCGACAGGATAAACATCTTTTCCTTCAGCGGCGTGTGCCAGCTCGTCATCACATAGAACAGCAGTAACAGGGGGCGAGTGGTCACCCGCCCAGTCTTCTTGGCCAGTTCCTCAATTCTGTACATGAGGGCTTCGTAGTTAACAATGCTCGTGGTTCTCATAGAATTACATTTTGGGTGTTCAGGTTAAACCTTGTTTTCGGGCGCAAATATAAGCATTCGCAAAATACAGGCATCAAAGAAAAGAGTTTTTAACACAAAACACCGCACATGTCACAGAAAAGACGTCGCCAGCATCTTGGGAGGTGAAGCTGGCGGCGGAATGTGCTTTATGGGGTGTGTCTTGCTGCCACGTCATCAACCACTGTGGCTCAATGTGGCACTCTCACAGCCCGTTCATGTTGACAGAAAACTTATGTGGACGATACTTCAAGGGCAGCGTGCCAGTAGCACTAAACTGGGCAATAGCATTACGAATCAACCTGATGTCAAGGCCTCGCTTTTTGACAGCGCTTCAGGTCATTCTTGAAATGATTGGTGTAGTCGATGCTATACATGGTTGCTGCTGGGCTCTTTGAATATGGGCTCGCCAAGTGTTTGCTAATATATCGTCCACACTGTCGGCATGATATACGTGGCCATGTTTCACGTCACGCCTGGCCTCCCTATAGACAACAGTCTTGGTGATGTTATCTTCTTTAGCCTTGGCAGGTCTTTGTATTTTCACAGATCTCACACCAAGGAACATCTTGCAGGCCTGTTTCACTTTCGAAATGAGGTTGTCATCGGGAACTTGTAATATTAATGTTGACATGTATCTTGATGGCAATTGTTATGATCCGTATGCATCGGCATTGAACGTTGGGTATTTGAAACTATGTTTACTACATCTGCCTTCCATACTTCATCTTGAGGAATAGATGATGCAAGCCGTACGCTTGTCCCCTACAAGCCGTACGCTTTACGCTTGTAACCCGTACGCTTTGCGGCTGCAGGCCGTACGCATATAATCTAAGTTGCCTGAAGTGCTTGGACTTAATGGCCGAAGTCCTTGGACCTATTGACAGAAGTGCTTGGACTTTGACAAAGGGCCTAACTGTCACTTAATGACATGTGCGGTGTTATTCGAAAAAAAGTGTGGCTGGGTGCTACGTTTGGGTGATAGCTGTTTTAACGGGTGCGGCTGCTGACAACCTTGCGGTAGCGCCCGGAAGCATCGCGAATGATGTTGATGCCGCGCTGCGGGCTGCTGAGGCGTTGGCCGCCAAGGCTGAAGACACCGTTATCGGCGGCGTGGGAGGGGCTGGCGGACGTGGCGGGGTGGGCGGGTGCGTCGGGGGTAGAAGGTGCAGCCGGGAGGCCACGGATGATGGTGGTGCGGCCGAACGAATCGGTGAAGGCCGACTGTACCTTAACGCCGGCGGCACCGGACACGGGGGTGATGTAGGCCGTGAAGGCATTGAGGGTGGCTGTGCTGCTGCCCAGCTGCAGGGCGCCGGCGGCGTTGACGATGCCATAGAGGCCGTTCATGCTGAAGCCGGCGGTGAAGTTGGAGGTCATCTGCCAGTCGGCATAGCTGCTGCCGTCGGGGCCCGAGGTGGTGCTGTAGCCTGCCGTGGGTGCGATGTTGACGGGCTGTGCCGGAGCCAGGGTGATATTGGTCCAAGAGGGATCGACCACGCTCTGACCCAGATAGAGGACGTAGGGCTGGAAGGCATGGATGCGGCCGCCGGGCACCTGCTGGAAGAAGAGAGTGAAGCCGTCCTGCTGGTTGTAGGTGACGCCGGTGAGCTGTGCCACCCAGTCATCGGCGCTGTTGCGGCCGGTAAGGGCCTGGACATCGGTGTCGAAGGGTAGGGCGATGGTGTTGTAGCCCTGGAGGAAGGTGCGGTGCAGGGTGACGGTCTCGTAGGTGTCGGCATCGTAGGTGGAGCTGGTGGGCTCCAGCGTGATGACGTTGGGCTTTTCCTGGAACACGGCGTAGTAGGTGACCACGGTGGGGTTGGCCGAACTCTCGGAGTTGTAGGTATAGGCGGGTGCCTCGAACTCGGCATCGGTGCTGGCGTAGGTGGCATCGCTGAGGTTGCGCTTCCACCCCACGAACTCGTAGCGCGGGTTGGCTGTGGCACGATAGAAGGCGGTGGTGCTGGCGCTGGAGGCAGTGGTAAGGCCGCTGTTCTTGGTGGCGCTAGTGGCGGTAGCTTCAGCGAAGGAGGTGAAGCTGACGTAGGCCTGGCCGCCCTCTGTGGCCGAGGCGGTGGCACGAGTGTAGTAGGTGGTCTGGCCTACGCCGGTGACCTGGAAGGTGACGGTCTTGCCGTTCATGCTGAGGGTGACGGTGCCGGTGTGCGTGCCTGCGCTGGTGGGAGTGAAGGTGACGGGCACGGCCTGGCCCTCGCCAGTATCGCCAACGGTGGTAGGGGTGACGGTGAAGTTGGGATCGGTGCAGGTGCCGGTGACCTGCTGGTTGTAGGTGGTGTTGTTGAAGTTGATGGATGCGTCGAGATTGGCGCTGCGGCGGTTGGTGACGGTGCCGAAGTCCAGCGTGGTGGTAGTGGTGGCGAGGGTTGTGGCGCGGGTCACCTTGACGTTGCTATAGACTTTTTTCAGCGTGGCACCAGTCTTGGTAATGAACCTGATATGCGTGACGTTGGCATCAATAGCGTGCGTCTTTGTGGTGTTTGATGTGGAAACATCGTCATGTACGAGGTCGGAAAAGTTGCGGCCTCCGTCGGTTGAAACTTGAACCCAAATGCCTCCCAAGCCAGGGATGCCCAAGAAGGTGTTTGTGTAAACGCTGTAGGTGAGTGTGGCACCCGGTCCGGACAGGGCCAGGGTGGGGCCGGTCTCGATGGTGTTCAGGGTGTATTCCGAAGGAACATCGAGCACGTAGCTGGTGGTCTCGCCCCATGCGTAGGCACGTGTGGAAACGATGGTAAGGGTGAAGAGGATAAGGAGGGTATGTAGGATAGGATGCTTCATGACTGAGTGGGTGTTGTAGCGACGGAAGGCGTTTAATCGAAGGTGCCGCTGTATTGGCCTTCGGCCACGGGGATGATGATGCCGGTGGCGGGGTTGGCCTTGAGGCGGATGGTGGTGGCGTAGCCTGCCTGCAGCTCGACGTAGCCGGTGGACTGCACCATGTCGGTGACGTGGCTGCCGGCCTTGGCCGTGGCGGTGATGGTGTAGGCCAATGCGCCGTCGGCCGGGATGATGAAGTAGCAGTAGTCGGCGGGTTGTGTGAGGGTGATGGTACGGGTGCCGTCGGAGAGGCTGAGGGTGGGACTGTCGTAGAGGGCGGCGAACGTGTCATCGATGGTGTAGGTGATGCGGGCGTTCTTGGGCTTGCCCAGGGCGATGCTGACGGCCTGCGTCTGGCCGGCATCGACGGTGAAGGTGGCCGATGTGCCGCTGTAGTAGGGGTGGCCATTGTCGGTGTTGGCTTTGGCCTGGTTGTGGGCGCTGAGCGTGTAGGTGCCGGCACTGACCTGAGCGGTGCCTTGGTCGGACACGTCGAGCACGAGGTCGGTGACGGGTACACCGCCGATGGTGGTGCCGTTGAGGGTGAAGGTGTAGGTGGTGAGGTCGGCTACGGCCTGCTCGGTGCGTGTGAGCAGGGTGTAGTCCTGGGCATCGGCCAGCGAGAGGCGGATGGTGCCCATGCCGTCGAGGGCAGGCTCGTTGTCGGCATCGTCCTGGCAGGCTGTGAATGTCAGTGCCATGACGATGGCTGTGGCATAGGCCAGCCGGGTGATGTGCGATGTATGTGTGATGCGGTGTGACATGTTTATCTGCAAAAAACGTGAAAAAGCGAGTGGGTCAGGCAGCGCTGCCACTGGTGCCGTCGATAACGAGGTCGGTCTCGGTCTCGCCCTCGAAGGCATCGTCGTAGGTGAGGCTGACGGTGATGCCGCCGCTGATGTCCGACTTGATGGCGAGCGTGCTCACGGTGGCGGCATCGCCAAGGGTGAGCGTTTGTGGCTCGGTGGTCTTGGTGCTGCCGGCTATGGTGTAGTTGATGGTGTAGGTGAGGGTGCTGCCGGGGGGGAAGAAGGCCTGGCGCGTGAGGGTGCCGTCGGCATAGCTGAAGGTGAGTTGCTTGGGCGTGCTGACGGTGAGGGTGTTAATGATGCCTGAGAAGTGGGAGTAGTCCAGTCGGAACTTGGCATTGTGGGCGCGTCCGCAGGCGATGTGTACGTAGGCGGTGCCGCCGGCAGAGATCTCGATGCCGCTGGCCTGGCCGGTGTGGTAGGCAGCGCCCCAACCGTCGTTGGCGAGGTTGGCGGCATCGACATCGTCGTAGTTGCGCACGTCGATGGCGTAGGTGCCGGGGTCGAAGGGCATGGCCTCCAGTTGGTTGCCTATCTGTTGGTTGTAGAGTGTCTGGGTGCCGTTGCTCACTACGGCATACCAAGTGGACACGTCGCTGACGTCCTGCATGGTGCGGGTGCGAAGGGCATCGTCGGTGGTGAGGCGCAGTTGGATGTGGCCTTGGTTGCCGTTGGGTGCGGGGGCTTCATCCTGCTGGCAGGAGGCAAGCAGGAGGGCTGTGCAGGCAAGGGCTATGGTGAGGTAGTGTTTCACTGTTTTTGGGTGTTGAGAGGGAGAGAGGGGGTTCTTTTATGTGTGGGGGGCGGGGCAGTGGGTGCCGCGGGGCCCGGGTGTTAATAGAGGGTGATTTCGCTGACGATTTCCTCGTAGGTGTCGTCGTAGCTGATGCCGATCTTGAGCTTGGTGGGATCGTCGTCGCTGGCGAAGGCGTAGCTCACGTTGTAGAGCAGGCCGGGTTGGGGGCTCTCGTAGGTGCGGGTTTCCAGGTCGTAGGTCTCGCCGTCGGCATTGACCAGGTGGAGGGTGAAGCTGAAGCCGGCGACGTTGGCCGGGTCGAAGTAGGCCGCTTGCCCGCTTGCGAGGGGGCAGGTGCGGCCGTCGGCCGACACGGTGAACTGGCATGTGGGGAACCAGGCCGAGAAGCCTTCGGGCACGGTGTAGGTGACGCCGTAGTTGGTCATGGGTGCTTGCACATCGAGGTAGGTGACCCAGTCCTTTTGTATGGTGAATGCCTGGCGCACGTCGTACACGGCGCTGCCACGGCCGTCGTTGTCGGTGGTCCAGGTGTCGAGGTTCTCGCTATAGGCGTGTATGGTGTAGTCGGCGGGAATGAGGGAGAACTTTTCGGGCAGTGCGGCACCGGCGGCATACTGGTAGCCGCGGTACACGTTGCCGTCGGAGGCCAGTATTTCCACGGCCAGGTCGGGGTCAATACTGTTGCGCGTGCGCAGCACAGTGGGTGCCACCTCTGCGCGGCTGAGGCCGCTGAGCACCAGCGCACCTTCGCCGTCGGCGGTGCTGACGGCAGTTTCGTCGCCATCGGTGCAGGCGGCGAACAGGGGCAGGAAGAGTAGCAGTAGTGCGGCGCGCTTCATGATCTTATTCGGCATATTTGAAGGTGAGAGAGTAGATATTGGTGCAGGTCTGGCCGCCGCCGTAGCTGTTCTGACATTGCAACTGGGTGATGGCCTCGTTGAAATGGAAGGCAGCGGTGCTACCTTGGAAGGGATAGTCGTCGGAGTTGAGGGCGCCGCCGTCCTGCCGCTGCGTGAAGATGTTGCGGTTGTTGCACGTGACGGAGAAGGTGGTGCCTATGGTGGCGGGATGGATGACGATGTAATAGTCCATGTTGAAGTGTGTGCCGGCGGGGATATTGACCGACGTGGTGTTGGTCATGGTCTCGTCGCTCTCGGTGAGCAGTCCGCCGCGGTTGCCCAGGACGGCATAGCCATCGTTCCACGAGCCGGAACCGCTGCGCGACCATTCGGACGAGCGGGGCGGGGCGAAGGTGACGGGCAGGCCGGTGATGCGCACCTGTTGGGTGGCTGATACGGTCTGGCCGCAGAAAGCAGCGCTGACGGTGAGCGTGTAGGGCGTGCCGCTGACGGGCACCCCGGTGATGTCGGCCAGGGTCATGGTGTTGCGTGTGGCAGCGGTGGTGGCCGTCTGTCCGGCAATGGCGGTGGTGTAGGTGCCGGTGTAGTTGCTGTTGGCCAGTAGCGCGTCGGCTATGTTACACTGCACCTTGGGCTCGTACACGGTGAGGCGCTCGCAGGCGTTGGCCTCGGCGATGTTGCCTTGCTCGTAGAGCGAGTAGGAGGTGTAGGCCTCGGACGTAAGTGTGAGTGAGGGCTGCGGAACGGTAAAGACGGTGGTTTTGTCGAAGTTGTACTTCTGCCCCTGCTTGCTGGTGTAAGTATAGGTGGCCACGTAGGTTCCTGCGGGCAGGAAGGGCCAGTCGGCATTGTCCTTATAGGACGAGGTGAGCGCCCCCTGGCCGGTGAGGGTGCGTACGACCTGGCCAGTGGCCGAGCCCTGATGGATCTTGGCCTCCCAGACCACATCGGGGAAGGAGGCGCCGATGCTGAGGTCGGTGCCTACCAGTTCGCCGCGCACGTACTGATGCTGGGCGGTGATGGCTGGGCGTGGCAGCCAGTTGTAGCTGATCTTCTCGTCGATGCCCACGCTGTCCAGTTCGGCCTTCTGCACATTGACCACGGCGCTCTCGGCATCGGGTTCCAGCCCGAGTGTGATGATGAGGTGCTGGGCGGCGTGCAGGGTATAGGAGATGTCTTCGGGCAGAACGATAGGCATGGACACTTCGTGGCCGAGCGCTTTGAGATAACCGCTGAAGGTGAGCTGGACGGTGCTGCCGTCGCGCACGTAAACACTCTGCTGCGGCGCCTCGTGGGTGATGCTGGCGCTGTTGTTGCCGATGGCCACGTTCAGCGCATAGGTCTCATAAAAGCGGCCGAAGCGTTCGATGTTTTCCTCGGTATCGCCGAACTGCACGGATATGAGTGCGTTGGCCACCTTCACGGGCAGGCTCACGGGTGTGGGCTCGGTGGTGGAGGTCACAGTGGCTGTGGTGGAGCCCACGTAGTAGGGGGCATCGAGGGCGATGGTTGGATTGGTGCCGTAGGTGGCAAGGATGGAATAGTTGTCGGGGGCGGCGGTAATCTTGTCCTCGGTGAAGCTGCCGTCGTAGATGACTGCGTCGTTGCTCTGGCGGACGACGGTGAGGTGGAAGTCGGTGGCGGCAGGCTTGCCCAGCCCGGCAGGGGTGGTGCGTGTCGGGCTCACGTGTGTGGAGATGCCGGGCATGCTCAGCTGCAGACTGCCCGTGGATGCCTGCTCCCACTCGTCGGATGCTGTGCAGGCGCCCAGCAGTGCCGTGGCCGGGAGCAGCAGAAGGGTGATTATGTTGCGAATCGTTTTCAATGTTCTGTTTCTTGTTCAATAGATGAGGCGGAGGTTGTCAATCTTCATCAGCGACGTCTCGCCGCCGGTGAAGTAGTCGCCATACTTGGAGGAGGCGGCCACCACGATGATGTACTTGGGCGTGCGGTTGCTGCGGTAGTCCAGCTTGAGCTGTTCGGTGGTCCAGCTGTCCACGTCGCGCCCGCAGGTCATCTGTGCATAGGCAATGATGTGCGGGTCGTTCTTGTCGAGCACCTGGAACTCGCTGGGTCGCGTGCGTACCAGATAGGGGCATTGTGTGCCCTTGTAGAGGGTGGGTTCCCAGTCGCCCAGGGCTATGTACACATTGCATGAGTCGGGCTGCCCTTTCAGCCCTTCGAAGAGCGTGCGGCTGATATACTTGCCGTAGCCGTCCTTCCAGCCGCCGCTCGCTGTGCGCGTGATGGGCGATGTCTTGTACTGGAAGTCGAACTGCAGTTTCTCTGGGCGCGAGGTGAAGGGGCGTCCGAAGGAGAGCACGCCGTTGGTGCCGTCGGTTTCCAGATACTTGCCTGTGAAGATGTTGCCGGCGGCAAACTTGATGACAATGTACTTGGACTGCAGGTTGGCATAGCGGCGGCCGTCCTCATCGACGAACGTGCTGTTGCTGGCCCCGACGGTGGTGGCGCCGTGGTTGCCGGTGTCCCAGTAGGGCTCGTCGGCAGCGCCCCAGGGCAGGAATAGTTCCTGCGAGCTCTTGGTCGTTTCGGTGTGCCAGTTGTCAAAGCTGGAGTTCTCCAGTTGTTCGCCCTCGAAATAGAATGTCTGGTCGGGGGTGGCTTCGCCGTTGAACTTGACGTGGCAGAGGTATTTGACATCGGAGTGAAGGGCGGTGAACGTCACTTCGTAGGAGGTGGCGGTGGGGAACTTGACATCGGTGGCGGGCACAGTGGTCCATTCCGACTCGCTCTCTGCCCGGTACTCGACAACGGGCACCACGCCGTTGGGGCGTGTGCCGGAGATGACGGTTGCACCCTTTGCCGTGGTGCTGACGTTGGCCGATGCCTGGACGGCTTCGGTAGTGGTATATACATAGACGGTCCACATGTAGATGAGGTCGGACCAGCCTTGCTTTACATAATAGCGGCGCGATGTGGTGAAATCGACCGAAGGCTCTTCGGTGAGGTTGGGAATGACAGCGCCGTGGGGGCCGCCGAGGTTGAATTTGCGCACGCGGATCTGGCTGAGGTCCTGGTCGCTGTTCACATAGACGATGGCCACGCGTGTGACGGGGTCGATGACGGCATCGCCCACTTGGCCTTCCACCTCGATGTCGCGTTTCACCACTTGCTCCACGCGGATGGTCCACTCGTAGGTCTGGTAGGTGTGCAACAGCACGGGCACGTCGTGTGTGGCATCGATCTGGAAGGGCGTGTTCTTGCTTTCCTGGGGGTAGCCATCCACTTTGTAGGTCTCGGAGGCGATGCAGAGGGTGCTGTCGATGACCACCGCAGCGTCGTTGGTCGTTTCCAAACGCTTCACTTTCAGGTTGGCAATGTCAACCAGGTCGTTCACGTAAACATGCACGGTGCGTTTGTTCTTGTCGATGACGGCTTCGGCCTCTCCTTCGCCCGTAGCATCGCACTGGCCCTCTACCTCAAAGGCCGTTATCTCGGTCTCCACGGTGGGGTAGGGTATATCGTCGGGGATGGCGCAGGCCGTCAGGCAGGTCAGTAGGTACAGGCAGCCCAAGCCTAAGGCCACGGTGAGCCAGGGCGCGTGGCGATGTTTGTTGCGGGTGTTGCCTGTTGTTGTATTGAGAAACATTGTTTGAGTACTATATATATATTAAAGGTAGAACGTCATGCCGAGATTGATGCTGAAGAGGTTGATCTTGAAGTTGGCCCCTCCGGAACGGCTGCGGCCGGTCTCGACTCGGTTCGTCTTTTGGTCTTTCCATTTGTATTGCAGGCCCATCACGCCCACCGAGCACTCGACGGCCATGAAGTCGGTGGCGAAGGCTGTGAGGCCGGGGCAGAAGCCCAGCTGGATGCAGTTCACGTGTTCCATGGTGCCTTCGAAGTCGGTACCGGAGCCCGTGGTGTTCTTGCCCTTGGCATGGCTGTAGGTGAGATCGACCTCGCTGAAGAAGCCGAACACTTTGCTCTTGCCCAGTGGCATGTAGGTGCGCACGAACGCGCTTGCATCGAAGTCGTGTTCGAGATAGTAGAGGTCGGAGAGGCTGATGTTGAAGTCCTCGCCGAGGTTCAGGTCAAACTGCCCGAGGTTGAAGTAGTAGCGGCTGTAGTTGAACCGCGCACCGATGGCGGTGTTGTTGGCCACGAAGTAGCCGAAGTAAGGGCTGACGCCGAAGGTGTGCCCTTCGAAGTCGATGTTCTTTAGGACCAGGTAGTTGAGGTTGTCGTCGTCCCACTCGTTGAAGGCGATGCTTCCGCCGGCCATCCATTGGCCTTTGGGGATGAAGGTGGCCCTGAGGTCCTCGCGTGGGATGCGTTCTATGTGTCGTCCTTTCTTCTCCTGATTGTCCAGATAGCGGTCGTAGAGCTAGCGGTGGTCGGTGGTGTCGCGCCGGGCGGACTGCTGACGGGCATAGGGCGAGGGCGAACTGTGTCGTGTGGTCGTCTGTGCGCTTGCAGCGAACGGACCCGTCAGCAAGGTGGCAATCAGTAGCAGTGTGTGTAGCTTATTGCTCATTGTTTAGGAAATCCCAGCCCCCGCCGCGTGTGCGGGGGCTGGGTATCAGAATGGTTTGTTTAGTGTTTATTGAACGGTGGGGTTGTCGCCATAGACCAGCTCGAAGTCGTCGAGGTTCAGCACGGAGCTGTCACTGCCGTAGAAGTAGTCGCCGTACTTGCTGGCCGAGCATACGATGATCAGGTGCGTGGGCTTCGTGGTCAGCGAGTGGTACTCCAACGGGATGTTGAACTCCTGCCACTGACCATTGGTGCTGGTGTTCTGGGTCATCTGGCCGTAGGCTACGACGCGGGGATCGTTCTCCCAGTCGATCTCGGTGGTCATCTCATAGCCGCTTGCCTCAGCGTTGGCCACGTGGAACAGCTCGGTCACCAGTGCGCAGAAGATCTGGCACTCGTCGTTCTGGCCCTTGGCCGGAGCAACAGAAGGCTGTGTGCCGCGGTTGAGCGAGCCGGGTACATAGGAGTAGTAGCCCTTGAGCGAAGTGGGACGTGCTGCGAACGGTACGCCCCAATCCAGCTTGGCGCCCTTGGTGCCGATGAGGCCGATGAAGTCGCCGGTGAACAGGCTGGCTGCTGCCAGCTTCACTACAGCCCAGGCGGTGGCCAGTTTGGCTGAGGAGTTACCGCTGCGCTTGAATTCGGTGTCCTGCGTGGTCACGCTGCCGATGTAAGTGGCAGCACCGGCGTTACTGGAGTTCCAGTACTTGCCGTCGGCCTGGTTGCCGCAGATGTCGACGCGGCCTTCAGAGTACCAGTTCTCGAAGCCGCCGTTGTACAGGGCAATCTGAGACTCGGTGGTGAAGTTCTGCTCGGCACTGAACACTTCGTCGTCGGCGGTGAGGTAGGCGAAGCGGTAGGTGTACTTCGTGTTGGCGGTCAGTCCAGTGAGCTTGTAGCTGATGTCGTCGCCGTTGATGGTGAGTGCGCTGTTTTCCACCTCGTTCCAGTCGTTGGCATTTTCAGCCTTCCACTGCAGTTTGATGTTGCTGCTGTCGAAGTCGCCCTTCTTGGCGGTGACAGCACCTTCAAGATAGGCAAATGTGCTCCAGGCGTTGGCTGTGTAGGCGGCCAGGCTGGTGCCACCCTTGCGGGGTACCTCGAAGGTGTAGGTGTAGGTGTTCGTGTTGGGATCCACCTGCACGGTCACGCCACCCTGATAGCCGTGGGCTGCCACGGTGTAGTTGATGATGTAGTGGTCGCGGGCCTGTACGCCGGTGATTTCCTTCATGTGGCTGTAGCCCTGTCCGCTCTTGTTGAACACGGAGAGGTAGGCGGTGAGGTTGCCCACGGGGAAGTAGGCCGAACCCTTGTCGGAGCCCATGGTGAAAGCCTGTGCGCTCACGCCCTCCAATTCGGATTCGATGGTGGCGGTGGCGCGTGCGAAGCTCTGCTTGAACTCGTCGGAGAAGTTCACCGTCACCTTCACATTGGCCAGGGTGCAGGTCACCTTGGCGGTGGTCACGGTCTTGGTCTTGACGGTGGCTGTGGTCTCACCATAGTAATAAGGTGTGTTGAAGCCTGAGCCGTTGCCGTCCCAGTTGTTGGAGTGAGCCACTACGGTGTATTGACCGGGCGTAACGGTCAGGTAGGCTCCGTTCTGCAGCTGTGCGTCGTTGTCGAAGTTGCTGGTGCTGTAAACCACCTCGCCGGCGGCGTTCTTCACTTCCACATACAGCTGGGTTGCATCATAGCCGTTGGGCGCGCTGGCACGTGTCTTCAGTGTGCCGTTGGTCTCGATGCCGAGTTTGAGATAGCCCACCTCGGCGTTGAGCTCATCGTTTTCACTGGAGCATGAAGCAGCCACCAGCGTCACGGCGAGTATGGCGATAATGGAAAATATCTTTTTCATATCTTGTATTCTTTGTGTTATGGTTACAATAATCGGAGCCTTTTATTCAGTAATGGTAACTTGAACGGTGCCACTCTTCTGTGTGCCTTCCATATCTGTTACCGTCATAACGAAGTTATGCGTGCCAGGCAGGATTCCGAGGAACAGGTAGAACTGTCCGACAGGGAACGTGTATTCCGTATCGCCCTGGGCAGGAACGGTGATTTCCTTGCCAAGGCTGCCCAAGAAGGCCACCAGGTTCTGGTTGCCGACTACCTCACAGCCGTTGACGAGGTCAACGCCGGGATACTCATCAGCAACGGCTGCCAGCTGCTCCATCATCTCGTCGCTCGAGGAGAGCACCTTCACCTGGACACTCTTCAGACCCTTTGTTGCCGTCATGGCCACGTCGCCCGACGAGGGATCTGCCGTTGCCGATTCGTCGGCCGAGAGGGTGACAGGTGCGGGCAGGGTCAGTACGATGGCGTTGTCGTCGCCACCGGGTTGGGGATCGTCGCCACTGCCAGTACCGGGCTCATCGGTGCCGGGCTGGAAGGTGCCGTTGTCCACCACTTCCACGGTCACGGGCACTTCCTCAGCATCAAGACCGAAGATGGAGGCAGTGATGCCCACGGTCACGTAGCCGGTAGTAGCCTCGGTCGGGGTGAAGTTCACCACGATGGCGTCGCCGCCGGCGAAGTTAACGCTTTGGCCGTCGTAGGTCTCGGTGGCCTGCGACTTGGTCAGCGTCATGTTGGCGGTGATGGTGCCGTCGCGGTTGGTGCCACGGAAGTTCACGGTGAGCTTATCCACGCCTTCGCCCAGGTCCCAGTAGAGGGTGGCGGGGGTGGTGCCGTCCTCGTTGGTGAAGCTGAGGGCGTTGTCGGTGCCATCGTCGAAGGTGATGGTCCAGGAGGTGAACAGGTCCAGGAAGTCCTGGTCATAGTTCACGGTCACGGCTGTGTTGGCCTGCTTACAGGTGATGGTGCTCTGTGTGGTGGCATCCTTGATGATGGTGGATGTCTCCGTACCCTTATAATAGGGGGCGGTCATGATGGTCTCCATCACGCCGGGCGTGTGGGCCTCCAGCACGTAGTTGCCAGTGGGGAGCAGGATCTTCTCCGGCATGGCGCTTACGGCATCGTAACTTTCCACCTTGGTGGTTCCGTCTTCCTGATAGATGGTCACGGGGAAGTTCGTGACGGTATATACCTCGGCACGGGTCTTCAGGGGCATTTGTGTCTCAACGCCCACTTCCAGACGGCCTGTGTCCTGTCCGGCGAGCTTGGATACGTCCTCGCTTACGCAACTGGCCAGGGCCATAGCGGCTGCACATCCAAGAAATATCTTATTGAGTTTCATTGTCTGTTACGTTTTTTAGTGAGTGAATCGCTTTAGTTAATCCAAGTGACGGGAACCTCAATATCCACGGGGATGTCGTTGGTGCTGTCGTCGATGGTGATGGTGATGGCCAAACCGCCGTCCGTGGTGGGCGTGTAGTTAGGCTTGATGGTGAGCTTCTTGGCGGTGTTGCGCTGCAGCTGGAACGAGCCGGTTGCAGTGGCCTCGGCCTTCTTCTCGCCGTTCTGCTGGGTGGCGTAGTCGCTCTTGGCGGTCAGGTAGATGGTGTAGTTCACCGTCTCGCCGTTCTCGCTCAGGGCCAGGTAGTAGGGCGCGGTGTCGTCCTTGCCCCAGTGTGCCACGCTGTTGCCCAGTGCGGCGGTGCCGGTGAAGTCCACGCTGTACGTGTCATAATAGGTGCTCATGGCATTGTCAAAGGCCACCAGGACCTTGCCGGCGGTGGGCGTGCAGTTCACGGTCGTGCTCACGGTGTTGCCGGCGCTGATTGTGAATGTGTTGCTGCCAGTGGCCAGGAAGCCGTCGCGCGAGGCGGCATACTCTGTGCCATAGCTGGCGCTGATGGAGTAGGAGCCCAGGTCCAGTTCCAGCGGCAGACGGCTCTGCAGGGTGGCATACGTTCCGGAGAACTTGCTGTTGCCCTTGCTGTCGGTGATTACTACGTTGTAGTTGCCGACGTTCTGGTAGGAACTCTCGTCAACGACACGCGTGCTGGTTGCGAACTCCACACCCGACGTCAAGTCGAGCGTCACCTTGCCTTTCTTACCCGAGGTGGCAAATTCGTCGCCGTCCAGCGTGTTCTCGAAGGAACAGGACGAAAGCACGGCTGCCAGGCCTAAGGGAAGGCACATTAGGAATGCTTTTCTTCTCATGTTGAGTCGTTCGTTTGGTTGTGATTGTTTGTTATGAATTGAGTTTTCTATTATACTTAAAAGGCGTCTTCCTTCAAAGTCGCCGCAAAAGTACTGAAAAGATTCGGTACGGGCGCGCAAAGGCGGTAGTAAAACAGGTGAAATTTCGGTATTTTGCCCGATTTTACCGAAATTCATGCACCTGCGGACCCCTTGAAAAATAATAAAAAAGGCGCATTTCCTTTGGTGCTAATGGAATATTCCGTACTTTTGCCTGCGCATAGCACTGGGGCTTCATGCACGCATCGCCGCAAGCCTCAGGGCGCATTGTTACACCTATAGTATATGTCAGAATGATGAAATCACGCTGGTCTTTTCTCAAATGCCTATTGTCGGCAGCCTTCATGCTGCTGACCGAGTGCCTGTGGGCGCAGGCCGTCATATTCCCGCAACAGCAGCAGGCTGGTGTGGCTCAAGCCCAGTTTGTGCCCAGTCAGGGCGACCATGGTGCCGATGGCACCTACACTCTTTCCAACGATTTGCTGTCAGCTTCCTATGAGTGTGCCGACGGTTTGCTCACGTTCGCAGGCGCCGAGGCGTTGGGGCTGAAGGCCGGCACCGACTTGTTTGCCGTGCGCATGGCCGACGGCAACGAGATGGGCTCCTCGCAGATGACGCTGAAGGACGTGAGGCTGGTCGAGCTTCCGGCCGATCCCACTGCTGCCCGTGGCGCCCTGCACGATGCAGGCAAGGCACTTGAAGCCACTTTTGCCACAGGCACTCTGGAACTGGTGTGGCGTGCCGTGCTGCGCGACGGCTCGCACTATCTGCGCACCGAACTGGAACTGACTGCCCTTAGCAACACTTCCATGCAGGCGGTGGTGCCTATGCGCTACGTGGTGTCCGACCCATTGGCCCATCAGGCGCCGGCGGTGGTGGGCAACACGCGCGGCGCCGTGATTGCCAGCGACCGCATCTTTGCCGGCTTGGAGACGCCAATGGGGCAGAACAGCGTGGGCGGTTCAGCAACCATCGAAGCTCCCTTTGCCTTTCAAGGCTGGACGGGCACCACGTTTGCCTGGACACCTGCAGCCCAGACGCCCCAGGGCATCCTCGACCTCGGCTTCACGCCTGCCTATATCAGTGGTACGCGCGGCTACCTGGCCTTCCGCAATGCCGGGCAGCACACGGTTCTGTTTCAATACGCCACTGGCTCGCACCGGCTGGATGTAGCTGGCGTGGACGTGCTCGACCCCCTTACCGGGCAGGTCGTGGCTGCCGACTACCATAAAGGCACCACCGGCGGCAGCAGTTCAAACAACACCTATGTGCTTGACATCCCTGCGCCGGGCTACTACCTGGTCCGCTATTTCCGCGACTGCACCGAGCAGGTGGATGGCATCATCACCGGGGCGTTTAGCAGCAACGGCACCATCACGTGGAGCGGCTCGGTCAGCGCGCCTGCCGTGGTTTACGACGGTGGCGAGAGCGACTTGGAAGCCAATGTGTTGCACTTGCCGGCACAGGGCGAAACACCTATCGAGGGTGTGTGGAGCCGTCAGACCACCCTTCAGGCCGGACAAACCTGGCAGGTCAGCGCCGTGGTGGGGCTCATCGCACCGGGCCAGCCGCGTCGTTCCTTCCTGGCCTACAGCGAGCGCGAGCGTGCCGTGCCTTGGCGTCCGTTCCCCATCTACAATTCGTGGTTCGAGCTGAATATCGACCGCAACAACGATCCCAACTACACCACCAATTTCAACGAGGCACAATGTCTGGATGTGTTGGCGCAGTGGCAGAAGCACCTGTTCGAGCCCTACGGCGTGGGCATTGCCTCCTTTGTGTGGGACGACGGCTGGGATCAGTACGGCACCTGGACTTTCAACAAGAATTTCCCTAACGGCTTCAGTGCCATCAGCGATGCAGCCGTGGCTATGGATTCGCACATCGGAGCCTGGCTGGGCCCCGTGGGAGGCTATGGGCAGAGTGGCAACTACCGTCGTGCCTACTGGCAGAACCGTGGCGGCATGCAGCTGAGCAACAAGGCCTACTACGACACCTTCCTGAATGCCTGCACCTACATGCTCAACAACTACCGCTTCAATTACTTTAAGTTTGATGGCATCAGCGCGCAGTTCAGTGCTGTGGGTCCTGATGCAGGCGTCACGGGCGAAGAGAATGCCGAAGCCATCATCGACATCGAACGCCGTGTGCGAGAGGTGCGCCCCGACGTGTTCCTCAACACCACCGTCGGCACGTGGGCGTCGCCCTTCTGGTTCCAGTTCACCGATGCCGTGTGGCGGCAGGAAAATGATTTCGGCACAATCGGCAACCAAGGCACCGACCGCGAGCGGTGGATCACCTATCGTGACCGCCTCGTGTATCAGAACTTTGTGCAGAACTCCCCCTTGTGCCCCATCAACAGCATGATGACCCACGGCTTCATCCTGACAGACTTCGGCAATACCGCCACCGACCGCAACTACGACGGCATCGTGCGCGAGTTGCGTTGTGCCTTTGCCTGTGGATCCGGGCAGGTCGAGCTGTATGCCGACTACGCGCTGCTGAACAGCATCAAGCAGGGAGCGCTGTGGGGCGAAGTGGCCGAGTGCATCAAGTGGCAGCGCCGCAATGCCGACGTGCTGCCCGATGTGCATTGGGTGGGCGGCAACCCGTGGGACGGCCAGCGGGCCAACGTCTATGGCTGGGCGGCGTGGAACGGCAAGAAGTGTACCCTCTGCCTGCGCAACCCGTCGGTATCCACGCAGACATTCAAGACCACGCTGCGCAAGGCGCTGGACATTCCCGACTATATCCACACGCAGATCTATCTGACATCCCCTTTCACCCAGAAGAAGCTGTCCGGCATCGGCACCGAAATCCCCATTGATATTGACCTCGAACTCACCTTGCGCCTGTCCCCCTCATCGGTCTATGTATATGACGGAGTCGATGTTTCCGAGTGGACGGGCATCAATGCGGCCCCTGCCTCCGATGAATCCCCCCACCTTTCAGCGCCCGAATACTTCGACCTTCAAGGCCGCAGGCTCCTGAAACCCTCCCGTGGTATCACCATCACTGGTGGTCGTAAGATACTGGTTCGCTAAGCCATAGCTTTACCCTCTCTGCAGGCCAGAAGCATGATGTATGAGCTATTGGCACAGGATGTAAGCGTCATCAGTATAGGATGCATGGGGTACAGGCGGTGTGCATATGTGGTGTGTGGGCGGGTGAACAATCCCGAAAATTCATGAATGCGTGTACGCCGTGATTGTGAGTGTGCGAAATGCTGCGTAAGTAACAGCAAGGATGGCTAACAGCAAGAGTGGCCACTTTGGCCGGTCCCACCCCATTTTTTACAGCATATCCGTGGATAGCCCCTGTGCCTGCTCACCAAATATCTTAGCGCAACGGAACATAAAGAAGGGCAGGTCGTTGACACCATACACCTGCGCACGTAGGCCCTTCACCTTTGATTTGTAGCACTCACCTATAGATTTTCCCCGTAAATATCAATCACTCGATCACTAATGTGCCCTTATCCGTTGATTCAGTGTGGCTTATACGAGTGATTTATGCGTGAAAATGCAGTCACTAAGTGATTCATTTAACATATTTTAAGGCGTTTTTCACAGATCTTCCCTTCTTTTTTAACGTGAGTTCGATGTAAGAAAAGTGTCCAAAAAGTTGTAGGAGTGAAATATTTTTT
>JAFXQT010000075.1 GCA_017526905.1 Bacteroidaceae bacterium | reverse complement strand
TTTATCTTTTATCTCTTAACTCTTATCTTTTATCTCTTATCCCTTATCTCTTATCTCTTCACTATTTATACATCTCCTCCTCCCGCATACGCAGGAAGTGGTTCACACTGGCTGCGGTGCAGACCAGCGTGAGCAGCAGCCCGAAGGCCAGTACCACCGTGAGCATGATGCCAATAGCGAGGGGCGTGATAACCTGCTGCATGCCCGGGTCGTGAGTCAACAGGTAATAAACGCCGCCTGCCAGCAGCCCGTCGGCCACGATGGCTGCCGTCAGGCCAATGCCGAGCGAACGGCGCAGAAACGGCCAGCGGATAAAGTGCCAGGAGGCACCCACCAGCCGCATGGTATGTATCTGGAAGCGGCGCGCATACACGCTCAGCCGCACGGTGTTGTTAATCAGCACCACCGAAATAATCAGCAGCAGCACGGCCAGGATGCTCAGCACCCACGTGGCCTTGCGCAGGTTTGCATTCAGGTTGTTCACCAGGTCGGTCTGGTACACCACATCGGCCACTTCCCAGCGTTCGCGCAACGCCCCCGCAATCCATAGCAGACTGTCGGTGCAGGCGTAATCAGCGGCCACATTCATCTCTATCGAAGCCGTGAAGGGGTTTTCGCCCCCCAGAAATTCCGACGGGTCACTCCCCATGGCCTCCGTCTGCTCGCGCAGCGCTTCCTCCTTGCTTATCAGCGTCAGGGCGCGAACGTATCGCTCCTTCTGCAGTTTCTGCATGAACTGCTTGGCTGCCGGCGTGTCCAGGTCATCGTCCAGCAGGAGGGTCACCGTCAGGTTCTCACGCACATTATGTGACAACTGATGGGCTACCAATCCAAACAGTACCACCAGCCCCAGCAGCAACAATACCAGCGTGGTGCTCACGGTTGACGTGAACCACTGCATTCGTCCAAATATCCTATGTCTGCTCATATTTTATATTCCCTTTAGGGTTGCGCTGGAACTGCCGGTAATACGCAGACGCACGCGCTCGCCTATGTGGTGTCCTCCACGGTCGAACACCACCACCTTATTTTGTTCTGTGCGGCCGAACAGCTGATCACGGCTGCGCTTGCTGGTGCCCTCCACCAACACCTCTACCACCTGTCCTTCCATGCGGCGGTTGCTCGCGGCGGACAGCTCGTTCTGTACACTGATCAGCTCATTCAGTCGCCGGATCTTCACCTCCTCTGGCACATCGTCCTTCAGATGTTTTGAGGCGTACGTGCCAGGGCGTTCGGAATACTTAAACATAAAGGCCGAATCATAGCCCACTTCACGCATCAGCGAAAGGCTCTGCTGGTGATCCTCCTCTGTCTCGGAACAATAGCCGACAAAGATATCGGTGGTGATAGCGCAATCCGGTACAATCTCCCGAATGGCCGCCACGCGGTCCAGATACCACTCGCGGGTATATTTGCGGTTCATCAGCTTCAGCACACGGTTGCTGCCGCTCTGCACCGGCAGGTGTATGTGCTTGCACACATTCGGTTCTTCGGCAATGACACGCAGCGTCTCATCGCTCATATCCTTGGGGTGGCTCGTGGTGAAACGCACGCGCATGCCGGGCACGGCACGCGCCACAGCGCGCAACAAGTCGGGGAAGGTGCAATAGCTTTCTTCACCTGCCGTTCCACCAGGACCGGCCGGTATTGGAGCCTTGTAGCTGTTCACGTTCTGCCCCAGCAGCGTCACCTCCTTAAACCCGCGTGCTTCCAGATCCTTCACCTCGCGCAGGATACTTTCCATGTCGCGACTACGCTCTCGCCCGCGGGTGTATGGTACGATGCAGTAGTGGCAGAAGTTGTTACAGCCTCGCATAATGGTCACATAGCCTCCGATATGGCTGCCATGCAAACGCTGTGGCACCACGTCGCCATAGGTTTCTGTGGTAGACAGTTCCACGTTGACGGCCTTGTGCCCTGCCTCCACCTGCGCCATCAGGTCGGGCAGACTCATGTAGGCATCGGGTCCGCACACCATATCCACGCCATGCTGCAGCAGCCCGTCGCGCACACGTTCGGCCATGCAGCCCAGCACACCGATGATGAGCCTCCGTCCGCCGCGGCGCAGACTGCGCAGGTATTCCAGCCGGCTCAGTATTTTCTGTTCGGCATTGTCGCGTACGGAGCAGGTGTTGAGGAACACGGCATCGGCCTCGTCCAGCGCTTGGCAAACCTCGTAGCCGGCCATGCGCATCACGGCGGCCACCACCTCGCTGTCGGCCACGTTCATCTGGCACCCATAGGTTTCTATGAAGAGCTTCTTTTCCATATTGGCCGCAAAAATACAACATGAGCACCCCCCTTGTCAAGTGTTGAGCCGTTAAAAAACCTTAACGCCAAGCTTTTGCGCATTATTCTTCGCAGGGCGCATCATTCATCATTCTTCATTCTTCAGTCGTCATTCGTCATTCGTCATTCGTCCCTGCGGGCCGAGGGCGTCATTCTTCGCCGACCTTCAGGGCCGCTGCCTCTCAGCACCACCTGCCAGGGGAATGTATATTCAAAGATAAAAGATAAGAGAGTAGAGATAAGAGAGTAAAGATGAGAGAGTAGAGATACTTGGACATTTTTGCCGCTGAAGAGTAACATCTAAAGACACGGAAAGCGCGGAAAAGTAAATAGGGTCTGCTAATTAGGATTTATCCTCTATTAAATTCCTTAAAAACATCAATCACTCAATCACTAGTATTGAGTACCAGGCGATTAGGAGTGATCTATGGGGTGATTTATAGGTGATTTAGTGATTGATAAAGGGTCAAAAACGGGGTCGGACGCAGAATACGCGGGCGCTATTGAGGTGCCCTACATTGGATTGCTTTGATGCTGCAGAGGGTGCGCCTCGGCACTCATCACCTGTCGGACCTCCAGTACGACGCGGCCGTTGAACAAAATTGGGTGTTCACAGCTTTGACTAAATGTCAAGGCGGCCCAATTTTCAAGGGCAGTGCCCTACCCGCAGCATAGCCGCCCAAGCGGCTTTATGGGTGGCAACTTTGGGAGGTAATGTGTGCAAAAAATGTACAAACTTAGAAAAATTGTACTCTCGGAGCAAACTCGGAGTTAGCACGGAGTTAACCCTTAGAAAGATCGGTAAATTGTATCAGCCCAAGCGGTGCTGGCGCAGTTCCAGAGTTGATTTGTTGAGTATGGTTTTCCAATTAGCTGGAAAACCGGAAAGCGGTAAGCATATATGGTTTTCCAACTAATTGGAAAACCGTGAAGTCCTATTTGTATCCTATGGCTTGGGAAAATAGTATTCGGCGGTTACGCTGTGGTAGTGCGGCTCACTGCTGATGCCATACTGACGTAGGAGCGCTGCATTGCTGCTGAAAAAGAAAGGGAAGATTGGTGAAAAACACCTTAAATTATGTTAAATGTATCACTTAGTGACTGCATTTTCACGCATAAATCACTTGTATAAGCCGCACTGAATCAACGGATAAGGGCACATTAGTGATCGAGTGATTGATATTTACGGGAAAATCTATAGGTGTGTGCTACAAATCAAAGGTGAAGGGCCTACGTGCGCAGGTGCCTGGTGTCAACGACCTGCCCTTCTTTATGTTCCGTTGCGCTAAGATATTCGGTGAGGTGGCACAGGGGTTATCCACGGATATTCCCCCCTGCGCCTCTTTTCCATATTGGCCGCAAAAATACGACATGAGCACCTCCCCTTGTCAGGTATTGAGCCGTTTAAAAGCTTAGAGCCAAGCATTTGCACATTATTCTGCTCAGCGAAGCGTCCCTTCGGGCCGAGCGCATCATTCGTCATTCGTCATTCATCCCTGTGGCCCGTCCTGTACTCTGTCGGCGTGCATGCAAACATTTTCTTGAACTGGATGGAAAAGTAACGTGGCGTGTTTATGCCTACAGCCAGTGATATGTCCAGTATGGGCATATCCGTAGTGGCAAGCAGGTGTGCAGCATGCTTCAGGCGTACGCCTCGGATAAAGTCGTTCGGTGTGATGCCCAACATCTGTTGCGTTTTCTTGTAAAGTGAGGCACGGCTCATTGCAATGTCTGCCGCAAGCTGATCCACGGTATAGTCGTTGTTGCCCATATTGGCACTGATGGACTTCATCATCCCCTCGACGAGGCGCTCCTCCTCTTGCCCGACAGCGATCTTCTGTGGTTCTATCGTTACAGCCTGGGCAAACTGATGCCGTGCTTCGTCGCGCAGTTCAAACAAGTGGTTTACCCGCTCATCGTTGTCGCGTTCCAATCTCTCGCGCCGCCTGCGCAGGTATAAGGTGATTGCCGTGACTGTGCATGTTGCCGCAACCAAGAAATACAGAATCTTGGCCCACCATGTCAGCCATAGTGGGGGCCGTATAGTGAAGGCTTTTGCAATCCCTGGGCCCCAGGTGCCGTCGTTCTGCGTGGCTTGAACTTCAAACACATAATCACCCGGTGGCAGTGCGTTATAACGCACCTCTGCCACTCCGGCTGTCCCTGTCGCCATCTGCCACGTGCTGTCTGAACCAATAAGCCTGTAGCGGTACCGGCTGCGTTCAGGAGCCGCATAATTCAGGTTGGAGAATCGGAGTTCTATGTTGTTTTGCTTATAGTTCAGTTGCAGCGGTGTCAAATCAGCCGTCATCTCACGCCCTGCCACCTTCAATCCCACCAGCTGGACTGTCATATTTGTGCCTCCTGCATCAACCTCTTTGGTGTCCAATACATATAGCCGCCCGCGCGAGGTAAAATACAATGTCCCGTCGGGCAGCATACAGGAACCGCGTTCCTCCAGTTCCGCCTGCGGTATGCCGTCGGATTCACCCAATGACAGGATACGTACGCCATCGGCAATCACCGTCACACGGTTAATACCGCACGATGTGCCCACCCACACATGCCCGTCCGCATCCTCTACCAGGCTGGTAATACATGCGTTGGACAGGCCATCGGCCGGTGTGTATCGTTTCACGTCGGCTCCCTGCATCATCAGCAACCCGTTTTGTGTGCCAATCCAAGTGCGCCCGGCGCGGTCGCGCAGTATGCAGTTGTATTTGTGCGAATAATGTTTGAATTGTTCTATGCCCGCTATGCGTGTTATCGAATCCGTTTGGGTGTCCAGCAGCAAAAGGCCGTTCTGCGTGCACACCATCACCTTCCGCGGGTCATCCCACACACAGGCTGCCACAATGGTCCGACACGCTTCCAACTCGGGGTGCCTTTCCACCAGCGATACAAATTTGTGTGTTTCTGGCCAAAAGTAGCCCAGATGGTGCGTCAGGTTGCACAACAGGTAGCGGTCCTCCAGTGGCAGCACAAACCGCATGAAATGATGCACGAAACCGGGCACATTCTCCTTCGAGTAAGTAAGCACCTTACCATGGTCAAAACAAAACAGGCAGGTGGTCGTACTCAGCCAATAGCGTCCCTGACGATCAGCAGCAATGTCGGCACAGTTCATGCCTCCTTCCGCCAGCGTCTCTACCACACGTCCTTCCAGAACATCGTATACATAAATGCCGCGCGCACCTCCAAGCAGCAATTTAGTGGGACCGAGGGCGGCTACACGCAAAATGGCATCGTCAATGCCTGTAGCTACGTTTCGTGCAGCTGGCTTATGCGGACTCAGGTAAATAATCCCATCAGACTGCAACCCCATCCACGTCCCGCCCTGCTTATCACGCGCATAAGCCTGCAACCAACTGTTTTGCAGCGGGGTTCCTTCCACCAGTTGGTAGAAACGATCACGCAGCGGGTTCAGAGCTTCCACATGGGCCCGGGTAAGTGAGTCGCCTGCCTCGTGCATAAACCGTTGCACTGCCGGATGGCTGGCATGCCGCTGGTAGTCATAGCGGAAACGCCGCTGCCTGACATCATACAGATAGAGTGAGTAGAAATCCTTCAGCCACAACAGCGAGTCGCCTTGCAACAGGTAGCTATGTCCACCCTGAACTGGCAGCGGCAACACACTGTCCAAATTGCATTCCTGCACAATAAACGAGCCACCGTCAAACAGCGAAAACGCCCCCTCCGTGGCCACAAACATCTGGCCACATGGCAGGCACACCAGCTGCCGCACCTGATTGTTCAGCAAACCGTCGGCCGTGGTAAAGTGGCGCAACCCGCTGCTGGCTATGCACCATAGCACATCAGCCACAAGCATACTTGTCACAACAAATCTTTTCATGCGTTTGCTTTTTTGTGCCGCAAAAATAGGAAAAAGTCGCTGAAAGCAACCCAATCCGCCATCTTTTGCCGTCATAAACGTGTAAAAATGTGCGAAAAGACAATTGTTACGCCACAAAAAGACGATTGTGGCGGTCCGTGACACCCCATCACTTGTTACTTTGTGGCGCAAAACGCCAAAATACCACTCATTATTCGCAACAATGAAAATAATCCGAATCCTTCTCTTGTCGCTTATGCCCCTGCCGCTACAGGCACAGAGCTCCGCAATCCGATTCTGCTCTGTCGAAGGCGATTATTGGAAACTACAGGCCGAACACATCGGCAATAGCACACACCAACCACAAGTCATAATCCGCAGCAACCAGCCTCAACAAACATTTAAAGGATGGGGTACTTGCTTTAACGAGTTGGACTATGAGGCGTTGCTTCTGCTGCCTGAAGCAGACCGTACACGCTTCCTCAAACGAACTTTCAACCCTTATGGCGACTTGCGCCTTCAAGTGGGGCGGATCCCCATCGGCGCTTCGGACTTTGCACTCGACTGGTACTCGTGCGATGAAACTCCCGACAACACCCCAGACTTCCAAATGCAGCACTTCACCATCGAAAGAGATCTGCAACGTATCATACCAAGCATTAAGCTGGCACAGGCCGAACAACCCGACATGACATTTTGGGCATCACCTTGGAGTCCCCCACAGTGGATGAAGAAAAACAAGCATTATGCGCAGGCCGTTACTCCCACCAATGGCAATCCTGAAGCGTTCCCACCCATGCAGCGCGACCAATTCGTCCAAGACCCGCGCTATTACGACGCTTACTGCCTCTACTTTGATAAATTCATACAAGCCTATGCAAAGCAAGGAATAACCATCAGCGCACTCGCCTACCAGAATGAAGCCTACTCCAACACACCTTACCCCGGATGCACCTGGTTGCCGGCCACCACAGGCAAATTCCTCGCCCAGTACCTCGGCCCATACATGGCACAGCACCATCCGGATGTGGCACTTATCGCCGGGACAATGAACACAGCCGACGGGAACGTGTTTGCTACCATACTCAACACACCGGGCATCGAACGCTATGTACGCCAGGTAGGTTTCCAGTGGGAAGGCAGGCAACAACTGGCAGCCGTGCATGCCGCATGGCCGCAGTACGAGCTCGTACAGACCGAGAGCGAGTGCGGCAGCGGCACCTTCGACTGGAACGCGGCCGTTCACACTTTCCAACTTTGCAATGACTACCTTTCCAATGGCGTCACCACCTACACCTATTGGAACGCCATCCTCACAGACCGCGGGCTCAGTTCCTGGGGATGGGCGCAGAACGCACTCGTGCAAGTGAGCAGCAGCACGAATACGGCGCGCTATACGCCCGAATTCTACGCATATAAGCACTACACACATCTCATCCCTGCCGGTTCCAGCATCCTTACCTGCAGCACGCAGCATCAACTTGTCTCTGCACTCACACCAGACGGCAATATTATCGTAGTCGTCGGCAACAGCAACAGCAGCGACAAGACACTCACCATCGACATCGACGGCGAACTCATAGACTGCCACCTACCAGCCAATTCTTTCTCCACTTATGCCATCGGCACACAACACACGCTTTCCAGCCTCCTACAGGCCGAAGCAAAAGGCCTGTTGTACATCGAGCAGGCATCACTTACCCCAACACAGCAGCAGTCACTCACCGATGCACTCGAGGCTGGCAGTTACAATCAGCTCTTCCAGGCCGTGTCTGCCGTTCGCGGCGATGCCGAGTTGGAGCCTTTCCAATATAAGCCCGACTTAAACCAGCCTCTCTCCGGTGGTTCCTTTTTCCTCTATGACATCACTGCCGGCCTCTTCCTCGGCCAAGTGCTCGCCGGTAGCGATGCCAATATGCCACGCCTCTCTGCCACGCCCGAACGCATCTCCCTAAAGCGACACACAAAGGGCTATACCATCAGCTTCGACAACCGCCCCGCGGCTTCGGCATACCTCAAACTTGGCGTGTTTGGACAGCAATACGTCTGGGCCGACGGCCATTCCAGTTCCACTTACTGGACTTTCTCTCCGTCGCCCGATACCCCCAACGCTTTCCTGCTTGTAGCAGAACCTGGGCATTATACCCTTGGCAACGGCGAGAGCCTCAGCGGAACCTGGTATCTGGCTGGCACCAACGTCAGCACAGAGGAACACGAGGCACATCTGTATGCCCTCATCACACCCGCAGACTATATCCAGTTCACTTCCAATGCCACACCCGCACTGCTCAACCCTACCATCAGGAGCGGGGTCACTTCGGGCTGGACACGCGAGAAAAACAGCGCCAGCGGATACGCTGAACTGCAAACTGCTATCTGCTCCGACACCTATGCCGACTATGGCATCAGCTATTGGGCTCCTACCCCACAAACCGACGCACGCATCATCTATCAAACAGTACAAGGTCTTCCTCCCGGGCGCTACACCTTGTCGGCCTACGCCGCTGCTACTGCGTGGAACAACAACCACGGAGCCGACAACCGCCCGGGCGTCAGCCTCTTCTTGTCCGATGGTATGCATACCGAAGCCGTGCCTGTCACATCCGCACAATATGCCCCCTATTCTGTAACCTTCAACTTGGATCAGGGACAGTCTCTCCAACTCGGACTGCAAGCCGACCACCAAAACACCAATACATGGGCCTTCCTTGCTGGTATCCGCCTGCGCTATGAGGACACTGCTACGCCAGTCAGCACAACACTACAGACAGCCCCTACCCGCCAACCGACACTATGGTACGGTATAAACGGCATCACACATACAAAAAAACCTTCACGTCACGGCATTTACCTTATCGGCGGCCGCAAGATAGGGCTCTAAGCATCTTCAGTAAAACCATCACAATATGAAAAAAACATTGCATTTCCTCCTCCTTGTCCTCCTGTCACTCAGCGTGCAGGCACAGACATGGACAGCCAGCACACCAGCTGCCGGCACTTTCTACCTCTACAACATCGGCTACGACGGCTTCCTCGTTGGCTCAAACAACTGGACCACACGCGCCTCACTCACCAAGGTCGGTGGCATACCCGTCGTGCTCCAACAGGCCGATACCGACGATTCCTTCTACATCTCAACCAGTCCCACCTATGACGGTAGGTTCCTCGGCTCTGACGGCTATGTGGACAAAAGCAATACAGACAACTACACCGCTTGGCAATTCATTCCCGTCGAAGGGCAGCAAGACACCTACCTCCTCCTGGCCAAGGCTACAAACAACTACCTGGTAGGCCATGATACGGATGCCACAAAGACTTCCCTTACCGCCACCAGCCCCAACAACGAGCGGGGCTATTGGAAACTGGCTACCAAAGAAAACCTCATCCAGAATCTTGCCAACGCAACAAAGCAAAGTCCCATCGATGCCACCTTTGCACTCATCAATCCACATTTCGGGCTTAATGGAACAACCTCCGTCTGGAATGGCGATTACTGGGACTATGGCGGCGTGAACGACAATAAATGCATAGAACAATGGAACCGCACCTTTGATATGTACCAGACCATCACCGGATTGCCTAACGGTGTTTATCAGATGCAGTGTCAGGGCTTTTACCGTGTGGGCAATGGCATAAACGATGCTACCAAGGCCGCCGAGGCCCGCACCAACGGCAACGAACAGCTACTGGCCTACTATTACATCAACAACACAGAGGCACCACTCAAATCAATCTTCGACTATAGCCTCGGCACCACCAACAACAGCACCTACAACACCTCTGCCGGCTTGAGTGTTAACGGCCAGACGGTCTATGTGCCCAACAGTCTTGACCGTGCATCGGCCTGTTTCCTGGCTGGAGAGTACCTCAACGAACCTATCACCGCCGTGGTTACCGACGGAACCATCCGAGTAGGTTTCAGGAAGAACACAGCTAATCAGGACGACTGGGCCGCCTACGACAACGTCACACTCACTTACCTGGGCATCGACCTCACCGCACTCACCAGCCAGTACCAAAGCCTGCTCCAAACAGCACAGGACCTGCAACAGCAGCCCATGCTGGCTGCCGTCAAGAACACCCTCGACGAAGCCGTCAGCAATGCACAGGCCAACCCGAACCTCGACGACCACACCTGGCTTGAAAACAACATAAGCGCACTCTCGGCTGCCGTGGGCCAGGCCCAACAGAGCAACCAACTCTACACTGGCACAATCCTCCCAGCCGTCAATGCCATGAAGGCACAAAGCACCAGCGCTGGCGTTGGGGAGGCATTGGATCAGCGCTACCAAAACGGCAGTTTCCAGGACGCGGCGGATGTCTATGCCCAGTACCAGGCTCTTGAAGTGGCAGCACTTTCGCGCGATGCAGGCACGGACTATACTTCGCTCGTCATCAATCACGGTTTCCAGTCGGACGGCTATGGTTGGCATGGTGGCCCTGCACTCGGCGGCACGAGCGACAACACCTGTGCCGAAAAATGGAACGCCACCTTCGATGTGTATCAAACAATCAGCGGGCTACCCAACGGCTACTACGACATGAGCATCCAGGGTTTCTACCGTGTGGGTGACGGGGTGAACGATGCCTCGCGCGCTGCCGCCGCACGCACACAGGGCACCGAGGTGCTCAATGCGGTGTATTACCTGAACCAGACCTCCGCCCCGCTCATGTCGATCTTTAATTCCGACCTGTGCAGCACCAACAACAGCACCTATAACACCTCTGCCGGCTTGAGTGTTAACGGCCATACGCTCTACGTACCTAACAACATGGCACGGGCTGCCGCCTGCTTCTCGCAGGGAGCCTACACCAACCCGTCCATACGTGCCGTGGTTACCGACGGCACCCTGCGCATAGGTGTGATGAAGTCAGTGGCCAACAGCGCCGACTGGGCCATTTGGGACAACGTGAGCCTGACGTATCAGGGCTCGTACACACCCGCATCCTACACCAGTGTAGCCTTGCAGCTGAACATCGAGAACGAGCACGTAGCTGCCTATCTTGAGAACACCACCTACACAGAATCCAGCACATCGGCCATCGCTGGCTACAACACGCAGTCCGTGTCGCGCGCCGACCAACCGGCCTCTGCGAACATACCGCTGCCGCTGCAGCAGGACGCCGCCACCCTGTACCTCAGTCTGGACGCGCAGTACAGTGCCCCGCTCACCTACACCATCCCCGCTGGGACCGACCTTTACCCCCTGACCAACTTCCTCCCCGGGCAGACCTATTATTATAAGGTAGAGGACCACGGAAATAGCATCATAGCTGACGGCACCATTCAAACCACCGGCGGGCTGCGCATGATAGGGGCAGAAGGTATTGCCAACATGCGCGACCTGGGCGGCTGGGTCAACGCCGATGGCAACCGCATCCGCTACGGCAAACTGTTCCGCGGCACCGAACTCACCTCTGGATCGCACTACAACGCCACACAGGCCGACCTCAACTTACTGGCCGACCAGTTAGGGATCGGGGCCGAAATCGACCTGCGCACCACCTCCGACCTTGTTTCCGCGCAGAGCGCCTCGTCCATAACCGGGGCCACCTATTACTACGCCGACCTCTCAAACTGGAGCACCGATGCACTCAACCGCGATGCCAAAAAGTTTGGACACGGCTTCGACGCCATCCTCGCCGCACTCAAGGCCGGCAAGGCAGCCTACTTCCATTGCATCTTTGGCGCCGACCGCACCGGATGCTTCGCTTTCTTGCTCGAAGGTCTGCTCGGACTCACACTGGACCAGCTGTGCAAGGACTACGAGTTGACGAGTTTCTCCACGGCCGGCACACGAGCCATGAATGATGAGGGCGGCATCCTGAGCAAGTACCGCTACATCAACGCACTGCCCGGCGATAATCTTCAGCAGAAATTCTACAACTACTGGCGCGGTGCCGTTGGCGTGAGTGCCGAGGACCTCAATGCCTTCATCGACCTGATGGTGGAAGGCACAAGCCCCATCACCACGGCACAACTGGCCGATCTGCCACAGCCACCCGTCGCCAACGGCGAATACTACATCTACCTGCCCAAGCAACAGCAGTTCATCTCGCGCGGCATGAATTATGGCACACGTGCCGTGGCAGACAGCTATGGTATACCCGCCAACATCACCACCAACGGCGCAGGTGTGACCACCATACAGTTCCTGGACAACAACGGCTATCTGGGCAGCGATGGCTATACAGACAAAACTGCCTATTACAACAGCGTGTCCTGGAACGCCGAAGCCGTTACCGACGGGTTCGTGCTGAAGTCGCATAACGGCCATTACCTGGAGCTGTACACCGATGCTGACGGCAACCGCCTACGCATAGATGCCACCTCGGAAGCCGATGCCACCCCTGTCCGCTTCGTGAGTCTTGCCGAGCAAAAGTCACTCCTGGCCCAAGCAAAACAAGCCGCTATCCTTGCGGCAGCACAGGCTGCGGGCATCAACGCCGAGACCCTGGAGGATTTCGACACGCAGCTCCAGGCAGACTATATACCCCTGCCCTCCACCGCAGTCATAGCCGGGGCCAATGCAGGCAGCAAAACCGACTGGGTGCTGAGCGAGCCCTATAATCACGGCGAAACAGCCAACTACGGCAATGCCTACAATGTGGGCGACTACGGAGCCGAGTTCTACCAAAAGAATGCTACTGTAAGCCAGACCGTGAGTGTTCCGCATCCGGGCCTGTACAAGCTCAGCCTCAACGCCTTCTACCGCCAAGGCTCCAAGGAATCGTGCTACGCCCTGGGCCAGAAAGGGTATGAGCTGAGCAATGCATACGTCAGTGTCCGCTCAGGGCAAGACGATGCTTCCGGGCAGACGGGCGGCGACTACATGGCACAAATCCCCTCATGGTACAGTGGTGCCAACAACAACTCCGACCCGAACAACACGCAACAGGCCAAAGCGCTCATGGACGCGGGGCGCTATGGCGTGGAAGTATATGCATACATAGGTGAGGAGCAGCAAGCCACCATCACGGTCCATGTGCCTGGCTTCGTATCACTGGGCTGGTGCCTGTTCAACAATTTCAGTCTGACGGAGTATGCCAAGAAGATCACAGTCAGCCAGGACGACACCGCCACACCTGCGGCTTGCCCTCTGGCTTCGGTTACCCTGGAGCGCACCTTGCAACCCGGCATTTGGAACACCCTGAGCCTCCCCTTCAGCCTTACGGCCGAGCAGCTGGCCGCATCGCCGCTGGCCGGAGCCACCATCTATGGCTTTGACCACTCTGATGCCTCCAGCATCACCTTTGCCGACGCAACAAGCATCGAAGCCGGCAAGCCCTACCTGGTGCAGCTTCCTGCCGATGCCGAACCCGTGGCCAATCCCACATTCACCGGCGTGAGTGTGGTGAGCGATGCAGGCCAGACACTGGGCGAAGACGGCAACGTACAGTTTGTGGCGCAGACATTTAATGCATCCTTGGCAGAAGTTGCCGATGTGTGCTACCTGGCCACTGACGGCAAGGTAAAGAAGCTCTCTGCTAATGGCAGCATCAAGGGCCTACGTGCCTATTTCATCGTGCCATCGGCACAGCAACAGGGCGCTGGCGTAAAACTCTACTTCAGCAACACGCCCACCGCCATCCAAACGACAACTGTAGCCCCGGCCGCCAATGGTACACAACACGTCGTTGACCTTAGCGGGCGCAGGGTGTCCATCTCGGCTGGCACCACAACAGCACGCGGTATTTATATCGTGGGTGGCAAGAAGGTTGTTGTGAAGTGACCCCGGGGACATGTGCAAAAACAAGAATGCAATAATATATCACTGGCATATAAACTATGAAAAAGAGATATCTAAAACCTTCCGTTATGGTGTGCGCCATAGCGTGCGAACTACCCATGGCCGGTTCCAACGAAGTGAGTGGCAATAGTATAGACATGAACACCGACACCATGCAGCCTGGCGATGGGAATGATGCCGCAGTGAAATCGGTCAGCTATTCCGTATGGGACGATGATTGGAATAACTAACAGGACTAAACGCATATGTACAAGCACTTACTAACAACATGGCTCGTCATGCTTGCAATGGCAAGCGTGGCCAGCGCACAGGATCCGCACCTGCGCGTGCATCTGGATTTTTCTAATGGCAGCGAACGCAGCCTGCCCGACGCCGAAACGGGGTCGGGTGTCACGGCCAAGCTGATGAGTGCAGCCAAGCTGGAACCGTTTGGAAGCTATCAGGTAGTGAATCTGGGAAATGGGAGCGGGTACGTGAACCTAACGGCCCAGACGGGGGCCGTGGTAAGCACACTGTCCGACTTCACGCTGTCGATATACTACCATGTAGCCAACGAGGCCTCGCTCTCGGGAGGCGGTTTCTTCCTGTTCTCCTTCTCCCAAGCACTGGCAAACGGAGCCGAATCGGGCCCTTACTGCGGCTACCGCCTCAACGCCCAACGCTTTGCCACCAGCGCAGGCGGCTATGCCCATGAAGTGGGCATGGAAGTGGGTAGCGAGGCCGAAAAGGGCAAGTGGACGCATTTCCTATATCGCCAACGCGGCACCACGGGCCAGGTGTATCTGAACGGACGCCTGATGCTGTCGCAAACGGGCATGCCGCTGCTGAAGGACATATTCAGCAAAGCACCCGCCTATTGTTGGTTGGGACGCTCCACCTTTTCAGGCGACAGCTACCTGAAACAGGTGCAGCTATATGACTTCCGCCTTTATGACACGGCCATTAGCGATGCCGAGCTGATGCGGCTGGCCTCGGTGAGAGACGACTTGGAGGCTGAGCTGCGCTATGGCACGCCGGGCGATGCCAGCGCGCTGTCCAAAAAGGTGGAAGAGGCTAAGGCTTTCCTTGCCACAGCCACAACGGGCTATGCCGATGGTGCTGTCGGCCAACTGCGCGACGAGGTGAATTTGTCCGAGTTGGAAGTGCGACGCGGACGAGCATCGCAACAACTGCTGAATGAGCGCCTGCAACAGCTTTCGACAGCGCTCTCTGCGGCGCGCCGCACCAGTGGCTTCCAGATGGGGGCAGCCAGCACCTACACACCTGCAGATCATGGCTTCCGCCACCCGGGCGGCATGGTTACAGAAGAGGATTTTGAACGTGCCCGCCAGGCGCTGGCCAGGGGCGACGCCCGCATTAAAAGAGCCTACGAGATATTGTGCCAGAACCCCTATTCGCAGAGCGACTGTGCCACATGGCCCGTGTGGGAAATCATCCGTGGCGGCGGCAGCGGCCAGAACTATATGAACGCAGCCCGTGGCGCGGCCATAGCCTACCAGAACGCGCTGCGGTGGAAACTGAGCGGCGACGATGCCTTTGCAGCCAATGGCGTGAGAGCGCTGATGAACTGGGCCCGGAACAACCGCTGGGTAGGAGGCGACACGAACAAGAGTCTGGCAGCCGGCCTGTACGGCTATGGCTTTGCACAGGCGGCTGAGATCCTGCGCGACTACAAAAGGTGGAGCCAGGCCGACTTTGAGGAGTTTAAGCGATACATGCTTGTTACATGGTATCCGGCCGCCCTCGACTTCTTGCGGCGGCGCCATGACACATGGCTGAATTTCCGCTACAACGTGGGCGAGCGTCCGGGCCACTACTGGTCCAACTGGGGCTTGTGCAATGCGCTGTGCCTGATGTCGATTGGTATCCTCTGCGACGATGTGCACATCTACAACCAAGGCGTGTCCTTTTACAAGTACGACCATGTGGGCACCTTCAACCCCGACCGCACCAAGCTGTCGCAGATACTGAACGACGGGTGCAACGAGTTCATAGGCAACCTCGTGCCGGTGATGATGCCCGACAAGCGCGGGCCCTTCGGCTACCTGGGCCAGATGCAGGAGAGCGGACGCGACCAGGGACATGCCCTCATGGCGCTGGGGCTGGCGGTGGATATCTGCCAGACAGGCCTCTCACAGGGCGACGATCTCTTTGCCTACATGAACGACCGCCTGGTGGCCGGAGCCGAATTCGTGGCGGCCTCCAACTTCGCCGGAGTGGATCCGACAACCCTGCCGTGGAAGGACTACAACTATGCCGATTGCCGCGGCGTGATGGGCGCTTCGTGGCAAATGACGGGTGTCAACACAGGTGGCTCGGGCGAGTTCCGGCCCTATTGGGACCGGCTCATCGGCTACTATGAAGGCATGCGCGGCGTGAAGCTGCAGTACACCGAAGCGGCCAGTGCCGCCGTCTGTCCTGATGGTGGTGGCGGCAACTACAGCCAAAATTCGGGCGGATTTGACCACCTCGGCTTCTCCACCCTCACCCATTGGCGACCGCTCATCAACCAGGCCGATGCCATTACCCCGCTTTCAGGCGATATTATTTACAAAGGCGAAACGCTCAAGAACCAGACCAACTTAGGCGGACTCAAATACACCTACAAGGTTGAGAAGACACGTGCCATCCCCGCCGATGGAGCGGAGATAACATTGGTGCCCCAACTGCCCGACGGCGTGGAGGACACCGGCAAGTGGAAGTGGGACACGGGCGAGACCACACGGCAGATTACCGTGCATGCCGATCGCAGCTACGTGTACCGTGTGCACTACACCGCAGCCAACGGCACCGTGTCGGAGCAGAGCTTTGCCATCGCTGTGGCAGGCGACGCCGTGCCTGATGTCTGCACACCAGAGATCACCGTGGACGGCACCATCTACCAGGAAACGGAACATACGGTCCTGTATGGGCAGAGCGTAGTGCTGTATGTGGGCAACTCGTCTGGCTGGACCGACGACTACCGATGGAGCAACGGCGCGACAAGCGGGAGCGTCATCGTAGTCCCCAACCTGACCGAAGACCGGACCTACACGTGCCAGTACACCAACCAGGGGGGCTTCGTCAACCAAACCGAGTTCACGCTGCATGTGGTGCCCGCACGCCCGTTTGTGAGCATGGGCGGCCGGGCGACCTACGACGAAACGGAAATCCTGGCTTTCGAAGGACAAGCCGTCACGCTGGGGTTGATGTTGCCCGAATCGGCCATCCCCGACGAGGTGACGTGGCAGGACGGCACCAAGGGCCGCAGACTGGTAGTTACAGTGCCGGCAGGCGACGATGAGGAGCAGCTGCACTACACGGCCACCTATCTGGGGCAGAAGTACGAGTTCTGCATTACACGCAAAAGCGCCGGATATAGCTACTACGATCTGCTGGCCGAAAAGGGCTTCACCCGCATCAATGATGAGAGCGAGCTCGGCGAGGCCATCAGCAACGGCTCCTACTTCGTGCTCGCATCCGACGATGCCGACCTGCTGGTGGGCTTGCGCGATAATGCGCCCATGAACGGAAACCGGGCTCTCTTTTACGAAACGCCCGCCGACCCCCTGCAGAACCTCAACACGGTGTTCGCCATAGAGCAGTTCGACGGCGGTTACACCATGCGCAACATTGATTACGACGGACTGTTGCTGCAAACGGAGTGGGATGCAGCGTTCAACTGGCGCACACACGACCAGCCCTACAACATTTCGTGGGCACGGTTCCTGCTGCAGAACAATGGCGGCTCGTGGAGTTTTGAAAACGGCACCTACGGGGGCAACTGGCTGGGGCTGTGGACACCGGCCAACGGCTATCGCAGCGGCGAGGAGCTGGCCTGCAACAAGCAAGGGCTTGAAGTGGGACACTTCCAGTTGTTTGCCATCCCGCGTGCACGCTTCCATGCCGACTACATAAATGCACGGGGACAGGCCGATGCCAGCCACCCCATCGACCTGACACCACTGTTGGCCACACCGGCCTTCGAGCCCAACAACTGGGCAGGATGGGGCATCACAGGCCGCTGGGGCAACCAGCGCTTCAATGGCGCAGCCGAGGTGTGGCGCCCCATCGACTTCCGCATGTGGCAGACGCTGACCGGACTGCCCGCCGGCACCTATGAGGTTTCGTGCCAACTGGCCAACGGCGAAGGCAGCAACACCGGCTATCTGTTTGCCACCGCAGGCGGACAGACGGAGAAGTGCATCGTGAAACAAAGCTGCGCAGGCTCCGACTTCGACACGCAGCGAAACCTCATGGCAGCCAATGCCAACTATGCACGCTGCACGGTAGAGGCCACCGTGGGCGACGACGGCGAGCTGACCATCGGCATTACCGACCCCACCAACGATGCCACCTGGCTGGTATTCGACAACTTCAGGCTTCTATATAAAGGCATCGACCTGACGCCCGTGCGTGCCATACCTACACAGGAAAGCAGCAACGCCAGCGCCATTTACGACCTGAGCGGACGCCGTGTGGCACCATCGGTACTACAAGCCCAGCATGGTGGTAGGCCGGCAAAGAAGGGGGTATATATCACCGCCGGGAAAAAAGTAGTTCGGTAAGGCAGCACATACTAAAACGCCCTACTTTGCCGTTATAATAAAAAAGGTAGAAGTACTTTCTAACGTTACATCATGAAGCCTAACAGCATGTCATTCAAACTCACAAAGCTCATAGTCCCACCCCTCAGGGGGTGGGCCTCTGTTGTGCTCGCTGTCGGCATGACAGCCAACGCGCAGACCTTCAACCATTACGCCACCACCGAGCAGCAGCCATGGCACACCGCCCAGCGTGTCACGCTCGCTAAAAAAGCACCGCAACAGGAGGCTAAGGCTCACATCCTGGCCGTGGCCGACACCACGCAAGGCCACGTGTTCCGCGCCTGGGGCACATGCTTTAACGAACTGGACCTTGACGCGCTTGAACTGCTCACCCCCGAGCAGCAGGAGGACGTGATGCGGCGGCTGTTTGCCCCCGACGGCGACCTGCGGTTCACCCGCGGACGGCTCACCATGAACGCCAACGACTACAGCCGCGCCTGGTACTCGTGCGACACCGTGGCCGGCGACTTCGCCCTGAAGCACTTCAACATTGAACACGACCGGCAAAACGTGATTCGGCTGATCCGAAAGGCACAGAAGTACCAGCCTGCTCTCACCTTCTGGCTCTCGCCATGGAGCCCGCCGGCATGGATGAAGATAAACCAGGACTACCCCGTGCTCAGCTCGCGCTATAACCGTCAGCCCAAGGAAAAGGACTATCTGCTCTATGACGATGGCGGCCAGCCAGACCCCAACGAGATGCAGTTCCAGGGCGAACGCAAGGGCCTGTTCCCACGTCGGCTGGCCACACAGAACTACTTCATTCAGGACCCGCGCTACCTGCAGGCCTATGCCAACATGTTCTGCCGCTTCATCGACCTCTATGCCCAGGAGAACATCCCCATCGACATGGTTATGTACCAGAACGAAGCCTACAGCTACACGCCCTACCCAGGCTGCGCATGGACGGCCGAAGGAACCATCCGCTTCAACCGCGACTATCTCGCCCCGATGCTGCGCGGGCGGCACCCGGAAGTGAAGCTCTATCTGGGCACCTTCAACACCAACCGGCAGGACTACGTGCAGCGCATCGTCGAGGGCCTGAAGGGGCATGTGGAGGGACTCGGGTTCCAGTGGGAAGGACGTGAGAACCTGGACTACATGCGCCAGCACCACCCCGACCTGCACCTGGTGAGCAGCGAGAGCGAGTGCGGCAACGGCAGCATGGACTGGGCGGCGGGCGAACACACCTTCTATCTGCTGTCCGACTACGTGGGCCGAGGCTGCGACGAGTACTACATCTGGAACTTTATCCTCTGCGACCAAGGCCAAAGCGCCTGGGGGTGGAAGCAGAACGCGCTGGTCCGCGTGAACTCGGCCGACCGCACCTTCAGCTACCGGCCTGAGTTCTACGCCGTGAAGCACTTCTCGCATTTCGTGGCGCCCGGCAGCCGCGTGCTGGCCTATGCCAGCCGCGAACAGACCGAGGGGACACCCATCGTGGTGTTCCGCCGGCCCGATGGCAAGCGCGTGGTGGTAACCTCCAACCAAACCGACCAGCCACGCACCGTGAGCATCCAGCTGGCTGGCAAATACCTCACTACACAAATGCAGCCACACTCCTTCCACACACTCGTGGAGAAATAGGGAGGGGCCGAAGGCTCTGAAACCGGCTGAAGCGCCAGGCGGCCGCTTTGCATCCCTGAGGGACGGGGTGTGAGCAGGCGCCCGGCGCTTCTTCAGCAAAAAACTCGCCGTTTT
This sequence comes from Bacteroidaceae bacterium, assembly GCA_017526905.1. Lineage (GTDB taxonomy): Bacteria > Bacteroidota > Bacteroidia > Bacteroidales > Bacteroidaceae > Physcousia. The sequence continues at coordinate 3,570 of JAFXQT010000075.1, read as the reverse complement.
CTTTCGCATTTAAGAAGATTCCACTATCTTTGCACCCGCAGACCAGCCCAGATGGTGGAATTGGTAGACACGAGGGACTTAAAATCCCTTGGCCAGTGATGGCCGTACGGGTTCGATTCCCGTTCCGGGCACAACGAGCGCTTCGCCGATGAACAGGATAGCATGAATGAAAGCTTGTTCCTCTGCGAGGCGCCTGCGTTTCTGAACCATTTAACCTATTGCGATATGAATAACCGCTTCCTACTCCTGCTGTGCAGCCTGATGCTGACCGTCGGACTGACGCATGCACAAACGCTGCCCACCTTCTCGGCCGACGGGGCCGACACTTGGTACGTAGTCCAGTTCAAACGAGGCGAGGCTGTACTGGCCCACCAGGGCGAAGGCCAGAACCTCACCACCACCGGCTTGGACAAAAACAACCCCGCACAACTGTGGAAACTGGTGGGCGGGCAGAACGACTTCGAACTCATCTCGAAGTCGGGAATGCACGTCTATTACAACACCGCAGCCGCACGCTATGCGGCATCGGCCTCGCAGAGCGGGCACCTCAAGCTGACCCCAACCACCAACAGCACCTACGCACCGGCCTGGGAGATAGGGTGTACAGCCGCCGGGGCGGGGAAATCCATGAACCAATGGGGCGGCTTCGGAACGGGCCGCGAGCTGGGCTCGTGGGATGCCAACGATCCTAACAACCCACTCCTTTTCATAGAACCCGCCACGCTGCCGGAAACGGATCCCGAACCGGCCAAACTCACCGAATGGAACGTAGCAGCCAACACGGCCTTCCGCCCCGACAACCTTTTCACGCTGTGGTACACCACACCCGTCACAAAGATGGGCGGCGACCCCTGGATGGAATACGCGCTGCCCATCGGCAACGGACAACTCGGAGCCATGGTCTATGGCGGCATACGGCAAGACCAGCTGCAGTTCAACGAGAAGACGCTGTGGACGGGGTCCTCCACCGAGTACAACCGCGACGGCGGCTACCAGAACTTCGGCAAGCTCTACATTGAGGACCTGACGGAGCAGTTCGGCACCACATCGGCCACCGGCGTGAAGGACTACTACCGCACGCTGGACATCTCCAACGCCGTGGCTGCCGCCGAATGGAAGAGCACCGACAAGAGCGTCACCTACCGTCGTGAATACATCGTGTCCTACCCCGACCAGGTCATCGCCGTGCATCTCACCGCGTCCGAAGGGGGCAAACTCAGCCACCGCTTCCGTTTCTGGAACGCACACAACACAAAAGGCACGTATGCCAACGGCGAGTGCATGTTCAAGGGCGAACTGACCACCGTGAGCTTTAACGCACGCATGAAAGTGCAGGCCCAGGGCGGCACCACCACCACCGACGACTCCGGCGTGACCGTGACGGGAGCCGACGAAATCACGGTCTATATCACCGCCGGCACGGACTACGACCCCGTGGCGCCTGGCTTCGTCAAGGGCAAGGAACAGCTGGAAGGCAAGCTGAAAGCCATTATCGATGCCGCTGCCGCCAAGGGGTGGGAGGCCATACTGGCCGACCACGTGGCCGACTACAAGGCGCTGTTCGACCGCTGCCGCCTGGAACTGGACGGCGCCGTGAACACCAAAACAACCAACAAACTGGTGGACCAGTATGCCACCCTGAGCAACAACTCGGCACTGCGCCGCTCGGGCGACGCACGCCAGCTGGAGCAGCTCTACTTCCACTATGGCCGCTACCTGCTCATCGCATCGTCCAGAGGTATCGACCTGCCCAACAACCTGCAGGGCACCTGGAACCATAAGAATAACCCGCCTTGGTGCTCGGACATTCACGCCAACATCAACATACAGATGAACTATTGGCCCGCCGAGGTGACTGGCCTGTCCGAACTGCACGACAAGTACCTGAACTACCTTTATAATATGGCACTGGTGCAGCCGGTGTGGCGCGACTATGCCACGGGCAGCGGCACCGACGGGCGCTACCTGCACCACTCCACCGGCTGGGCCTGCTACACGGAGAACAACATCTTCGGCTGCTGCACCACCTGGATGGCAGCCAACTATCCCGAGGCTGGCGCCTGGAGCTGCGACCACCTGTGGCAGCACTACCGCTTCACGCTGGACCGCGACTTCCTGCGGCAAAAGGCACTGCCGGTGATGCTCTCGGCCGTGAACATGTGGATGGAACGCCTCAAGAAGGCATCCGACGGCACATGGGAGTGCCCCAACGAGTTCTCGCCAGAGCACGGCCCCAACGAGGATGCCACCGCACACAGCCAACAGATTGTGTGGAACCTGTTCAACGAAACGCTGCAGGCCATCGACGTGCTCGGGCTGGAGGAAGCCGGCATCTCGCAGAGCCGCTACAACCAAATCAAGGCCAAGTTTGAGAACCTGGACAACGGCCTGCACACGGAAACCTATCGTGGCTCCACACGCGAGGGCGTGAGCACGGGCTCCGAAATCCTGCGCGAATGGAAATACACCGACTATGCCACCGGCAACGGCAGCGAAACGGGCCACCGGCACCTATCGCACATGATGGCACTCTATCCCTTTGCCAACCTGCCCGCATCAAGCCCCTACTACGCTCCTGCCGTGCGCAGCCTGAAACTGCGCGGACTGCCATCGACAGGCTGGAGCATGGGCTGGAAGATGAACCTGTGGGCACGCGCGCTGGATGGCAACCAATGTGCCAACCTGTTCAAGCTGGCCTTCAAGCACAGCACCTCCTACGGCACCGACCAGAACGCAGGCGGCGTCTATTACAACCTGTTCGACTCGCACTCGCCCTTCCAGATCGACGGCAACTTCGGCCTCACGGCCGGCATGGCCGAGATGCTGCTGCAGAGCCACACCGACACGCTGCAGCTGCTGCCGGCACTGCCCTTTACCTGGGTGAAAGGCAGCGTTCGCGGCCTGCGCGCCGTGGGTGCCTTTGAGGTGGACGAGGCCTGGGAAGCCAGCAAGCTGACCGTGGCCACCATCCGCTCGCACAAAGGCGGCACATGCTACGTCAGCTACCCGGGCATCGGAACGCTCATGGCAGGGCAGGAAGGCATCAACGTGCTGAACGACAACACCATCGCCTTTGAAACCACCGAGGGCGAGGAGCGCGTGCTCGACCTGCAAGCCATCGAGGCTGCCGTGCCTGCCGTCCAGGCTAAAGAAAAAGGCGGCAGCGGAGCGGTTTTTAACCTGGCGGGCCAGCGTGTGGCCCGCCACAACCAGCGCCCCGATATCTACGTGAGTCAGGGGCACAAGTTTGCAGTGAAATAGGGCACAACACAAGCCTTGAGGGGGTACAATGGCCCTTTTTTCACTTTTCACTTTCCCACTTTTCACTTCTTCACTTTTCACTTCTTCACTCAAGTTTCGGATGGGATAAAGGAACCACGAATTACACGAATTAAACGAATTTCTTAGTTGCTGGCATGGAGAATTATATCGAATTTCACGAATCCATAGCGAAGCGCTGCGCAGGCTTCGACCAGATGCCCCCATTCGGCACCTGCGAAGCGTGCCGCAAGGAATTCGTTTAATTCGATAAAATCAAAGTCGTCAAGCATGAATGAATTCGTGTAATTC
>JAFXQT010000074.1 GCA_017526905.1 Bacteroidaceae bacterium | reverse complement strand
GTACTTAGCCAACACGTTCTGCACACGTAACGTGCAGAATGTGAGCAAAAAGAACCGAGGCAAGAACCTGTTTTCCAAGTCCTTGCCTCGTATTTCACTAATTATCAGCATTCTGTCGTTTATTCCTCTACAGCAGCCTGCGCGGCGGCAAGGCGGGCGATGGGCACGCGGAAGGGAGAGCAGCTGGCGTAGTTGAGGCCAATCTTGGCGCAGAACTTCACGGAGCTGGGTTCGCCACCGTGTTCACCGCAGATACCGCAGCGGAGTGTGGGACGAACTTCGCGGCCCTTCTCAACAGCATACTTCACGAGCTTGCCTACGCCGTTCTGGTCGAGCACCTGGAAGGGATCTACCTTCAGGATCTTCTTCTCGAGGTATGCGGGGAGGAAGCTGGCGATGTCGTCGCGGCTGTAGCCGAAGGTCATCTGTGTGAGGTCGTTGGTTCCGAATGAGAAGTACTCGGCCTCGGTGGCGATACGGTCGGCGGTGAGGGCAGCGCGAGGAATCTCGATCATCGTACCGATCTCGAACTCAACTTCTACGCCATACTCCTCGAAGACCTCCTTAGCGACCTTCTGGATGATAGCCTTCTGCTGCTTGAGCTCATAGAGGATACCGATGAGGGGCACCATGATTTCGGGCTTGGGATCGAAGCCTTCCTTCTTCAACTCGCAGGCGGCACCGAGGATGGCGCGTGTCTGCATGGCGGTGATTTCGGGGAAGGTGATGCCCAGACGGCAACCGCGGTGACCGAGCATCGGGTTGTTCTCAGCCAGGCTCTCTACGCGACGCTTGATAGTTTCAAGGCTAACGCCCATTTCCTTGGCCATGGTCTCCTGTCCAGCCTGATCGTGGGGCACGAACTCGTGCAAGGGGGGATCCAGCAGACGGATGTTCACGGGCAGGCCATTCATGGCTTTGAGGATGCCCTTGAAGTCGGCTTTCTGATAGGGTAGGAGCTTGGCGAGTGCTTTCTCGCGACCTTCAGCGCTGTCGGCGAGGATCATCTGGCGCATAGCGATAATCTTCTGGTCGTCGAAGAACATGTGCTCTGTACGTGTCAGGCCGATACCCTTTGCACCGAATGCACGTGCCACTTCAGCATCGTGGGGCGTGTCAGCGTTGGTGCGAACCTGCAGCTTCGTGTACTTGTCGCAGAGATCCATGAGCTCTTTGAAGTCGCCGCTGAGTTCAGCTGCCTTCGTGGGAACTTCGCCAGCGTAAACCTGACCGGTAGTACCGTTGATGGAGATATAGTCGCCCTCCTTATAGACAACGCCGTCGATTTCAACGGTCTTTGCCTTGTAGTCAACGTTGAGCGAGCCTACACCCGATACGCAGCACTTACCCATACCGCGAGCCACAACAGCTGCGTGAGAGGTCATACCGCCGCGTGCGGTGAGGATACCTTCGGCAGCGCTCATACCGGCGAGGTCCTCGGGAGAGGTCTCGATGCGGACGAGAACCACCTTGTGGCCGTCGGCGTGCCAAGCCTGAGCGTCGTCAGCGTGGAAGACGATCTGGCCGCAACCGGCACCGGGGCTGGCGGGCAGACCCTGAGCGATGACCTTGGCCTGAGTGAGGGCCTTCTTGTCGAATACGGGGTGGAGCAGCTCGTCGAGCTTCTGGGGCTCGCAGCGCATGATGGCGGTCTTCTCGTCGATCTTGCCCTCGTGCAGCAGGTCGATGGCAATCTTCACCATGGCAGCGCCGGTGCGCTTGCCGTTGCGGGTCTGGAGGAACCAGAGCTTGCCTTCCTGAACGGTGAATTCCATATCCTGCATGTCGCGGTAGTGCTCCTCGAGCTTGTTCTGGATGTCATTCAGCTGCTTGTAGATTTCGGGCATAGCCTCTTCCATGGAAGGATACTTCACAACGCGCTCGCCTTCGCTGATACCAGCACGCTCGGCCCAACGCTGTGAGCCTATCTTGGTGATCTGCTGAGGTGTGCGGATGCCGGCCACCACGTCTTCGCCCTGGGCGTTGACGAGGTATTCGCCGTTGAAGAGGTTCTCGCCATTGGCGGCGTCGCGGCTGAAGCAAACACCGGTAGCGGAGGTCTCGCCCATGTTGCCGAACACCATGGCCATGACGCTTACGGCTGTTCCCCACTCGTCGGGTATGCCTTCCATCTTACGGTAGAGGATAGCGCGCTCGTTCATCCAGCTGCGGAATACGGCGCAGATGGCTCCCCAGAGTTGCTCGATAGGATCGTTGGGGAAGTCCTTGCCGGTGCGCTCCTTGATGGCTTTCTTGAAGCGAACTACCAGTTCCTTCAGTTCGTCAACGCTGAGGTCCTTGTCCAGCTTCACGCCGCGGATGGCCTTGACTTGTTCGATGATTTCCTCGAAGGGGTCGATGTCGGTCTTGTTCACGGGCTTCATCTCGAGCACCACGTCGCCGTACATCTGCACGAAGCGGCGGTAGCTGTCATATACGAAGTGCGGGTTGTTGGTTTTCTTGGCCATACCCTCGGCCACCTCGTCGTTCAGACCGAGGTTGAGGATGGTATCCATCATGCCAGGCATGGAAGCGCGTGCGCCGGAACGAACGCTGACGAGCAGCGGGTTTTGGGCATCGCCGAACTTGGAGTTCATCAGCTTCTCGATATGGGCCACGGCAGCCATGACATCGTCGTTGAGCAGCTCCATGATCTTCTCCTGTCCCACCTCGTAGTACTCGTTGCACACGTCGGTGGTGATGGTGAAGCCCGGAGGCACGGGCACGCCAATGAGGTTCATCTCGGCCAGGTTGGCACCCTTGCCACCCAGCTGTTCGCGCATCTGCGCGTTACCCTCGGCCTGTCCGTTGCCGAAGGTATAGACACGTTTTTGACTCATTTGTTAGTTGGTTAAATGATGTATGAATGTTCTTTTTGTAATCAGTGTGCGCAAATGTACGCCTTTTTTGCCAATCAGCCAAGAGAATTGCCGAAAAGGTTCGCTTAAAAGTGCTTTTCGTCGTTAGTTATAGAAGTTCCAGCTGATGCCGAAGCGGATACTCATCGGGTCGATAGGGTAGTGGGGGGCCCAGAACTGATGGCCGGTGCCGGCGTTGACGTGCGACACGTTTATATACCCACGCACGCGTTTGATGCCGAAATTGGCATAGGCGTTGATGATGGGGTAATGTCCTATCTTGATGCGCTCCTGTGCGGCGTCCTGCACCATGAAATTGTTGACGACGGGCGAGTAGTCGGGGGCGTAGTAGCTGGTAAAGTAGCGCATGTCGGCCCCCAGTTCCACGCGCAGCACCTTGGCTATGTGGAACACGATGTAGGGATTGGTGTAGAGCGACACTGTGGGCAACGGCAGGGCGTTGGGCTTGGTGGTGTGTTGCCAGGTTACTTCGTTGTCCCAGTGGAAGATGCCCGCGTGCAGTTCCTGGCGCAGGGTGGCGCTCATCACCTGGATGCTTCCGCTTTGCTGGCGCACACATACATCGCGGGTGTAGGATGTGATGACGCTGTCCGTGCCATAAACCGGTGTGAGCAAGGACGCAAAGTGTGTGTAGTTGGAGATGTTCTCCAGACCGAAGCGCAGGCTGGTGTGCGTACGGTCCAGGGTCAGTTTGCCTTCAATGCGGGTGCGTGTTTCCTGGCTGAGCTCGTTGTCCCACCAGGTGGGTTCGCTGTGGAAGTGTTCGTAAACGAACGAGGGACTTATGTTCTTGAACGATGCCCCTACCTCAAAGCGTACGGTGTCGCGTCCGAGGCGGAAGTTCAGGTCGGTGCTGCCGTGTATGTCCAAATCGCCGGCGTCGGGACCGATGAGCCAGACTTCGGCTCCGGCATTGAAGTGGAGCGTGCGCCCTTGTGTCTTGCTGATCTCGCCGCCCACCGACACGTGGTTCTCGGTGTAGCGGTCGAAGGCATAGAGCGTGTCGTTGGTGGCCAGCGACGGCAGTTCGAACCGTTTCAGCTCGTGCGCGGCGAAGAGCGTGATGCCTGCTTTCGCCCATTTGTTGAAGCCCTCGCGCAGTTGTAGTCCCAGCGTGTTCTTTACGCTGAGCATGGTGGTGCGGTCGTGTATCCGTTTGTAGTCGGACGAATAGAAGGGTGTTTCCTTCGTGAAATAGCCCGATGGGATGCCGTTTTCGCCGTAGAGCGTGTGCTCAAGCCGCCGCATGTGGAAGGTGTGAATCAGGCTGCTCACGGGTATGAACTCGGTGGGTGTGATCTGCTCGGCCTGCCAGGCTTGGCGCAGCGAGTCGAGCGTGAGCCCCATGCGGATGCTGTCCTCCTTGAGCACCGTTACCAGGCTGTCCGAGCGCAGGCGTTTCAGCAGTTCCTCGTTGCCGGGCATCACGGGCTTGAGGCTGTCCGGCACTTCCAGTTCGCGCTCGAAGCCCATGTTGAAACGGTGGGTCAGATAATAGGTTTGCTGGTCGTTGCGGTTCCAGGTGGACTGTAGCACGGTGGGGATGTCGCGGCTGCCGTATTTGCGCGGGAAGCTCTGCGGATTGGTGATGTAGGCATCGTCCTCGATGCCGCCGTTCTCAACCATTTTCATGTGTTCCAGCCCCACAAAGGCGTGCATGTCATAGCGTTCGCCTTGGTAGTAGCCAAACAGGTTGCCGCCGAACTCGGACGATGCTTGGTTGATATAGTAGCCGCGACCGTACAGGTAGTCCACCTTGAAGCCAAAGCCGGCCTGCTTGTTCACGTTGGTGGCGAAGTAGGAGCGGAAGCGATCCTGGCCGTCCTGCTTGGTGCCGCTCTTGTGGTATTGCAGGTTGGTCACGGGACTCTTCGTGTTGGTGAAGAGGATGTTGCCCGGCGTGGTGTGGAACTGGCTGAAGGGTTCGGTGAACAGGAAATCGTTGGCCACCGGCACGTCCAGCCAGTTGCGGGCATAGCGGGGCGACCCCAGGTTGCCCAGTATGTTGTACTCGCCTTGCAGGCCGTCGGTGGCGTTGAAGTTCTGAAACAGATGGGGCAGGGTGTCGTTGTAGGCCTGTGGGATGACGCGCCCGAGGCGCTCGTCGATAAACCACTGGTGGTACTCGATCGGGATCTCCTTCTCGCTGCTGGAGGTGGTGTCGCGCCCCCAGATGCCGGCGGCATTGCCCGAGGGGTTGTTGGGGTCGGTGCCGAACTGGCCAAACTGGTCCTGCCCGTCGCCAAAGTCCTGTGCCCATGCGCATGCCGGTACAACCAGCATGAACAATATGGCCGATATGTAGCGAAATGCGTTCACTCCTCTGTCCGTTCTGTATTCGTTATCAGTCGTTCTGTCGTTCCCTGATGATTTCCATGCCGCGGCGCAGTGCCTCCTCGTTGGCCGGAATCAGGTGGTGGTGGCGTTCGGGCAGCGTCTTGCGCAGTGCCTTCAGCACATGCTCCACGCTGATGAACTGCCGCAGTTTGAGCAGTCCGCCCAGCACTACCATGTTGAAGCCCTTCGGGTTGCCCATTTCAGCAGCGGCATCCATGGCAGCTATCTCATAGATGCTGATGTCCTTGCGTGTGGGTGGGTGGCTGATGCCATAGCCGTCGTAGATCAGCGTTCCGCCGGGCTTTATCAGCGGCTCGAACTTGTCCAGCGAGGGCTGGTTCAGGATGATGGCGGTGTCGAAGGTGCTGAGGATGGGCGACGAGATGCGCTCGGTGCTCACGATCACGGTCACGTTGGCCGTGCCGCCGCGCTGTTCGGGGCCGTAGGCCGGCATCCACGACACCTCCAGGCCCTTCATCAGCGCACTGTAGGCGATGATCTTTCCCATGGACAGCACGCCTTGGCCGCCGAAGCCTGATATGATGATTTCTTCAGTCATAAGTCTATGCTTGTATGCAGGTTATATGCTTCAAATGTCCTTCAGGTCGCCCAGCGGGTAGTAGGGGAACATGTGTTCGGCCATCCACTGGTTGGCCTCGGCAGGCGTTAGTTTCCAGCCCGAGCTGCAGGTGGACACTATCTCCACCAGGTTGGAGCCCTTGCCGGCCATGGAGTTCTCGAATGCCTTGCGAATGGCGGCTTTGGCCTTGCGTATGGCAGCCACGGTGTGCACGCTCTGGCGTGTTACGTAGCAGGTGCCCTCCAGCGTGGCTGCGATGTCGGTGATGTGCAGGGGGAATCCGTGCAGGTCGGCTTGGCGGCCATAGGGGCAGGTCGATGTCTTCTGTCCCATCAGCGTGGTGGGGGCCATCTGTCCGCCGGTCATTCCGTAGATGGCGTTGTTTATGAAGATGATGGTGATATGCTCGCCGCGGTTCAGCGCGTGTATGGTCTCGGCCGTGCCGATGCAGGCCAGGTCGCCGTCGCCCTGATAGGTGAATACCAGACGGTCGGGCCAGAGGCGCTTGATGGCTGTGGCCAGCGCGGGTGCCCGTCCGTGGGCGGCTTCCTGCCAGTCGATGTCCAGGTAGTTGTAGGCAAACACGGCACAGCCCACGGGCGATATGCCCACGGTGTGGTCGGTCATGCCCATCTCGTCGATCACCTCGGCCACCAGTTTATGCACCACACCGTGCGAGCAGCCCGGGCAGTAGTGCATGGGGTTGTCGTTCATCAGGCGCGGCTTCTGATAGACGAGGTTCTGTGGTTGTATGATTTCTTCTTTTGACATAGGTCTAATCCTTTGGGGTCAGAACATGAAGCGGATGAAAAACTCGGCAATCTTCAGCACCATGCCCACGGCTATCACGGCCAGTCCGTAAGTGTGATGGCTGGGGTAGCAGAAGTAGAGCAGCATGCCCACGATGGCCAGTATGAGGAACAGCGTGTTCAGTATGTTGCGTATGTTGTCTCGTTCCATGACTGCTGTGTGTGTGCGGTTATTTGGCTAATTTCTGCTTCAGGGCCTGCACAAGCTCGTCGGGCGTTGGCACAATGCCGCCCATCTTGCCATAGTGTGCCACGGGCGTGCGGCCTTCCACGGCCAGCCTGATGTCCTGAACCATCTGGCCGGCATTGATCTCAAACGAGAGTATGCCGCGCACCTGGCCGGCCAGCTGGGCGATGCGCTCGGTGGGGAAGGGCCACAGGGTGATGGGGCGCAACAGGCCGGCGCGAATGCCCTCGGCACGCAGCATGTCGATGGCTTTCAGGGCGATGCGCGCTGCCGAGCCGAAGGCCACGATCAGGTATTCGGCATCGGCCGTCTGCACTTCCTCCAGGCGCACTTCCGTCTGTTCAATCTGGCGGTACTTGGCCTGCAGCTCAATGTTGTGGCGCTCCATGGCCTCGGGGCGCAGTTCGAGCGATGTCAGGATGTTGGGCTTGCGGTCGGCGGTGCGGCCGATGGCGGCCCAGGGGCATTCCTGCCGAATCTGCTCCTCGGTGCGGCGGGGCTTGAAGGGTGGCAGCACCACCTTCTCCATCATCTGGCCGATGACGCCGTCGCTCAGAATCATGGCCGGGTTGCGGTAGCGGAAGGCCAGTCCGAAGGCCAGGTCCACGAAGTCGGCCATCTCCTGTACGCTCGACGGTGCCAGCACAATGACCTGATAGTCGCCGTTGCCGCCGCCGCGCGTGGCCTGGAAGTAGTCGCCCTGCGAGGGCTGAATGGTGCCCAGGCCTGGGCCGCCGCGCTGTACGTTCACGATCAAGGCCGGAATCTCGGCGCCGGCCAGATAGGTGATGCCCTCCTGCATCAGCGCGATTCCGGGGCTGGAGCTGGAGGTCATGACACGCTTGCCGCTGCCGCCGCCGCCATACAGCATATTGATGCTGGCCACCTCGCTCTCGGCCTGCAGCACCACCATGCCCGTGGTTTCCCAGGGCTTCTCGGCGGCCAGTGTCTCCAGGATCTCGCTCTGCGGTGTGATGGGGTAGCCGAAATAGCCGTCGCAACCGCAACGGATGGCTGCGTGGGCAATGGCTTCATTGCCCTTCATCAGCAGGATATCTTGATTTGATGTGTCCACGATTGTTTGTTGGTTATTAGATATTTGCTGCGGGCAAAGGCCCGCATAGTGCTCGTTTTCTGTTGCTTATTCTGTCCGGGTGCGATACACGGTGATGCATGCGTCGGGGCATACGATGGCGCACGAGGCGCATCCATTGCAGGCGTCGGGGTTCAGCTGTGCCACATATCGGTAGCCTTTCAGGTTCACGTGCGGCGTCAGTTCCAGCAGGTTCAGCGGGCAGGCCACTGCACAAAGGTTGCACCCCTTGCAGCGTTCGGTATCGATCACTACCGCACCTTTCATCTTTGCCATAGTAGTTTGTGTGTTCGGCTGTTGCCGTTGTATGGTGTATGTTATTGTTCGGTTTCTGTTTCGCGGGTTGAGGCTTAGGGGTTGTAGTAATCCTTGCACCTGAACTCCATGATGTCCATGAGCATCTGGCGTGCAGCCACGGCGGGCGATTCGGCGTCCAGTGCGGCAGCCTGTGCATACAGGTTGAGCGCATCGGCCCACTGCTGCCTGCGGCGGCAGTCGTTGCCTTGAAGGTAGAGCGCTTGCGCTTGTTGTTTCTGCAGTTCTGTGCTCATCTGCTCAGTGTTGTGGTCGGAGGTGTGCCTGTTTCTTGAACGGACCGTGCTACTTTTCGCAGGGGGCCATGCCAAGTTTCCCGAAAGTACAGCTTCCGACCTAAACGGCTGCAAAGGTACAATTTCTTCGGCAAACGGCGGCTCTTTTTCGGCAAAGAATCGTCGCCCCCTACATTTTTTTAACGTATGCGCGGGCGCGCGTGTGCTCACGTGGCCGCCATGGGAGGTCTGCTTCCTGCCCCTCAATTCGCACTATGGGCTACCTCAAAGAAAGTTGTACGTACGTATAACCATAAATTATACGTACGTACAACATGTAGTTATACGTACGTACAACATGTAGTTATACGTACGTACAACTTATATTTATACGTACGTATAAATTGCTTTGAGGTCGGGGCTACGCTGGCTGAGGGCTGCTGCTGGTTCAAATCGTGGCCGGTGCAGGTTCAAATCAGGGCCGGTACAGGTTCAAATCGTGGCCGGTGCAGGTTCAAATCGTGGCCGGTATTGGTCCGAATCGGGGTTGCTGATAGTTCAAGCCCGAACCGGTGCAGGTTCAAATCAGGGTCAGTGCAGCCGGCAATCCAAGCGGAGCAAGATGTAGCTCCATGCTGGAGCAGACTCAGCCTGTGCCTTTTACAGGCACAAAAAAGGGCACGCCTCAAAAGACGTGCCCCATATGTCAGTGCAGGGACGGAATGGTGCTCAGCCTTATTCCACCACGGTGGCAGCAGGTTTCTTGGCCACAGGCTGTTCGGGCTCCTCAAAGGCCTGGCGAGCGTTCAGGAAGATTTCTGCTACGCGGTCCACCGTTTTGCGGCGGAATTTGCCGCTGCGGGGGTATAGTTTTGTGCCGGCCTTGTTGATGGCGTGTTCGTCGGTGATCCACTCCTCGGCTTTCAGGGTGGTTTGGGTGTTGCCCTCGCTGTCCTCCTCGTAGCCGTAGGTGATGGTGTTCAGTTTCAGTTGCACCTTGCCGTCGGGTGTGCAGTTGATGGCGAGTGTGTAGCGGAACTGTGCGCGGTCCAGATAGAGGGGCTTGCGTTTGAACACCATATACTCTTCGGCGCGCATCACGATCTCGCCCGTGGCGGCGTCCTCGCTCACAATCCTGGCGCGCAGGCTGTTGGGGATGCTGCCATCGACCAGCGTCTTGGCAAACGCCTTCATGGTGGTGTAGATGTCGGCCTGTTGCTTGCCGGGCACGGCGAAAGTCTGCCGGAAGGTTACGATGCCGTTCTCCTCGGGTACGGCTCCCTTCAGGTACTTGCTGTCGTCGGTGGCTGCCTGAGCCAGGAACGGCACGCATAGCAAAAGTGTTAAAAGCAGTTTCTTCATATTGGTAGCGATTAGTAAGTTATTCGTAGCGGATGGCTTCGATGGGATCCAGGCGGGCCGCCTTTTGGGCGGGGAAGTAGCCGAAGCCGATGCCGATGGCCACGCACACGGCGAAGCTGACCAGCACGCTCCACATGGGGATGATGGCCGGGTAGCCGATCAGGGTGTTGCAGCCCCAGGTGAGCAGGGCGCCGAACAGCACGCCCAGCAGGCCTCCGGTGAGGCTGATGAGGATGGCCTCGATGAGGAACTGGTTGCTGATGTCGAGCCCGCGCGCGCCCACGCTCATGCGCAGACCTATTTCCTTGGTGCGCTCGGTCACGCTGACCAGCATGATGTTCATGATGCCGATGCCGGCCACTAGCAGCGAGAAGGCGGCAGCCACCACGAGGATGATGGTGATGGTGTCCATGGTGGACGACATGGTCTCCATCCATTCCTGCTGCGAGCGTATGGTGAAGTTGTCCACGTCGCTGTCCTTCAGCTTGTGTGTGCGCCGCAGTATGGCGGTGAGGTCCTCGATGGCCTGGTCGGACAGTTCTTCGGTGACGGCCGAGCACAGGATGCTGTTGAAGTGTGTCTGTGCGGCCAGACGTTTCATCACCGTGGTGTAGGGAGCCACGATGACGTTGTCCTGATCCATGCCCCAGTTGTTGTAGCCCTTGCCCTTGAACACGCCGATGATGCGCAGCGGTATGTTCTTGAAGCGGATGGTCTTGCCCACGGGGTCCTGGCCGTTGGGGAACAGTTCCTTCACGATGGTCTGCCCGACCACGCATACCTTGGCCGACTTCTTCACGTCCTCCTCGGTGAAGAACAAGCCTTCCTCCACTTGCCACAGGCGTATGGACAGATAGTCGGTGCTCTCGCCGTAGCAGGTGGATGTGGTGTTGTTCGAGCCGAACACGGCTTGGCCGCTGGTGCTCACCTCTGGCGACACCTTGTTCACGAACTTGGCCTCGTTGAGGATGGCTTCGTAGTCGGCTTGCTTGAGTGTCTGCATGGCTGAGGGGTCCAGGCGCACGCCTCCGCGCATGTCGGCACCGGGGCGGATGGTGAGCATGTTAGTGCCGTTCTTCTGTATTTCCTCGCGTATGCTCTGCTTGGAACCCTGGCCAATGGCCATCATGACGATGACGGCGCCCACGCCGATGATGATGCCCAGCATGGACAGGAACGAGCGGGCCTTGTTGTTGAGAATGGCCTTGATAGCTATCTTGAATAGGTTGATGAGACTCATGGTGAGGGCAGCGTGGGTTAGTCGTCCTGTGGTGCCGGCAGTGCGGCCAGTGCCTCGGCGGCACTCAGGATGTTGTGGTTGATAACGTCCTCGCGTATCTTGCCATCGCGCAGCACGATGTTGCGCGATGAGTATTGCGCGATTTCCGGGTTGTGTGTCACGAATATGATGGTTCGCCCTTCGGCATGCAGCTTCTGGAAGAGCACGAGCACCTCGTAGCTGGTGCGGGTGTCCAGGTTGCCGGTGGCCTCGTCGGCCAGGATCACGGCGGGGTTGTTTACCAGGGCGCGGGCAATGGCCACGCGCTGCATCTGTCCGCCCGACATCTGGTTGCTCTTGTGCTCCAGGCGGTCGCCCAGGCCGACGGCCTGAAGGGCGGCAATGGCAGCCTCGCGCCGCTGCTTGGCGCTGTACTCCTTATTATACATGAGTGGCAGCTCGACATTTTCCACAGCGGTGGTCTTGGCCAGCAGGTTGTAGTTTTGGAACACGAACCCGATCTTGCGGTTGCGCAGGCGTGCGCGCTGGCTGCGGCGCATGGTGCGCACGGAAACGCCGTCCAAGTAGTACTCGCCGCTGGTGGGGGTGTCCAGGCAGCCCAACTGGTTGAGCAGGGTGGACTTGCCCGAGCCCGATGTGCCCATGATGGTGACGAACTCGCCCTCGTGAATCTGGAAGGAGATGCCGCGCAACGCATGCACGGTTTCGCTGCCCACCTGGAAGTCGCGGCGCACGTTCTGCAGTTCGATAACGACTTTCTTGTCCATACTTACTTCTTGGCCGATGTGTTGTTCTTCTGGTTCCTGTTGTTGCGCGGTCCGGGCATGAAGGGGTTGCTCTTTTGCTGACTGCCGGTGGCCTCGTCCGGGGTCTCGCCGAAAATCATGTCGGCCAGCACCTCGGTGCCTGCCTTGATGCCGCCCGTTATCTCGGTCATGGTGCCGTTGGACACGCCCGTCTGCACCGGTATGGCGCGGAAGGTCTTACCCTCGCGCACCCACAGCTTGGTCTTAGCCTCGGTGCCCTGTATGGTCTCGTCCTCTGCAATGAGCGCCTCGTTGGGCGAGAAGCGCAGCGCCTTGGAGGCCACCGTCAGCACGTCGTTCTTTTCCAGTGTGAAGATGGTCACGTTGGCCGTGAGGCCGGGTTTGAGTTTTAGGTCGGCATTGGGGGCGCTGATCACCACTTCGTAGGTCACCACATTGCTCTCGGTGGTGGCTTGCTGGCGCACTTGTGTCACTGTGCCCTGGAACACGTCGGCGGGGAAGGCGTCAACAGTGAAGGTGACGCGCTGTCCCTCCTTGACTTCGCCTATGTCGGCTTCGTCGATGTCGGCAATCACGCGCATGTCCGTCAGGTCCTGCGCAATGGTGAAGAGGGTGGGGGTGCTGAAGGAAGCGGCCACCGTCTGGCCCTCCTCCACGGCCTTGCTCAGCACAACGCCGTTGATGGGCGATGTGATGGTGGCGTAGCCCAGGTTGGTCTCGGCGCGCTTCACGTTCTGCTGTGCGGTGGTGAGCTGCTGCTGTGCCTGAACGTAGGACAGGCGTGCCTGTTCGTAGTCGTTGGCGCTGATGAGGCCCTTGTCGTACAGGCTCTTCTGGCGCTCGTAGTTGGCTTTCTGGTATTGCAGGCTGCTCTGCACGCTGGTCAGGTTGGCGCGTTGCGATGCCAGCTCGCTGGTGAGGTTGGTCTTGTCGAGCTCGGCAATCACCTGTCCGGCCTTGACCTCGGAGTTGTAATCGACGTATATCTTGGCAACGATGCCGCTGACCTGTGTGCCCACCTCAACGCTCGTCACGGGTTCGATGGTGCCGGTGGCGGTAACGGTGGTGGAGATATTTCCTTGTTCAACCGTGGTTGTTTCGTACTCGATGCCGGCTTTCTTGCTGCACGACGCGAGCAGCAGCGTGGCCGTCAGGGCCAATAGATACTTTTTCATGTTGGTGTTGGATTGTCTTGGTGTGTGTGAGTGTTGTCGGTGTGTTCACAGCCCCATGGTGCCGTCGGCATAGAAGCGCAGCATCTGGGTGTTGAGTATGGTGGTGTATTTGCTTTGCAGCATGTTCTGCTGGGCGTTAAGCATATTGTCGCGCGCCTGGAGCAGGTCCACAATGTTCTTCAGGCCCTCCTTGAACTGCTCGTTCACCAGTTCGTAGCTGGTCTGCTGGCTTTTGACGGTGGTCTGGGCGGCGATGAAGCGCTGCTGTGCGCTGGTGGCCTGAAGCCAGTAGTTCTCGATGTTTGAACCGAGCGTGGTGAGTTGGTTGTCCAGCTCCAGGGCGGCATTCACCTTTTGCAGCTTGGCCTTCTCCACATTGGTCTTGTTGCGGCGGTTGTCAAAGATGGGCACGCTCACGGACAGGCCGAGGCTGCCGCTGAGGTTGCGCTTCAGCTGCTCGCCATAGGAGTCGTTCGAGGCCGAGTAGTGCGAGTCGCCGAAGCCTGCATTCACCCCGATGGAGGGGTAGTAGCCGCGGCGTGCGATGTCGTTCTGTATGTCGGCAGCTTCCATTGCCAGCTGTGCGGTTCTGATCTCCGGGCGGTGGGCGACGGCCTGCTTATACACCTCGTCCTTGGCGGGGATGGGGGCCATGGCGCGCTCGTCGGCCAGTTCGTTCTCGGCCACATCGAAGGGGGTGTTGATGTCCAGTTGCAGCAGCGACTTGAGCTGGCGCTTGTAGCCGTCAATTTGTGTCTGGCTGTTCACCACGTCGTATTTCGCCGATGCCAGCTGCGACTCCAGTTGTGCCACGTCGGCCTTGGCGATATCGCCCACTTTGAGGCGTTCCAGCCCACGGTTGTATTGGCTTTGTGCGGTTTCGCAGAGGCGCTCGTTCACTTTCTTAGCCTCGATGGTGTACAGGATCTGCACGTAGAGTTGTGCTATCTGCTCCTGGATGGAGTTCAAGCTCTGCGCTGTCTGCATTTCGGCCATGTCCTTTTGTACGCGCTGGGCATCGATGGTCTTGCGGTTGATGCCGCCGTCCCACACGTTCCAGTTGGCGTTGATTCCGTAAGAGCCGCTTTCGGTCACCTTGTTGTTGGTGGTGGTGGCCATGCCGTTCTGCACCATGACGGTGGCTTCCTGGAAGGGCCTGTAGCCGAGGCTCTGGCTCATAGAAAAGGAGAGTGAGGGGAAGAGGGCAGCCTGTGCCTGTAGCAGCGATTGCTTGCTTTCCTCTTCGGCGATGCGGTTCTTCTGCACTTGGATGTTGTGCTGCGCTGCGTGTTCCAGGCATTGCTGCAGTGTCCAGCCCTGTGCACTGGCAGGGCTTGCGGCAGCAACGGCCAGGGCCAGCATCAGAATTGTCTTTTTCATGTTGCTTTGCGCGTGGTGTTTACTTTGTACTTTGTATAATGGTGTTTGGTGTAGGCTATGAGTGCCAAATCGTGGCAAAAGTAGTGATTTTGCTGAGAGTTGGAAAGCAAAGTGCCCTTTTTGTCGTTTCTCTTTAACGTTTGTTTAATCTTGACCGGGCTGCTGGGCCTGTGCCGAAGGTTCCTGGGCCTGTGCCGAAGACTTGGATCCGCGGCGGTGCTTGCGCTTGGCTTTCTGCGCTTGGTCTGAAGCGTCGGCCGCTGCTGATGGGGAAGCGGGGTTCGCTGCGGCTGTGGGGGCTGCCGTTGCTGCGGGTTCGGTTTGGGCAGATGGGGCATTTTGTTTCTTTTCCTGCCCCTTATGTCGGTTGCGGCTTCTGCTTCGCTCCTTGCCGTTGGCCTCCTTGCTGTTTGCCTCCTTGCCGTTGGCCTCCTTGCTGTTGACCTCTTTGTTGTTTGCTTCCGTTCCGTTGGCGGCCTTTCCATTGGAGCCTTTGCCCTTGCCTCTGCCACGTCCGTTGCGACTGCCGCGGCCAGAACGTCCGCCTTTGCTGTCCTTTCCTCGTCGGCCGTTGCCGCCGCGTTTGCCTCCGCCGCTTTGGTATTCAGGTCCTTCGCCCAGTTCCTCGGGAATCGGGTTCTTGAGCACCTCTTTCTCCAGGAAGCGTTCTATGTCGCGGAAGTAGGGTTGGTCCTGTTCGGAAACGAGCGTGATGGCCCGTCCGTCGCGGTTGGCGCGGGCGGTGCGTCCGATACGGTGTACATAGTCCTCGCAGTCGTGCGGCACGTCGAAGTTGATCACCATCTGTATGTCGTCGATGTCAATGCCGCGCGCCACGATGTCGGTGGCCACGAGCACGTCGATCTGATTGGTCTTGAAGCGCCACATCACATCATCGCGTTGTGCCTGCTCCAGGTCGCTGTGCATGGCCTCGGCGTTGTAGCCACGGCGCTTCAGCGTGATGGTGATGTCCTTGACGCGGCTCTTCTTTCCGACAAAGATGATGACCCGTTCGGGCGACGACTGCTTGAACAGGTGCTCGATGATGCGCAGCTTCTGCGGCTCGTAGCAGATGTAGGCGCTCTGCTGAATCTTCTCGGCAGGCTTGCTCACGGCAATCTTCACCTCGACGGGGTCGTGAAGCAGGTTCTGCGCCAGCTCTACAATCTTCTGGGGCATGGTGGCGCTGAACATGATGGTTTGCCGGGGTGCAGTCATGTACTTGGCTATCTGCATAATGTCGTCATAGAAGCCCATGTCGAGCATGCGGTCGGCCTCGTCGAGCACGAAGAAACTGACGTGCGACAGGTCCACGTTGCCGAGCGACAGGTGACTGATGAGACGGCCGGGGGTGGCGATGATGACATCGGCCCCCAGCTGCAAGCCGCGTTTCTCCTGCTCGTAGCGTATGCCGTCGTTGCCGCCGTAAACGGCCACGCTGCTCACGCCGTCCAGGTAGTAGGCAAAGCCTTCCAGCGCTTGGTCTATTTGTTGTGCCAGTTCGCGTGTGGGCGCCATGATAACGCAGTTGATGGCGTCCTGTGGGTAGTTGCCCTCGTGCAGTTTGGACAGGATGGGCAGCAGGTAGGCAGCGGTCTTGCCCGTGCCCGTCTGTGCCACGCCTATCAGGTCGCGCCCCTCAAGGAGCGGGGGGATGGCTTGTCCCTGAATGGGCGTGCAGGTGTCAAACTGCATGTCGTAAAGCGCATCCAGTAAGTCATCGTTCAGGTCCAGGTCGTCGAAATAGACGGTGGGTGCAACCGGTTCGGCCGTGTTGCCTTCAGGCTGTGCAGTGGCGCTTTCGGCTTGCGATGTACTGCTGTCGGTTGCCGTGGCTTCGACGTTGTCGGTAGCTGTGGTCTCAGCGTTGTCGGTGGGTTGTGTGTTGTTGGGTGCGATGTTCGCGATATTTTCTTCTTGAGTCATTTACTTTTGTGCTTTATAGATAAGTGCGAGGGCTATGAAAGAGAACAGGATATTGGGGAACCACGCCGCCAAGGCCGGTGGCCAGTTGCTGTTGATGGCGAAGGTGGAAGAGATGGTTTGTAGCAGGATGTAGGTGGCCGACATGCCCAGCCCGATGCCCAGCGAGCCGCCCATGCCCCCCTTGCGCTTGCGGAAACTGAGGCAGAGGCCGATGGCCGAGAGGATGAAGGCGGCAAAGGGGTCGGCAAAGCGCTTGTGGTACTCCACCTCGAACACTTTGACATTGCCTGATCCGCGCAACCGCTGCTTGGCGATATAGGCCAGCAGCTCGGAGTTAGTGAGCGTTTGCTGCTGGTTCTTGGTCATTAGGAAGTCCTGTGGCTCCATCAGGATGACGGAATCCACCATATTCTTCGTCATGATATGTTCGCGCAGGCCTTTCAGCGTGCGCACCTTCACTTGGTACAGTTTCCAGTGGTAGCGCTCGTCGGCCAGCGTGTCGTATTGGATGCGCTCGGCAGTGAGGTGGCTCACCAGCTGCTTCTGCTCGAACTTGTCCAGCGAGAAGTGAGTGCCCATCTTGAAGTCGCCGTCGAAATGCTCTATGTATGCAATGACGCCCGTGTCAACTTGCAGCTGCACGTTGGCGGCCACTTTCGGTTTGCGCCGTTCCTTGTAGCGGGCCTCGAACTCGATGCGTTTCACCGAGCCGCGTGGAATCACCTCGCTGCCCAGAGCGAAGGAGAGGGCGGTGAGCAGGGCTGCTGAAATCATGTACGGGCGCATCAGCCGCCGAAAACTCATACCCGTGGAGAACATGGCTATGATTTCGGAGTTGTCGGCCAGCTTGGAGGTGAAGAAGATGACGGCTATGAAGATGAACAGTGCCGAGAAGAGGTTGGCATAGAAAGGCACGAAGTTAGAGTAGTACTCCACAAGGCCCAACAGCGGGGCGTGGTTCATGGTGAACTTGTCCGAGTGTTCGGAGAAGTCGAACACCACGGCAATGGAGATGATGAGGACGATGGAGAAGAAGTAGGTGCCCAGGAACTTACGCATAATGTAGCGGTCGAGCCTGGAGAAGAGGTTCCTTCGTATGTAATCCAACAGACGCACTTCGTTGTGAACTTAGGGGTTAGGGGTTAGAGGTGTGTTCTACCATTCATCTGAAGCTTGTTCTTAAGGGGACTTCTATAAATTGTCTTTCAGGAAATTTTGAAGGATTTCTTTAGCAGATGGCTGTGCGGCATGAGGGAACAATGCGGGCATTGTGACCGATTGCCAATCAGCCAGATGCAAAGAAAGACCAAAATTTACGAAAGAGTTCATATCAGCTTCTTTTAGATTGTTAATTGATGAACGGGGAATTTATAGAAGTCCACTTAAAACCCGCTTAGAGTCTTTGCGACACTTGTTTCACCATGACTTCCTTCCACTGGCGGAAGTCGCCGCCGATGATGTGCTTGCGGGCTTCCGTGACCAGCCACAGGTAGAAGGCCAGGTTGTGGATGGAGCCTATTTGCAGCGCCAACAACTCCTGCGCCTTGTACAGATGGTGCAGGTAGGCGCGAGTGTAGGTGTGGTCCACGTAGGAGGTGCCGTCGGGGTCGATGGGGCTGAAGTCGTTGGCCCATTTGGCGTTGCGCATGTTCAGTATGCCCTTTTGGGTGAACAGCATGGCGTTACGGCCGTTGCGGGTGGGCATGACGCAATCGAACATATCCACGCCCAGCGCTATGCCTTCCAGGATATTGACGGGGGTACCCACACCCATCAGGTATCGGGGGCGGTCCTCAGGCAGGATGCCGTTCACCAACTCGATCATCTCATACATCACCTCTGCAGGCTCGCCCACGGCCAGTCCGCCGATGGCGTTGCCGTCGGCTTGCTTGGCGGCGACGAACTCGGCGCTCTGTGTGCGCAGGTCGCGGTAGGTGCATCCCTGCACAATGGGGAAGAGGCTCTGCTGGTAGCCGTATTTCGGCTGGGTGTCGTTGAAGCGGGCTATGCAGCGGTCCAGCCACCGGTGTGTCAGTTCCATGCTCTGTTTGGCATAGGCATACTCCGAGGTGCCGGGCGGGCATTCGTCAAAGGCCATCATGATGTCTGCGCCGATGCTGCGTTCTATGTCCATGACGCTCTCGGGCGTGAAGAAATGCTTGCTGCCGTCGATGTGGCTTCGGAATTCGCACCCCTCTTCGCGCAGTTTGCGGATGCCCGTCAGCGAGAACACCTGGAAGCCGCCCGAATCGGTCAGCATGGGGCGCTCGAAGCCGTTGAACCGGTGCAAGCCGCCGGCGGCCTCGATCACGGAGGTGCCTGGCCGCAGGTACAGGTGGTAGGTGTTGCCCAGTATAATCTGTGCCTTCACGTCGTCGTACAAGTCGCGCAGTTGCACGCCCTTGACCGAGCCTACAGTGCCCACGGGCATAAAGATGGGTGTCTGGATGGCGCCGTGGTCGGTTTGAATGAGTCCGGCACGGGCGCTGGTCTGCGGGTCCTTATGTTCGAGTGTAAATGTCATCTGCTCAGTTTTCTTTCTTGTCCTCCTTCTCTTCGAAGGTGAATTGCAGCGGATGTGCCACTTGCTCCTTCAGCAGTGCATAGTCGAGCACATCCATCACGGTGCCTACGTAGTGGAATTCCAGTCCTTTCAGGTAGCGGTCGTTGATTTCCTCGATGTCCTTGCGGTTGTTCTCGCAAAGCACGATCTGCTTGATGCCGGCGCGCTTGGCTGCCAGGATCTTC
>JAFXQT010000073.1 GCA_017526905.1 Bacteroidaceae bacterium | reverse complement strand
GAGTAGAGAGTAGAGATAAGAGATAAGAGATAAGAGTTTAGGGATTTTGGGGCCATGCCGGCAGGGTGAACCACACGGTGTGGCCGCCGCCAGTGGCTGGTTCGGCATTGATGCGGCATCCGGGATGCCCCAGGAAGGTGTCATGCTCGCGTATGATCTGTTTGCAGAGCAGGTATGGGATGCCATCGGGGCGCGGCGAGAAGAGGTCGTGCAGCTGCTCGCTGGTAAGCGCCACGGCAGGGTTGGTCAGGGCGAAACGGACGAAGCGCCCGTCTGCCTGGGCCACGAGGGTGCAGCACGCGGGTGCCGAGGGTGACTGCTGGACAAGTGCCTGCAAGGTGGCATCGATCAGGCACTCCAGCAAGTAGGAAAGCAGGTCGGTGTCTGCCCGCACGACAAGTGCATCGGCCACATCGGTGCGCAACTCGGCATCGGCACCCAACAAGCGTGCACGGCGGCGGAAATAGTTGTCGGCCTCCTGCACCACAGGCCCCACGGCCACCTTGCCTCGGCGGAAGGCGATGGCGCCCGACTGCTCGCGTGCCTGCTCGCTGAGCAGGGTATAGACCTGCTTGTAATAGGCCACGGTCTCGCTCATGGTGTGCAGCGCCTGCAGGGGTGTATGGACATCGGCGGGCTGCCGCTCGACACTGGCTTGCATCTGCTCGGCCAGCAGACGAATGCGCCCTGGATAGTACATGGACTCGTGCTTGATGGTGGAGAGGCAGTTGTCCATGATCTGGTTCTGCACATGCAACTGGCCCTCTTCATAGAGGCTGCGGCGCTGCTCGTCCTCGGCCAATTCCAAGTCGGTGGCAAAGTGGTTTTGGCGCGTGACGCGCTCGTGCAAGATCAAATAGACATAGCGCGAGAGCAGCTGATCCAGCGTGCGTTGGCCCGCTGTGGGCTGCTCGCCACCATAGTCGAAGTGCAACGAGCCATCAGGGTTCAAGGCTACAGACCGCACATAATGAATGCCGTTGATGCCTGTCTGGGCTTCGGAAAGCAACTGGTCGGACAGCACATCGGGAGTGGCATCGCTATGGGTGGCCAAGTCCAGCAGATGGCGGTTCAGGCGCAGCAACTGCGAGATGTCCAGACGGAACAGCAGGCGCGGCCTGAAGTAGAGGAAATAGGAGGAAATGATGCCGGTGACGAGAAGCACCAAAATGATGGCTATGGCTATGCGGCGGTTGGACTGCACGCGCTCCAGCTTCTGGCAATCGGACTCGATGGTTGTGTCCTGATTGTAAAGCTTGTACAAATGCGTATAGATGCGGTTGTTGTAGCGGTAGAGCGGCCAGTTATGCAAGCCTAAGGCGGCAACAGCCAGTTCGTTGCGCAAGCCCAGCAGAAGGCTGAAATCGATGGAATCGCCACGCTGGAACCACTGGTAGTCGGCAGGCACGGAGGCGTCATCGGCATGGAAAGCCACCAACCGGGAGGCACTGGCACCACCGAGCTGGGCATAAGCTCCGTTGATGTGTGCGATGACGGAATCGGCATAGGCCAAGGCTCGGTCATGCTGACCGCCCACATTGGCAAAATAGACGGAGTCCATGAGGCGGTAGGCATCGGCAGACTGAGCATGGGCGCCCGACTGACGGAATGCGGGGCCACCAATGAGCAGCAGCAAGAGAAGCGTCAGGACCCGAGGCAAGCGGAAGAAGAAACGGCTGCCCTGCCCCACCCGACTCTCCACACCCATGTGGCACACGGCAAAGAAGGCACCTGTCTTGCGGTATTTCTCGATGATGCCCTTGCAGTTCATCAGCCCAAACCCGAAGCCCTTGCCAGCAGCGGCATCGGCAGGCACTGAAGGCAGGGACGAGGCATCGAACACCTTGCTGTTCTGAATGGTCTCGACAGCCTCTGGCGAAAGGCCACAGCCTGTGTCCTTGACACTGATCTCGACGTAAGGGCCCTCGGGCATGACGCCTGTTTCGGCACTGACGGTGACCGTGCCACCCGCTGAGGTGAACTTGCGTGCATTGTCGGCCAACGTGTTGAGCATGAAGAGTGTGAGCGAGCGGTCGGCCTTGATTACGGCATCGGTATCCTCCACACAGAGCTGCACCCCTTTCTGATCGAAGGCATAATGCCCCTGGCGTAGCAGGTCGAAAAGCTGACGGAGGGGGAAGGAGGTGATGCGAAGGCTGAGCTGCCCACGCTGCATCTGTATCCACTGCGTGAGGATGTCGTTGTAGTCGTTTATCTGGTCGATGAGCTCGCAGATGTACTGCAAGCCCTCCGGCTTGACCACACCAGTGCGCTCCATGCGCTGCACCTGTCCGATGATGCGGTCCAAGAAGGGCACGATGGCATAGACGAGTTGCAGTTTGGCACGTTTCTCCACATTCTGGCGTTTGTTGGCCACGATGCGCATGCGCACGGCAGCCTGCTGTTCCTCCAGCTGTTCGCGCTCGTCGGTCAGGTTCTGCATCTGCTGGTTGGCCGTGGTCATGAATACCCGATAGGGCTCGGCCAAGGCTTCCAGGGCGCGGCGCTCGGCAGCCCCTTCAGCCTGGGCCTTACGGGCATGGGCATGGAACAGCCTGGCGGTCGGTGCAACTGACGTGCCATCGGCATCGGCAGCACCGGGCTGGGTGAGCAGCAGTACCTGCCGCAGCAGCCAATCCTGTGCGCGGGCACGCCGCTTGAGGCGCCGCCGCAAATAGGCCATGAGCAGGCCGATGGCAACGCTCAGCACAATCAGGCTGATGAAAGCCCAGGACAAGCGTCGGTTCTCAGCTTGCAGCTCGTCGTAATGGCTGGCTTGTTCCATGTCCTGCTGCGTCACCGCCAACTGGTCCAGATAGGCATTGCGGTGGGCCGCACTGGCCTTACGGTTATCCAAGGCACTATAGGCCAACGACATGTGCTGATGGAAGCCCGAGACCCACTCTGGCAGGCGCTTGCCCTCGACCAACAGCAGGGCCTGCTTGTAGTAGCTGATTGCCTGCATGGGGTCGGCGTTATAGAAGCTGAGTTCGCCCAGTGTGCGCAGGGCACAGGCGCTTTGGAAGGCATCCTTGTAGGCATAGAAGAGCTCGTAGGCTTTCATGGCCATGCGCTCAGGCATCTGCCCTGGCGGGAACTGCCCTGCCAAGTACTCCATGGCATCCGGCTTATAGGCCTGGACGACAGCGGCCTCGGTGGAGTCGTTCAGCATCGTAGCAAGCGACTGCAAGGCATTTGCCTGAAAGAACCGATAGCCGTTGTTCTTGGAGAAGGTGTAGCACTTGAACAGGTAGTCGAACTCCTGGCGGGTGACCAACTCGGGGGTGGCAGCGGCGACCATCTGGCCAGAGCCCTTCATGTAGCAGAAGTAGAGCCACTGTGCTGTGTCGGCCTGCAACTGGCAATAAGGCTCGGCCAGGTCGATCTCGGCAAGTGCCCGCTCGTGCTGATCTACATAATAGAAATAGGTGGCCGACACGATATAGAACTCGCCCCGGGCATAGTTGAAGCGCTGCAGCTGCCGTGGGTTGAGCAGGCCCTCTTCCTCGCTGATGCGCTCCATGCGTCGGGCTGCATGCACACGGTGGGTGAAGAAGGCGCGATTGTCGCTGACACGCTGTGCTATCTTCATGCTCATGACATCGGCAATGAGCAGCTCGATCTGGTTGGAGGTGAGGTGGCGCACACGCTCGGCCAAGACCAGAGCGCTGTCAAAATCCATCTGTTGGAAACGCTCAAACATGAGTGTATTAAGCGCTTCTGCCTCGGCATCGCAAAGGCCTAAACGATGTGCCTCGCGCAGGACCTGACCGGCACACGTCCTGACGGTGTCGATATCGCGGTAACGCCAACGGTAGGCATGGTCGTTGAGCGAATCCAACCGCTGTGCGAGCCGGCACTTGACAGCATCGTCGGCTGAGGAACAGGCGACGGCTAACAAGCCGAAGAGGCAAGCTGCTATGAGGCTGACGAGGCTGCGGTACATAGGCTACTGAAGGTGTTTAGGCCGGTAAGCTGAAGGACTGGAAGAGCGAAGACAGATGGCTGAGAGTGGGCTGCTGAAACCACGCGGGCTAATGGGGCAGCAGGCGATCGATCTCATCGAACTCACGACCCATGTTGAGGTGAAGATAGATACGGTATAACGGTGGGCCCCAGCGCCCTACGTTGTCTGGCTCCAGCTGACGGACTTTCTCCATAGGCAGTTTTGCCAGGGTGTAGAGGCTACGGATAATCTGTTGGTCGCGCAGACACTTGGGGTTGCTGAGGTCGGTGCAGGCCTGTTCGGTGTAAACGACGGCCAGGTTCAGTGAGGCAATGCCTTTGTTGTAATAGGCATCGACATAGTTGGAGTCGCATACGATGCAGGAGTCGCAGGCATCGATGGCCTCGCGATCGCGCTCCTGCTTGAGAAGCACCAGCGAACGGGCATACCAATAGAGCGGATTGCGGCTGTCGGTCTGGATCATGGAATCGGCCACCGCAAGGGCCTTGTCCAACTGCCCACTCTGCACCAGATAATCCTGCAAGTTGGAGAAGAAATAGGGATGGGAGGCATCGCTGCGCAACCCTTGCCACAAGGCATCCACACGGGAGAGGCTATCGCCCAGCGCCTCGTAGGAACGGCACAGGTATTCCTGCACCAGATGGCGTTGCAGACCAGCCGTACGTGCCAGGTTGGCATGACGAATCACACCTTGGTATTGCTTGGCCTGGAAGGCACTGACCACAGCCAGGTAGGCTGCACGGGGCAAGAGGGAGTCGGTGGTGGCAAACGAATCGGGAGTGAAGATGGGGTGTGAGGCACAGCCCACGTACCTGTCGAAATAGGAGAAGGCCTGGGCATGGGCTTGCTTGCGGTAGTGGAAAACACCGCCGTTGTAGAGATTACGCCGGTAGGAAAGCAGGATTTCGCGGCTCTTCTTGCGGTTGTTGATGCGCACGCGCCCCTTCTCATCGGGCTGCTGCTCAACGCTGTCGCACAGTTCCAGCTGTTTGAACACGTTGAGCAGGGTGGCATAGAACTGCACCGTGTCAAACTGTTGCTTCAGATAGAGCTTCACGTTTTGCTGCGCGTGCAGCTTGCGATTACACTCGGCGGCCAACCGGTAGCACTCGGCTTGGTCGGCATGTGTGGTGGAGGGCTTAACGGCCTCGGCCAGCAAGGTTTTCTCCGTTCCTGCAAGATTGGCACCTTTCTTGATGCTCTCGCGTGCAGAACGCAGCACACTGGCGGCACAGGCCGGCAGGGTGAGTAGGAGCAGCATGAGAAATACGGTGCGACGCATAGGAGAGAAGTTTTTGATGTTTGATTGGGACCGCGATTACCAGCGGGGAACCGCTGGGCACGGTGGCCGAGGTGGCTCTGTTTCCAGGCTTCCGATGAACCTGGCGGTGGGGGAACGCCGGGCAAGGGTTGTATCAGAGACTGATGATGGAGAAGCTATAGGGGGGCAACTCGTAGGTGAAGGCATCGGACACAGACAGCTTCGAGCTGGCAGGTACGGCATTGCGATCGGCCCAGCCATCGCCCTTCAGTACTGTTACCGTGGCTTCGTGCGGCTGAATGCCGGGATAGGCTATATCGGCACTGACTGCTTGCGGAAGCAGATTGACCAACTTGATGTACGAACGGCCGGAAACCGAATCGCGCACGACAGACATCCCTACTCGCAGACTCACATCGGCCGATGCGGGTTGAAGGCGCTCGCCATCGCGGCCAGCCTGCATGGAACTGACTTGCACACGCGAAGGCAGGTAACTGTTGCCACTGTGCTGCCCATGAAGCATTTGGGTGTAATAGTCGGTTGTAAGGTGCACACGTTCGTTGTCGAAGTAGATCAGGTCGGGGTTCCACTGCGTATGTCCATGCTTGGCCAGCAACGGCGCATAGGAACTCATGGCCACGATGTCGCCGTTGCGTTCCAGGTTGCAGATGTGCAGTGCACAGGTAAGGGCCGTTTCCATGTTCAGCACGCGGCCGTTGGTGTGCGATGCGTACTCGCCCAGATAGACCTTGGAAGCCGAGCGATCATAGTGATCGTAGTAATCCTGATTATGGATGTACCAACCGGGCTGAACGTAGTAGTGCTCGTCCACCATATCAATGTGGTGATCCTTGGCCAGGCGCCAGCCCTGCTCATAGTCGCTGCCCTCGAAGAAAGGCCCGACAGTGC
The DNA here is from genome assembly GCA_017526905.1 of Bacteroidaceae bacterium. Lineage (GTDB taxonomy): Bacteria > Bacteroidota > Bacteroidia > Bacteroidales > Bacteroidaceae > Physcousia. Next base: position 25,418 of record JAFXQT010000073.1, on the reverse strand, counting down.
CACACACCTGAATGTCGGGGTACTTGGCCTTTACGGCCTTGATGATCATCAGATAGCGCTCGGTAAATGTCTCGCTGATCAGATCCTCGTTGCCGATGCCTATGTATCGCAGTCCAAAGGGCTTGGGGTGACCTGCTTCGGCACGCATCCGTGCCCACGTGGAGGTCTTCGGATCGCCATTGGCCCACTCTATCAGGTCCAGGACATCCTGGATATAGGCGCCCATCTGCTCCATGGGTATGCCGCCTTGCTGACCGCCACCACCCCGGCTGCTGTTTTGACAGGGCACTCCGGCAGGCAGGACCGGCAACGGCTCCATGCCCATATCCTCGCACATCTGGATAACTCGTAGAAGCCCAGGCCACGCGACTGGTGATAGCCCCAGAGGTTGCGGGCACCCTTGCGGGTCTCGATGGGGCCTATCGTCTCCTTCCAGTTGTACATGTTGCCCAGGCCATCGCCATGGGCCACACAACCACCGGGGAAGCGCATGAAGCGGGGATGGAGGTCGGCCAAAGCCTGTGCCATATCGGCACGAAGGCCATTCTTGCGTCCTTTATAGGTGTTCTGCGGGAAGAGGGAAATGAGGTCGAGTGCCACACGTCCGCTCTTTTCGGGTATCACGCACAGCACAGCGGAATTGGCATCGGCAGAGGCTTTGATCACGCCAGACACCTTGCTCCAACGGGCTGAAGGTGCCTTGAGCAGCGTCTCGCCCAGCACGCGGTCGGCTTCCTTGAGCTGAATGCGGAGTTTGCCACTGGTGCCGCTGAGTTGGCGCGCGAAGAGGCTGACATCATACTTCTGACCTTTGCGGACGACGATGCCATCAAACCCATCGTTAGTCAGTGCGGCTCCAGGAGTGGTGATGTCGAGCACGGCATAGTGTGCCTGATTGGCATGGACGGGGTCGGCCGTTTCGATGTTGAAAGTAGTGCCTTCGCCCACGAGCGACCAGCTATTGGTGGCCGTCCAGTTGGCCTCGCGCCCACCATCGGCTTCGTCATATTCGAAATCGCGGTTCTGGATGAGTTCGGCATAGAGACCGCCATCGGCACTGTAGTTGATGTCTTCAAAGAAGATACCAATCAGCTTGTCGGAGATGGCCTTTGCCTGCGAAGGCTGCACCTCGATGCTGGCCTTCACGCCATGCAACCCGGCAAAACGCGTGGCATCGTCGGCCATGCGTTCGCCATTCTTGGCATCGCGTGCGCGCATGGCCTGGTCGGCATTGCACAGGGCCTCCACCTCGCGCCAAGGCAGTTTTACCACCTCGCCATTCACCTTTGCCCCAGCCACCTCGGCCTCTGTCCTGACAGGTTTCAGCGCCTCGACCTTTACGGGCGACGAGAAATGATAGGCATCGGTGGACTGTGTTTGATACCACTGGCCCGTGGCATCGTGAAAGCAGACGATGACCTTCCCATCGGCAACACTGACCTGTGGCTCCAGGCACTGCCCCACTCCATTCATATAAGGATAGTCCTGGGGCTTCCAATGCAGGAGGTCTGGGGTAAGTGCAACGGCAAACTGGTTGGTGCGGTCGTTCAGCCCCCACACAGCCACCCACATACCATCAGCACGGCGCGCTAAGCTGGGGTTGTGCATGCGCTTCTCCGCGCCCCAGGCACCATAGTCGGAACTGACGAATGTACGGCCATTGCCCACGGGGCGCCATTGGCGGCCATTGCCGCTGTAGGCAAAGGACAGGCCTTTGGTAGGATTGGTGTTGTAGGCCAACAGATAGACTGAATCTGGGATGTTTGTATGGGCCCGAGCTGTGCCAATACCCAACAAAGCAAGGAGGAAGAATGTCGTCTTTTTCATCGTTCTAACTGGAATGTTGATGGTTGTTTGTGTTAGGCGGGAAGGGATTAGCGTTTGGGTGCAAGCTGACGAACGGGTATCTTGTCGGTGACGCCTTCGCAGACGAGCAACAGTGTGTCGGTTTGATCGGTCGCTGTGGTGTTGACAGGCTGCGAGAAACGAACGGTATGCAGGCCCGCGCGACCTTGAGTGACCTCAGGTGTCAGTCGCTGGCTCTGGCTCTCGAGCGTCCAGTGGCCAAACACCCTGAATGTGACGGAGTCGGTGGTCCATCGTGCCGAATCGGTCAGTTCTGAGAGCTTGTTTGGAAAGCCGTCCTGTGTGTTGACACGCGCCGGGCGGATCACATTGAGGAAGGGTGCCTGATAGTAGGCAGCCTGTGCAGAATACTCACCGGCATTGATCGAAACGATGGCCAAACGCCAATCGCCCGACTTATTGGGAGTAAAAAAGATGGGAGCCTTGCCTATCACCAGTGTGTTGGGATAGGGATTGTCCACTTTGGCGATATAGTCGGCTACCGTGCACCAGCTGGAATTGGAGGTGAGCAGCCAGGACTCGGTGGTCTCGAACACCAACGAATCTTCCTGCTGGTCGGCATAGACCAAGCTACGGGCGGCAAAGGGGTAGAAGAGCTGAGTGGAATGGAATTCCTGCTCCTTGTCGCACGACACCTGCACGAGCGACATACCAGCGCAGGCTAAGAGGAAAAGTGTTTTCTTCATAAAAGATGCTCTTAATATCATGGTCAACGTATAAAAAGATTAATCAAAGAGGTACAGTTGCCGTGGGGCCGAGGGCACGGGCACTTGGGGCTCCGTAGGGGTTTCTGCTTCATCGGCAAAGTCGAAATCCAGCTGCACTGCCACATGGGGCTTGAGTGCATACACGCCACGGGCACGCTGCACGAAGATGCTGCGGCGGTGGCGCGACGAATGCCAGAGATAACTGTTCAGCAAGCGCCGCAGAGGCTCGTACTGGACGGGACGATCGAACAGCGTGGTGTTTTGGTTGTAGATATGTCGCGCCAGCTGACACACACGCACGCCTTCGCTACCAGCTTGGATAAGATGGTTGATCAGGTCTCTATAGAAGCTATTGTTCATGGTGTGTGTGCTGCGTTTGGTGGTGTCAATGTCAATTGTACCAATTAATGGTGTTGGTGCGTCCGCTCTGCTTTTTCCAGCGTAAGGCATCGGCCAGGGTGGAAGCCTTGGCTGCAAAGGTGAAGTTGAACGAGGTGTAGGGTGATATAACCATGGAACAACTCATGGTGAAGCAATGCAGGTCGCGGCTGAGCGAGGCTGTGGTCATGGACAGCTTGTGGTAGTTGAAGTCGTAGCCCGAGCTCCAGGTGATGTTCCACCCCTCGGCAATGCGCAGGTTGCCGGAGAAGTTGAAGGTATGCGTGAGCTTGTAGGGGTAGCGCATGCGGCTGGCATTGATCTGCGCCTGTGTGTTTTCGGACATCGACACGCCATAGGAGAAGGAGATGGACCAAGGCAGCTGGAAGGCCAGATAGCCATCCTCGTCCACATCGCCCTTGGCCACTGTCTTGGCGCCACGCTGCCCCTTGGTCAGCTCCGGGTCCATGTTGCTTTCGTTGATATCCTCGTCCTCTTCATCTTCTTCGTCCTCATCGTCCTCATCGCTCGCATGGCCCTTGTTTTTCTTCTTGCCCCCGCTAAAGAGTTCGCGCAGCTTGTCATTGTTCAGGGTGTATGACAGGTTTTGCGACATGCCCTGGAAGCGTCCGAAACGGCCTTGGCTGTACTCGGTCTTGTTGCCCACGCGCACATTGCCGTTGTCATCGAACTCATAAGCATAGGTGGCGAAGACTGCATTCATGGAGAATGTGTAGCTCTTGGTGAGTTTGAGGCGCACACGCATGTTCAGGTTGCTCCAGGGCTTCTCGCGTGCGGCCATGTTGTAGCTCATGCTTGCACCCAGCTCATCAATCAGGCTGATTTTCTTATAACCTGTTGAGTCTTTGTCGCTGTTCAGCTTCATTTCAATGTTGTTAGAAATATCCAGCGACACGTTGCCTGTCTTGCCCTGCGAGGGCACGCCGTACATCATGCCGTTGTAGGGCGAATAGCTCACCGTGGAAACATTGCCATTGGCATCGGTCTTGACATACGAACCCCAATAGCCCCAGTGCGCGGCACCGAAGTCGGGGGCGTAGCTGAAGCTTACCGACGGCGTGAACACGTGGCGAATCATGGAAATCTTCTTGCCAATGAGCGGGCGGTAGAAGCCGTAGAGCTTGGTATTGGCCGACACGCTCATGTTGAAGTCGTAAACATTGTGGAAGCCATAGACGGTGTCGCGCACCTCCTTCTGCGACTCCTGATCCCAGTCGCGGTTCACCTTATAGGAATACATGCGATCGGTGAAGTGGAACTGCGGGGTGACGTTGATATAGTTGAGCAGCGTGAAGGAGGCGTTGACGGGGATGTCGTGCTTCATGCCGTTCTTCCAGTCGCGGATGAAATTGGAATGGAGCAGCTGGCTCTCCTTGGTGGAAATGCTATTGGAGAAGGTACCGGTATAGCTCACGGCTATCTTTTCATACCAACGCTCGGCACCGGCCATCTTCTTGCGTTTGAAGGGGTTGAAACGTGCCAAGGAGATATTGAGCGAGGGCAGCGTCATGGAGATGGAGGAGTCGCGCATGTTCTGCGAGAGGTTCATCGTGGTGGACAGGGTCAGACCGATGTCTGCAAAACTCTTGCTATAAGAGATGGACGACGTGCGGGTGCTCTGCGTGCGGCTCTGCGGGTTGTACATGGAGTTGAGGTTGTTGTTCTCATAGCTCGATGTGGCAAAGTTGACGCTGGCCGAGAAGCTCTGCGAGGGGTTGGCCTTGCTGTCCTGCCGATGGCTCCACTGGAACTTGAAGCTCTTGGCCACAGAGTAGTCGGGCATGTTCTTCTCGCCCTCCTGCGTGTTTTGGTAGGAGAAGTTCAGCGAGCCGTTGAAGCGGTAGCGTTTCTTGTAGTTGAGCAAGGTGCTCACGCCCCATGAGCCTTTGGTAAAGATTTCGCCTAACACCTTCAAATCCATCTTGTCGCTGATGGCAAAATAATAGCCACCGTCGCGCAGGTAGAAACCGCGGGTGGTCTCATCGCCATAGGTGGGCATGATGATACCACTGGAATAGCTGTCGGAGAAGGGGAAGAAGCCATAAGGCAGGGCCAAGGGCAGCGGCACGTCCTCCACTACCAGATAGGCCGGACCGAACACCACATCCTTGCCGGGGCGCACCTTGGCCTTGGTCAGGGCCAGATAGAAGTGGGGGTGCTTGGCATCGCAAGTGGTGTACCAGGCTTTCTTCACATACATGGTTCCGGCGCTGTCGCGCTTAGATTCCTGACTGATAAGGAACCCATCGCCTTGCTTCGTATAGACATTGGTAATGAAAGCCTTGCGGGTCTTAAAGTTGTAAACAATCTCGTCGGGCTCGTAGGTATCGTTGCCCTGCTTGAACGTGGGGGGAGAAACGATGTTGCCCAGCGAGTCGCGTGTGCCAAGCGCATGAACTATAGAGCTGTCCATGCTCATGGTGATGAGGTCGGCCGTAAGCTCCAGGTTGGTGTATTTCACGTTGGAATTACCGAACAGGTTGGTGCGCTTCTTCACGTAGTTGAAGGTAATGGAGTCCTTGGCCTCGAAATCGACGATGGCATCCAGCGCACTCTTGCTCTGCCGGGTGGAATCAATCTGCAGCGTATCGCGCCCAGGCTTGCGTCCGGCACGGTTCAGCACCACGGTATCGCCATTGACAATAACCGTGCGCAGGGTGTCTAAAGCGGCCTTGAGCGAGTCCAAGCCTGCCAATCGCACTGAATCGGAACGCTGCCTTTCTGCGAGAGAATCGGCACTGACGGAATCGGCAAGAAGTATATCATCGGACCGATGGTCTGCGTGGCCAATCATGCTATCGGCAACAGACGCAGCTTGCAGTGAATCTGCCGCTACGTCTTGGCCGGATAAGACCAAGGCTTTAGAGGCGGAAGACGTACGGACGGAAGCCTCCGAGCCTACGGCTTTCTGCCCCACTGCCAAGCCACCTGCATTGGCACCCGCACCGGCACGGCCGCTGGTTGCATTTCCTGACGGCGAACCGCACGCGAGGACGAATCCCAACGCACAGAGTATGAGTGGTATAAATACTAATTTCCTATTCACTTCTTGCGGGGCGCAGACATAGCGCGCTCAAAAACTGAGCAAAGATAGTGCAAATCGGTCACCTGCCCAAATTATTTATGTTTAATTTAGGCTATTTGGCCTCGGCTAAAAGGATTTTAACTGAAAAGGGACATCCACTGCTGCATCCGCGCCACACTTTCCGGACCGAATTTGGCCAAACTCTGCAGCACTTGCTGCGGGGTGCGTTCACGCTCCAAGTGCGTTTTGGAGAAGAATTTGTCGGCGTAGCAAACGATTTGCTCCTCGATGGTTTCGGGCGAGTAGTCGCGAAGCGGAAGCGGAAGTCCTTGCTGCCGGATGGCCTCGACAGTGATGCCCGTACCGGTGTGTCGCTCTGCCACGCGTGCATGGCGAGGAAGGCCTTCGGCTCTGAGCAGTTCTGCCCCCAGAATGCCATGCCGGATATAGGGCTCGGTGCCGGTGCAGCAGATGCCCGGTGCATTGCAACGGAAAATGCCGATGTCGTGCAGGATGGCGGCTTCGTAGAGGAATGTCTCATCGGCAGCCAATTCCGGATGGCGGCGCGCCACATCCATTGCCATACGGGCCACCGACTGCGAATGCGTTACAAGAATGGTGCGCAAGGGGGTGTTGTCGGGATAGTATTTGGCAACGATGCTTGCGGCTACGGCACTTTCAATATGTTCTGTCATTGTTCCAACCATTTACGTCCGTCTGAGATAAGGATGCGGGGATGCCCTGCCTGCCCGCTGCGTGAGCCTGGATGCACGACCCGCCGCCCACTCAAGTCGAAACAGGCAGCATTGGTCTGCGGGGATGCAGGAATGGCATGCACGCCTGTGGTGAAATCTGTTGTGGCCTGAATGGCCCATGGACAGCGCACCAGGAAGGTGTAGTGGGTAGCAGCATCGAGGCCCGTGAAGGTGACCTCCAACGTCTGCGAAGCGCCTGCAGGCAGGTTCAGCACAGCCCAATGCCTGAGGTCCTCGGCCTCCTTGCCGTCAGGATAGAGGCAGAAGGTGACCAGATTGCCAGCCACACCCGTGGCAGCCAAATTGCTGACGGGCACCGTGAGCACAGCACTATCTGCTTCCAGGCGTACTGTGGCTGCACCCCATTCCAACCTGGGCGGTGTTCCGGCAGCGATCGTGACCGAGGTGACGAACGGCAGGGTGACATCATCGGGCGAGATGCCAAACAATCGCTCGCCCTGCTGGGTGAAGTGACAATAGGTGCGCTGTGTGCGACACTGCCCAGGCTGCAGCGTAAGTGCTGCGAGGCCGACATAGTCGGCTTGGTAGAAAATGGCGGTATCGGTGGGCAGCCACGTCATGACCTCGTAGGTGTAGGTAACTGCGTTTTGACTGGTATTGCGGAAATGGAAATCGACGGGAACCATTCCTTGCAGGTCGGGCTGGCGGACGAAGGTAATGCTGTCGCACACCACGCCAAGGCTGTCCATGTTCAGCGAATCGGCATCGAGGGGCATATCCTCTGCCGTGGGATGCAACACCAACGCATAATGGTTGGAGAAGAAGCCTTCGGCAATGCCCAGGGAATCGATGTCGGTTGGCTCCCACGGATTGAGCCAGTCAAGGTCATACCAGCCATCGTAGGAACCGCCATAGCCCCAGTTTACATGATAGAAACCGCGTGCATCCACGCCATCGATATTGAAGGCGTGCCCACCCAGTTCCATATTATGCCCTGCATAGGCCAACGGGTGTCCGTGTTCCAACTCGTTGCGAAGCAGCCGATGCCAATGTTCAGGAGAGTAGAGCACGCGGTCATAGCAACGCACCACCTCCAACCCGAAGGCACGGCGCAGATTGTCCGTTCCCCACCAGAAGTTGGCACCGCTGGCATCCAAGCCGTAGTTCATGTGAACGGCCATGCCGCAGGCCAGCGACAAGCGTGCCACTGCCTCGGCCTGCTCGGGTGTCCACCCGCTGCGATAGTCGTTGCGCACCTGCTGCCAGTTGAAGGTGGTGCCGGGCAACATGTCGGGAATGGTGTAATTGGGCGTTTCCCAACCGAAGAGCGTATCCTTCAGTTCCTTCGGAAAACGATAATAGGTCAGCACTTGCTCGATGCTGGTGGCCACACATCCCGTCAGGCAACGTGCCTCGCTCACCTGCCCATTCTCATCGGTCCATGTGGGACACTGGTCGTTGTAGGGTGTTTCCTGCGCACGGACGGTAGCAAGGAGCGGGCCAATGGCCGGCTGAACGGCATCGGTTGTCTGTGTGGCAGCGGCATAGGAAGCACGCGAAGGCGCGCGGCGAACATTGTTCGTCCTGCGCGCCTTCACATCGCGTAACATCTCTTGCAGTGCCCGGGGCATCGGCCCCTTACGAACGATACCATAGCCCACACGATCGCCATCGATGTCGAGCGTGTTCTGCCCATGCATGAGTAGAGGCAGGAGCAGCAAAATAGTCAGACTGACACGTCGCATAGCTGCAAGAGGTTTATAGATGGGTTGCTAAAACGGCTCAAATGCCCAGCAGTTGGGCAAGGCCGTTATCAACACCGCTGAAGCCCATGAAAGCCATGGCCAGGAAGCCGGCCACGATGAGCGCCACAGGAACGCCCTTCACGCCTTCAGGAATATCCATCAGGGCCAGTTGCTCGCGGATGCCCGAGAAGATGGTCAGTGCCAAACCGAAGCCTAAGGCTGTGGAGAGGGCATAGACGACGCCGGTGAGCAGGTTGGGCTCCATGCCCTGCGCATTGTAAGTGCCCTGTGCCACAAGGATGGCTACACCAAGGATGCAGCAGTTGGTGGTGATGAGGGGCAGGAATACACCCAGCGACTGGTACAGCGCGGGCGACACCTTCTTCAGCACGATCTCGACCATCTGCACCAAGGCTGCAATGACCAGGATGAAGGCTATCGTCTGCAGATAGACCAGATCGTAAGCCTCCAACAGCTTCTGGATAAGGTAGGTCACGATGGTGGCAATGGTGAGCACAAAGGCCACTGCTGCCGACATACCCAGTGCCGTGTCGATTTTCTTGGACACGCCCAGGAAGGGGCAGATGCCGAGGAACTGAGACAGGACGATATTATTGACGAATATCGCCGAGAAGAATATCAATAGGTATGCCATAATGTTATGCTTTCTTTAGACGGTTTACGATTGCGATGAGATAGCCCAGGGCGATGAAGGCACCGGGAGCCAGGACGAAGAGCAGCATGCCATAGTCCTCGGGGAAGATGGTCTGGTCGAACACCTTGCCCGTGCCCAGCAACTCGCGGATGCCGCCCAGCAGCGTCAGTGCGATGGTGAAGCCGAGGCCGATGCCGATGCCGTCGAAGATGCTCTCCACCGGACCGCGCTTGGCTGCAAAGGCTTCGGCACGACCCAGGATGATGCAGTTCACCACGATGAGGGGGATGAACAATCCGAGCGAGGCATACACGGCGGGCGTGAAGGCCTGCATGAACATCTGGAGCACAGTCACCAGCGAGGCGATCACAACGATGTAGCAGGGGATGCGCACCATATCGGGCACGAGGTTCTTGATGAGCGAGATAATGAGGTTGGAAAAGATGAGCACAGCCATCGTGGCCAAGCCCATGGACATACCGTTCAGTGCGCTGGAAGTGGTTCCGAGCGTAGGACACATGCCAAGCAGAAGGACGAATGTCGGATTCTCCTTGACAATGCCATTCATCAGTATCTTAAAGTAGTTCATTGTGTACTGCTTGTTTAGTTAATAGTGTCTGTTACTTCTGTTTGAGGTGTTGCCGCATGCTGCTGAGCTGTTGCGCCGCTCTCGGCATCGGCCGAAGCAGGAGCGCTTACATAGGCATGGAAGGCCGAGTTGACGGCACGGAGGAAGGCGCGGCTGGTGATGGTGGATGCCGTGATGGCATCAACCTGACCGCCGTCCTTGCTCACGGTGAGTTCCTTCTCGCCTGGGTTCAGGCCGATGATGTTGCCTTTCTGCCCTTCCTGGAACCAGAAGGAAGCCTTGGCACCGAGACCGGGCGTCTCGGCATGTTCGAGCACGGTGTAGCCTTTGATGGTGCCTGCCTCATCGAAACCGACAAGAACGGTGAGCGGACCTCCGAAGCCGTTGGGGTCGGTAGCCTTGACGGCCACGCCCTGGTTGGTGACATAAATCACCACATCATTTTCGTTGGCATCCTTCAAAGTGTCCGTTTTCTGCACATCGGCCTGGGCACCGCCCAGCACACTGTTGATGCCTTCGGCGAGTGTTTTCTGCTTATTGGCTTCGATGGGGCCCTTGGTCACTTGGTTTACGTAGGCCAGCACGCCCGCAGCCAGCACGGCTATCAGCGTGAGCACCAGCGCCATATTGGGCAAAGTGGATTGTAGCTTTTTCATTTCTTCACTTCCTCCCCGAATCGTTTAGGTTTGACATAGTTGTTGATGATGGGCGTGAAGCCGTTCATGATGAAGATGGCAAAGCTCATACCCTCGGGATAGGCACCGAAATCGCGGATAAGCACGGTAATGACGCCGATGGCCACACCATAGATAAGCTGGCCTTTGGCCGTCATGGGGCTGGTCACATAATCGGTTGCCATGAAGATGGCGCCCAGCATCAGACCACCACTCAGCACGACCTGACAGGGGTTGGCGTAGGCAGGGTCGCACAGATAGAAGATGCCACTGAGCACAAACACCGTGAGGATAATGCTTACAGGGATGTGCCAGGTGATGATTTTCTTCCACAACAGGTAGCAGCCACCGATGAGCAGTGCCAGCGCACTTACCTCGCCCAAGCAGCCGCCTGTCTGTCCGATCAGCATGTCGATGCTGGAGGGCAGTTCGTTCAGCACACTGGCATCGCCGGACTTGATGGCTTGCTTCATCAGCGCCAGGGGCGTGGCTGCCGTTTCCACATCCACATAGCCCAACTGGCCGCTCACCGGCCAGGTTGTCATCTGTACGGGGAAGGAGATAAGCAGGAAGATACGTCCGGCCAAGGCAGGATTGAAGGGGTTCTGACCCAAGCCTCCGAAGGTCATCTTGCCGATGCCGATGGCCACCAAGGCACCGATAATGATGATCCACAGCGGCAGGTTACTGGGCAGGTTGAAACCGAGCAGCAAGCCCGTCAGGATGGCCGAGCCATCGGTGATGGTCAGCGCATCGCGGTGAAGGATAAACTTGGTGATGGCCCACTCGAAGAACACGCAGCTCACAACGCTTGTGGCCAGGACGATGGCACTGCCCAGCCCGAAGAACCATAGCGAAGCCAGCAATGCGGGCACCAGTGCCACAATCACGCCGTACATATTCTTCTGCACGGAGTCGCCACTGTGCACATGGGGCGATAGGGATATTGTTAGTTTAGACATGATTGTTCTGTTTATGATGATGATGATTTCTTATTTCTTGACAGCGCGCTCGCGCAGGATACCCATGACGGTGGTCTTGCCCACGCGGATGTTGTCCAGCAACGGGCGATGACTGGGGCATGTGAACTGGCAGCTGCCGCATTCAATGCAGGAGGGCACATCGTTCTCCAGGCACTTGTCCCAATCCTTGGCCTTGGCCAGTTTGGCCAGGAGATAGGGTTCGAGGCCCATGGGGCATGCACCTACGCACTTGGCACAACGGATACAGGGCTGGGGTGCCACGCGCTTGGCTTCCTTCTGGTTCATGATGAGCAGGCCGGAGGCACCTTTGGTCACAGGCACTTCCAGGCTGAGCAGGGCCTTGCCCATCATGGGACCACCGCCGATGATCTTACCGGTGTCCTCGGGCAGGCCACCCACCTCGTCGATGAGTTGTTGCATGGGTGTGCCGATTCGAGCCAGGAAGTTGGAGGGTTCCTTCACGCTCTTGCCTGTCACGGTGATGACACGTTCCACCAGCGGCTTGTTTTTCATCACGGCCTCGTAGATGGCATAGACCGTACCTACGTTCTGCACGATAGCACCCACGTGGATGGGCAGAGCTGGCGGAGCGGGCACCTGACGGCCAATGACGGCATCGATGAGCTGTTTCTCACCGCCCTGCGGGTATTTCACTTTCAGGGGCACCACCTCGATGTCCGTCAGGTTCTTGGCCTTCTCGGTGAGCAGTTGGATGGCATCGGGCTTGTTGTTCTCTATGCCGATATAGCCTTTGTTCACGCCCACGGCCTTCATGATAAGCTGCAAGCCCACCAGAATCTGTTCGGGCTTCTCAAGCATAAGCCGATGGTCGGCTGTGAGGTAGGGCTCGCACTCTACGGCATTGACGATGACGCAGGTGGCCTTGGTTCCTGGAGGGGGCGAGAGCTTCACGCCTGTGGGGAATGTGGCACCGCCCATACCGACGATACCGGCTTCGCGGATGCGTGCTACGATATCAGCAGGTGTCAGTTCGGGGCGATCGGCCAATGTGACGAGGTCGGGCGTGCGGTCGATGGCTGGTTCCCACTCATCGCCTTCCACGTCGATGACCACAGCCATGCGCTTCAGACCGCTGGAATCCAGCATATTGTCCACCTTGTTTACTTTTCCGCTTACGCCAGAGAAGATGGGCACGCTCAGGCCTTTGCCCGGCTCGCCCACCATGGTGCCCACTTTCACTTCGTCGCCTTTCTTCACAACGGGCACAGCGGGGGCACCGATATGCTGGAACATGGATATGACTGCCTGCTTAGGCAAGCCAGCCTGACGGATAGGGCTTGCGGCAGACAGCTTGTTTTCTGCGGGATGAACACCGCCTAATCTAAACGTTTTCATGCTTTTGATTCTTCTTTTGCGGGTTCAACATTGGGATTTGCGAGGGGCTGATCCGTTGGGGAACCAACGGGCACAGTGGCTGCCTGAGTAGCTTCAGCCTTGGGAGCAGCTGCCTGAGGAGCTTCAGCCTTGGGAGCAACTGCCTGAGGAGCTTCGGCCTTGGGGGCAGCTGCCTGGGGAGCTGCAGGTGCTTCGGCCTTGGGCTTGCGGGGCGGGAAGTTGAAGGCCTGGATGGTGCCCTGCGGACATTCCTCCTCACATTTGCGGCACAGCTTGCACTTCTCGGCATCGATATAGCTGAGGTTGTTTGTCACGGTGATGGCCTCGAACTTGCACACTTTCACGCACTTCTGGCATGCGATGCAGCCCACCTTACAGGCTTTGCGGGTTTGTGCGCCTTTGTCCTTGTTGTTGCACAGCACCACCACGCGACGGTTTTTGAGGCCCTTGAGGCGGATCTCGATGATGGCGCGCGGGCAAGCCTTTGCGCAGGCACCACAAGCGGTGCACTTCTCTTCATCGACCTCGGCAATGCCTGTTTCGGGATTGATGCGAATGGCACCGAACTGACAGGCTTCCACGCAGTCGCCACAGCCCAGACAGCCGTATGCACAAGCGGTCTCGCCAGCACCCAGCATGTTCTGCACTTTGCAACTCACGGCTCCGTCGAACTCGGCCACACGGGGGCGGTTCTCACACGTGCCATTACAACGCACCACAGCCACTTTCGGAGCGGAAGCGGCGGCTGTCATGCCCAGGATACCGGCCACCTTCTCCATAACGGGCTGACCGCCCACGGGGCACAGATAGCCATCGAGCGAACCGGCATCGGCTGCTTTGACGCAGGCACCGGCAAAGCCGGCACAACCGGGATAGCCGCAACCGCCGCAATTGGCGCCAGGCAGCACTTCCTGCACCTGACCGATGCGCTCGTCTTCATGCACAGCAAATTTCTTGGAGGCAAAGAACAGGATGAGAGCGGAACTCAGCCCGATTGCACCAAGCACAATCACTGCAATTAAGATTACATTCATAACGTTTTTGAATTGATTTATTTAGTTTTCGTTTATTTTCAAGCGGAAGGAAAAGCGACGCTGCAGGCGTGAGCGGAACAGATAGAGGATGCCGTAGTAGGGCACCAGCGAGAGGATGGCAGCCAAGGCGGCAAGGCTCTCGTCATAGCCAAGGGCCAAGACGATGACAAGCACCGCCAAAAGCAGAACCAGCGGCAGTGCATAGGCCAACACGGCAGCGCTGAGACCATCGGACAGGCGTCCAAGCACAATGACAGCCTGGCCCTCGTGGAAGAGGTTTCCATCGGGCACTGTCACCTGGATCATCTTTTCCTTGCTCTCGGCACTGGTACACAACGACTTGGCAGCGCAACCGCCACAAGCGGACGACTGCACTATCAGCACGCTTACCTGATTGGACTGGACGGCTTTTACCACCCCGTCATGGCTTATTGTTTGGCTCACTTTGCAAAGTCGGCTTTTCAATTCGCGCAAAGGTAGTGCTTTTCTACTTATTATTGGTACGCGCGCGAGGGTAAAAGCGCGGGCTTTTAGCTTATTTAACATTTCACGACATGCCGCATGGCTGAGCCGTTACCGTGTGCTTCAGCCACAAGCCTTTCGTGGAGGTACGTAGTCACCAGCCCGGGACGGGGTGTGGAGCAAACAAAAAAATGGGTCCTCGATAGCGAGAACCCAATCAGTCTTTTCTTCAGCAGAGGCCCGTGCCGGGCATTGCTCTGAGAGAACTTACTTCACCTTGGCAACGATGGCCTTGAAAGCCTCGGGGGCATTCATGGCCAGGTCGGCCAGCACCTTGCGGTTGATTTCGATGCCAGCCTTGTGCAGCTTGCCCATGAGCACGCTGTAGCTCATGCCTTCGAGGCGTGCAGCGGCATTGATACGCTGAATCCAGAGAGCGCGGAAGTTGCGCTTCTTGTTCTTACGATCGCGGTAGGCATAGGTGAGGCCCTTTTCCCAAGTGTTTTTGGCAACGGTCCACACGTTCTTGCGTGCGCCGATGTAACCGCGTGTGAGGCTTAAAATTCTCTTTCTCTTGGCTCTTGAAGCCACATGATTAACTGATCTTGGCATAATTTTGTTTGTTTTGAACGATGGCGCCGGCGCGGTGGTCGGTCTTTGCAGCCATACATTCGGTTAATGACTTTGTGGATAATGTCTCGTGTCCTGAAGTTTAGCGGAGGAGGAGGAGTTCGCGCACCTGCTTGCGGTTTGCACTGACCACGAGGTCGCTGTGCTGCAGATTGCGTTTCTGCTTCTTTTCCTTCTTTGTCAGGATGTGACTGTGATAAGCGTGGTGACGCTTGATCTTACCCGTTCCGGTGAGCACGAAGCGCTTCTTGGCACCGGAATTCGTCTTTACTTTTGGCATTTTTTTATGAATTAAAGTGTTATTAAATGGCGTGGCTGCGCATTAGCCAGGCGCAGCGCACTGCTTTTCTCGTTTGTTTTGTTCAGTCCTCGCCTTCCACGCGCGGTCCGGTGTATTCCTTGGGCGCTTTCTGCTGTGGCTTGCGGCGTTCCTGTACAACCGTTTCCTCGGTCTCGTGCTCGTCATCGACAGGTCGCTCGGCCTTGGGTGCGGTCTTTTTGGGAGCGATGAACATGGTCATGCGCTTTCCCTCCAGCACGGGCATGGATTCCACCTTGCCATATTCCTCCAGGTCCTGTGCGAACCGCAGCAGAAGCACTTCGCCCTGTTCCTTGAACAGGATGGAGCGGCCTTTGAAGAACACGTATGCCTTCACCTTGTCGCCGTCGCTGAGGAAGCTCTTGGCGTGCTTGAGTTTGAAGTCATAGTCGTGCTCATCGGTTTGTGGTCCGAAGCGTATTTCCTTGATGTCGATTTTCACCTGTTTGGCTTTCATCTCCTTCTGGCGCTTCTTCTGCTGATAGATGAACTTGGAGTAGTCTATCAGCCGGCACACGGGAGGCTGTGCGTTGGGTGAGATTTCAACCAGGTCCACGCCTTTCTGCTCAGCCAGGTGCAGGGCCTGGCGCGTGTCCATGACAACGGGTTCGATGTCATCGCCCACGATTCGCACTTCGCGAACGCGGATCTGTTCGTTGACACGATACTGATTTTTAAGGTTGTCTTTCTTCATAGTTTCGGTCTTGGCCGAAGCGTTTTATGCTTGTTTTGCTTGTTAAAATGCGGGCGCAAAGTTAGTACTTTTCCGTCATTTCGCGCACATCTTCGATGATTTTCTTTGCAAAATCCTCAAATTTCATGCTTCCGAGGTCGCCACCGCCTTGTTTTCTCACGCTTACGAGCCCATCGGCCTCCTCTTTTTCGCCCACAATGAGCATGTAGGGGATGCGCTTCATTTCGTTGTCGCGTATCTTGCGTCCGATCTTTTCGTTGCGTCCGTCCACCAGTGCGCGCACTTCCTGGCTGTTCAGGTACTCGCACACGCGGTTGGCGTAGTCGTTGTATTTCTCGGAGATGGGCAGTATGGCCACCTGGTCGGGTGCCAGCCAGAGGGGGAAGTGTCCGGCAGTGTGCTCGATGAGCACAGCCACGAAGCGCTCCATCGAGCCGAAGGGTGCGCGGTGGATCATGACGGGGCGGTGCTTGAGGTTGTCCTCGCCGGTGTATTCGAGCTGGAAGCGTTCGGGCAGGTTGTAGTCCACCTGGATGGTGCCCAGCTGCCAACGGCGTCCGAGTGCATCCTTCACCATAAAGTCGAGTTTGGGTCCGTAGAAGGCTGCTTCGCCCAGTTCGGTGCGTGTGGGCAGTCCCTTCTCCTCGCAGGCCTCGATGATGGCACGCTCGGCCTGTTCCCACACCTCGTCAGAGCCAATGTATTTCTCCTTGTTGTTGGGGTCGCGCAGGGAGATCTGAGCTTCGAAATTATCGAAGTTGAGTGCCTTGAAGATGATCTGGATGATGTCCATGACACGGCAGAACTCCTCCTTCACCTGCTCGGGACGGCAGTAGAGGTGTGCATCGTCCTGAGTGAAGGAACGCACGCGCGTCAGTCCGTGCAGCTCGCCGCTCTGTTCGTAGCGATACACCGTTCCGAACTCGGCCAGGCGCAGCGGCAGGTCCTTGTAGGAGCGTGGCTTGGATGCGTAGATCTCGCAGTGGTGGGGGCAGTTCATGGGTTTGAGCAGGTACTCCTCGCCCTCCTCGGGGGTCGTGATGGGGCGGAAGCTGTCCTTGCCATAATGAGCCCAGTGGCCGGAGGTTACATAGAGGTTCTTGCCACCGATGTGCGGCGTAATAACCTGCTGGTAGCCATAGCGCTTCTGGATCTTCTTCAGCATATCCTCCAAGCGCAGGCGCAGTGCTGTGCCTTTGGGCAGCCACATGGGCAGGCCCTTGCCCACCCTCTCGGAGAAGAAGAACAGTTCCATTTCCTTGCCGATGCGGCGGTGGTCACGTTTCTTGGCCTCCTCCATGAACTGGATGTACTCGTCCAGGAGTTTCTTCTTGGGGAAGGAGATGGCATAGATACGTGTCATCTGCGGGCGTTTCTCATCACCGCGCCAGTAGGCAGAGCTCACGGCAGTCACCTTCACAGCCTTGATGGGTGCGGTGCTCATGAGGTGCGGACCGCGGCACAGGTCGGTGAATGCGCCCTGTGTGTAGGTGGTGATGTGGCCGTCCTCGAGGTCGGCAATGAGTTCGTTCTTATAGGTCTGGCCGTGGTCGCCGAAGAACTTCAGGGCATCGGCCTTGGAGATGTCGCGGCGCACCAGCTGTTCCTTGCGTGCCACAAGTTCCATCATTTTCTTTTCGATGTCGGGGAAGTCGGCCTCACGGATCACCACGCCTTCGGGTGGCATCACGTCATAGTAGAAGCCTCGTTCGATGGCAGGTCCGATACCGAACTGCGTTCCGGGCCACAATTCCTGGAGTGCTTCGGCCATCAGGTGTGCGCTGGTGTGCCAGAAGGCATGCTTTCCCTGCTCGTCGTCCCATTTGTACAGTACGAGCGATGCGTCCTCGGTGATGGGGCGGTTCAGTTCCACGGTCTCGCCGTTCACGCCGCAAGCCAGCACGTCGGCTGCCAGGCGTGGCGAGATGCCTTCTGCGATTTCATAACCCGTTACGCCAGCCTCGCGTTCGAGCACTGTGCCGTCGGGAAGGGTAATTTTGATCATAACTTACAAAGTATGTTTAGGATTGAGTGTGTTTGCACAAATCGGGCGCAAAAATACAATTTTATTTCCGAACGCTGCAAGAAAAAGACACTTTTTTGTTCATTGGGCGGCCAATGAGGGGTGCTTTCTGCCTTCTTGGGCCAACCAGGGGCGGGGACGAGGGGAAGGGACATCGCGGGAAAACCGCGATGCACACTACCACTCCGGGGGATTTTTCGCTGTTCTTTTGCACTCAGGGCTGTAGGCAGCAACAGAGCGGAAGGCTGGCAAAAAGACACGGCCGCCAGGCAGGGCTTGCAGGCTAACGAAAAAGCCCAGCGGAAGGCTGGCAAAGGGGCACAGCCGCCAGGCTGGGCTTGAAGGGCTGAAAAAAGCCCATAGCAGGCTGGCAAAGGGGCACAGCCGCCAGGCAGGGCTTGAAGGGCTGGGTTTGCAGGCTAACGAAAAAGCCCACGGCTGCCAGCAAAGGGAATTGCTGCTGACAGGCGCGGGCTCGTGGCTGGCGGGGCTGTGGTTCACTCTACCGTATAGCCGGCTATCTTGGCCATGGCGGGAGCAATTTCGATGTTATCGATGCGCCCTTGGAACACTTCGGTGCCTGGGCCAACAGCATACACGGGCACATAGCCGTTGGAGTGGCCTCCGCTGGCCCAGCTGATCATGGCTGTTTCAGAAAGGATGTGCTTGGCGGTCTCACACAGGTCGTTGATGCGGTCGGTCACCTTGCCGCCCTCCTGCATGGCCCGTTCAATACCCTGCCAGCGGTCCTGGATGCGTTCCTGCTGCTTGTCGGTAAGGGTGATGCCTGCACCGAAGCCCATCAGGTTGCGCAGTTGTGCCTGCACGGCGGCATAGGTGAATTTCTTCGGGGCGCGCTGGTACTGCTGGTTGAGCAGCCATTTCAGCTCGTCGATGCTGCGGCGCTGGTAGCGCAGCAGGTCGGTGTGCAGTTCGTAGGCACCACGGCCCATGACCAAGCCTCCGGTTTCGTGGTCGGCACTGATCACGATGATGGTCTCGTCGGGGTGCTGCTGGTAGAACTCGTAGGCCACCTTCACGGCCTTGTCCAGGTCGAGGACCTCGTTGATGGCGTTGCCGATGTCGTTGCGGTGGCAGGCATAGTCGATCATGCCACCCTCAATCTGGAAGAAGAAGCCGTCGGTGCTTTTCGAGCTGAGGAAGTTGATGCCTGCACGCACGATTTGTTCCAGCGTGAGGTCGTCCTTGGTCTGGTCCAGTGCATAGGGCAGGTGGTCGCTGTCCAGCTTGCGGTTCTGCTCATCGCTCTGCAGCAGAATCACCTTGTCGGCCTTGCGCCCGCGCTTCATGTATTCCTTGTAGCCCTTCACGATGGTGTAGCCGGCATCGGTGGCCTGCTGGTGCAAGCTGGGCTGTCCTTCCTTGGTATAGGGCTTGTGGAAATCGCTTCCGGCAAAGAAGTCGTAGCCACTGTGACACAGGTCCTGCCCCAGTTCGAAGTACATCTGGCGGCTGGCTCGGTGCCCGTAGAAGGATGCCGGTGTGGCGTGCGTGATGGCCACGTTGGTAGCCACGCCCACGGCCTTGCCTGCCTTCTGTGCCCAGGCGGCAATGCTGCTGACGGGTGTCTCCAGGTCGGCCAGCACGCCGATGGCACCGTTCTTAGTCTTGTGTCCGGTGGCCAGTGCCGTTCCGCCGGCAGCCGAGTCGGTCACGCCGTTGGTGGCAGAGTAGGTGTTGACCATGCCCACCACGGGCAGGCTGGACATGAGGATGGGCTCGTAGCCTATCTGGCCCTTCAGTGCTGCCAGGTAGGTCTCGGTGACGTTGATTTGGTTCACGCCCATGCCGTCGCCAATGAAATAGAATACGTACTTTACTTGAGCCTGCGCCATGGCGGTCAGTACCAGGGCCAGGCCGATGAGTGTTGAGAAGAAACGGTGTTGCATCGTTTGTGTAGGGTTTGTTGTGTTTGATTTATTTTTTTGATTTCGGTGGCAAAGATAAGACGAAAGTTGATGCGCACAAAATTTTAGGGCTGCGAATGCAACACCACCCCTGTTTTTCGTGGCAGGGGGGAGGAGCGCCACAGCCAGTTTGCACATCCGAAAGCCGTTTGTAGCACCCCGAAGACGTACGGCTTAGACGACTAAGACGTACGCACGAAAGGCACAACCCCTACATGAGGAACATGAAAGATCACGAGGAACACGAAAAAAAAACGAAAATAACTAAAAACGCGAAAAACACAAGGTACATGAGAAACACGAAAGAACACGGAAAAAGCGAAAAACACCCTCCCATCCCCCACTGCCAGGCAAACAGGAAGCGTTTTCGTGTTTTTCGCTTTTTTCGCTTTTTTCGTGATTAGTTTCTCTTAGCCGTGCCTTTCGCTTTTTTCGTGTTCCCCGATAGTCGCACTAACACGTTGCGCTCACCCCCGTTTCAGCAGCCTCACCTCCGCACCACATGCTTGCGCCCGCCTCGGATATAGATGCCCTTGCGCAGTTGCGATGCAGGCACAGGACGGCCCTGGAGGTCGAAGAAACGGGTGTCGGTGGTGGTCGATGCAGCGGGCACGGCGGGCTGTTCGGGCAGGCCGATGATGCCGTTGGGCTGTTCGGGAGCGTTGAGGGGGAACAGCATCCACTGCCGGTGGTTGGGCGTGGTGGTGCCGTCGGTGTAGGTCCAGCTACCCACGGCGGTGCCCGCATTGGACGACTGGTTGTTCAAGTCAAGGGCGTAGGTGGGACGGTCTGCCAGCAGGATGCGGTAATTGGCTATATCCACCAGCTCTATCTTGAACTTCTGCTCGCTGCCCTTGGCACTCTGTGCGGTGAGCGACGAACTGCCCGATGCGCGGTGGGCGGTAAGGCGCAGGCCCAACCCGTTCTGCAGGCTGTAATAGCCTCCCACCTCGGCGGTCAGGCGCCAGCGCTGTGCGTCGCCATAGTCGATGTCCTCGATGGTGACACGACTCTCGGCAGCGCTGAGCGCACGGGTGGTTTCCTGACGTGGAATGATGAGGTACTCGCAGCCGTCGCGCAGCAGCTGGTCGTCGGCAGCCACATCGGCCCCTACGGGGATGATCAGTGTGGTGATGCTCTGCGCGGGCACGGCCAGTGTGAGGGTGTTGCCCGTCACCTTCACGCTGGGCAGGGCGCTGGCCAGGTCCTCGGTGGCCGAGGTGCGGAAGGCACGCATACGGTTGCGCGCGGGCAGTTTGTTAAACAGGCTGAGGTCGATGGTGTGGGTGGTGGCCACGCCCTCGTTCAGAGCCACGATGACGAGCGTGTCGCGGGCGGCATTCATGGCAGCCAGCGACTGCGGACTGGTGCTGGCAATGATGTCGTAGCCGCGCTTGATGAAGCGCGTGCACTGCTGGCGCACGTAGTAGTTCTTCACCTTGGCATAGGTCTGGTTGGCAAAGCTGCCGCGAATGGTGCACCACTGGTCGTTGGCCTCCTCCATATATTGCCAGTCGATCCACGCCTCTGGCTGGATGTAGCGCATGTCATCGATGAGTTTCTGTGCCAGGCTCAGGTTGCCGCCTATGCCGCTGCCGCCAGCACCCACCTCGCTCATCCACAACGGCTTGCCGCTCTGGTGAGCCAGCTGGCTGAAGCGCACACGGTCCACGTTGTTGCCCGAGTAGGTATGGGTGTTCCACTGTCCCACCAACTTGTCTGCGCCGGCTGTGATGTACTGCTTCACACCCTCCACGGCCAGCCCCACGTTGGTCTCATCGGCAGCCGAGATGACGGTGTTGAGCCCAGAGGCCTTTAGTATGGGCGAGAGCACACGCAGGAACTTGATCTGCGACTGGTAGTCGAAGTGGCAGCCTTCCTGCGGGCCGTTGGCATACCAGAAACCGGTCACCGACTCGTTGAAGGGCTCCAGCGTCTTGAACTCGATGCCATACACATCTTTATAATGCTTGCACACATCCACCAGGTAGTGGGCAAACTCCTCGTAGTACTCAGGGCGCAAGTTGTCCTTGCCTCCGTCGGTGTTGCCGCTGCAGCAGCCGCTGTAGGTCATGTACCAGGGGCAGGAATTGCTGAAGGCCTCGAACACGGCGTCGGGGCGCAGTTCCTTGATGCGCAGCATGATCTTGCGCTGGGCGGCATCGCGGTCCCAGTGGTACTCATCGCCACTGAAATCCTTGAAGCCCTCCATCTCGGCCCGGAGGCCCTTGCCCCGGCCCATGTGGTGCAGGTCGCAGTTGCGGTTCTCGGGGTCGTCGCCGCCACCTATATTATAGCGGAAATGACTGTAGTTGAGGCCCGTGGGGCTGACCATCCAGCGCAGAATCTCGTCGATCTTCTTATCGTCCCACTTACCGCACTGGCCGGCCCACCAGCACAGCGACACGCCCCAGCCATCGAAGTGCTGGCGCACCACCTGCGGGTTGACCATGTAGTGCTGTGCTTCGGCAGCTGGCATGTCATCGACCTTGTCGCTGAAGAACCACTGGTGCTTCTGGTCCTGCCCGTTCTTATCGGTGAACACCTTCTGGTGCCCGTCGTTGCTGTCGGTGCCCAGGTACTTGCCATTAGCCTTGCAGCGCAGCTTCACCAGGTGCTCGGTTGCAGCCTCGATGGCATACTTGGCCTCGGCCAATGACGAGTCGGCAACGAACTTGGAGTTCCAGGGGCTGGCAAAGGACAGGAACAGCGGCTCATCGCCCGCCTGGATGCTGTAATAGCCCTGCCCGTCGGGGATGATGGTCATCTGCTGCGGGTTGGCCTTGGTGGGCGCTTCAATCCAGCCGCCCTCGTCGGTGCCCATCTCCAGATGGTTACCGCTGCTGTGCATCACATACACACGTGTGGGCGTATTAAAAGTGGTCTGAGCCACGGCGCTCAAGCCTATAAGCAGGCCGGCTGCAATGAGAAGAAGATGTCTGTACATAGTGGTTTGGGTTGTATTGCCGCTGCAAATATAGGCGTTTCTTTCCATCTACACACATTTTTCCCTTCTGAATATGTTTCTTTCTGTTCAAAAAATGTCGCAGGGAAAGCTTGAGAATTTGCGGTTTAGACAATATATACTATCTTTGCCGATGAGAAACATACCACTAACACAACAACAATCTGCCACAAAACATGAAAGCAAGAGCATTCCTCACCACCATCTGCCTGCTGTGCGCTGCCTTCGGACAGGCCAAGACGGCTGGCACAAAGAGCATCAACATCGAAACGCCTCAAGGCACCATGCAACTGTTCCCGCTGGCCGACAACGCCATCCGCGTGTGCCTGACTCAGCCCGGCATCCAGCCGCTGGAGGACATCATCTACACCACCCACACCCCCACCCCACGCTACAAAGTGCGCCGCACCAAGCAGGGCACCGAGCTGAGCACCAGCCAGCTGCGCGCCGTGTGGGACAACAGCACAGGGGCGCTCTGCTTCTACAACCGACAGGGCGCCCTCCTGCTGCAGGAAGTGCCAGGCGGACGCAGCATACAACGCGGACAGACACGCGGCGTGCCCACGCTCGACGTGCAGCAGACCTTCCGCTCGCCAGCCGACGAATGCCTGTTCGGCACGGGACAGTTCCAGGACGGCTACCTGAACCTGCGCGGACTGACACGCCGACTCACACAGGTGAACACGCAAATCAGCATCCCCTTCCTGCTCTCCAGCAAGGGCTACGGACTGCTGTGGAACAACTATGGCCTGACCGACCTGAACCCCTCCGACCAGACCATCCAGCTGCAACCCGCCGATGCCGCTGGCGAGACCTACGAGGTGACGGCCACCAGCACGCACGGCGGCATCCGCGAACAGCGCGTTTCGGACACCTTCTGCACCACCATCGAGGTGATAGAGGGCGGGGACTACGCCCTGCTGCTGGACTGCGGACAGCGAATGAGCCGCCGCCAGTACATCGACATTGACGGACAGGTGCTGTGCAACCAGAACAACACCTGGCTGCCCCCCACCACATCGCTCATCGCACAGCTCAGCAAAGGCGAACACCGCATCACCGTGAAGGGTGTGCGCGGTGACCGACCCACCCTGGGCATACGCCGCGTAACCGACCGCACCACGCTGCACTCCCCCGTGGCACAGGCGCTGGACTACACCGTGTTTGCAGGCGGCGCCGACCAGGTGGTGGCCTCCTATCGGCTGCTGACCGGCCAGGCACCTCTCATGCCCGAGTGGATGCTGGGCTATGTGCACTGCCGCGAACGCTACAACACGCAGGCCGAACTGCTGGAGAACGCACGCCGCTTCCGCCAGAAACAGATTCCGGCCGACGTAATCGTGCAGGACTGGCAGTACTGGGGCAAGTACGGATGGAACGCCATGCGCTTCGACGACGACCGCTATCCCGACCCCAAGCAGATGATGGACGAACTGCACCAGATGGACTTCCGGCTGATGCTGTCCGTGTGGTCCAAGGTGGACGTGAACAGCCAGCTGGGACGGCAGATGGGGGCCAAAGGCTATTATCTGACCGGCTCCGACTGGGTGGACTTCTTCAACCCTGAAGCCGCGCAGTTCTACTGGACCAACTTCCGCGACAGCCTCTACCGCAAATACCACATCGATGCCTGGTGGCTGGATGCCACCGAACCAGAGAACGACGACCTGCAGGGACGCATGGTAGCCGGAGGAACGCTGCCCGGCGAACTGGTGCGTAACATCTACCCCATGAAGGTGGTGGGCACGGTGTACGAAGGCCTGCGACAGGAGGCTCCCAACGACGTGCCCGTGATCCTCACGCGCTGTGGCTTTGCCGGTCTGCAGCGATACAATGCCGTGACCTGGAGCGGCGACGTGGGCAATGACATGGAGACGCTGCGCCGACAGATCGTGGCCGGACTGAACCACACGGCCTGCGGACTGCCCTGGTGGACGTATGACGCTGGCGGCTTCTTCCGCCCAGGCAACCAATACGCCGACCCCACCTACAAGGAGATGATGCTCCGCTGGATCGAATGCAGCGTGTTCCTGCCCATCATGCGCGTGCACGGTTACATGAGCAATACCGAGCCCTGGAACTACGACGCCGAGACAGAACGCATCTTCACAGACTGCATCAAGCTGCGCTATCAGCTGAAGCCCTACCTCAAGGAGTGTGCCCGGCGCGTGGCCGAGGAAGGCTACACGCTGATGCGCGCGCTGGTGTTCGACTTCCCCACCGACCGCGAAGCGCTTCGGCAGCAGACAGAATTCATGTGCGGTCCCAAGTATCTGGTGTGCCCCGTCACTGCCGTAGGCGTCAGCACCTGGCGTGTGTATCTACCTGAGAACAAAGGCGGTTGGGACGATTTCTACACACACCAACACTACGACGGCGGCCAATACATCAACGTGCCCGTCAGCATCAGCAAAATACCAGTGTTCGAAAGAAAGGGCAAGGAGTAAGGGGGGAGAGTAAAGAGTAGAGAGTAGAGAGTAAAGAGTAAAACTGGCACCAGAGACCTGCCCCTCAGCGCGCTGCCTCTTCAGCATCTTAGCCACCGTGCCCGGCGGTTCCCCGCCGGGTAATCACACAAGGCACAGGTAGCCTCACCCTTTACTCTTTACTCTCTACTCTCTACTCTTTACTCTTTACTCTCTACTCTC
>JAFXQT010000072.1 GCA_017526905.1 Bacteroidaceae bacterium | reverse complement strand
CTCGGTCAGGCGCAGCAGAGCCCAGTCGCAGTAGTTGTTTTCATACTCCGGATCCAGGTTGGCCGTCAGTGCCGTGCTGGTCGATTCGCGGTTCCAGCCCAGGAACTCAGAGTCGTACAGCTCGTTGATCTCGCTACCGTAGCGTGGGTCGTCGGCAGCCGAGCGGATGCGGTAGTAGTTGCCTACACGCACGATGTCGTAAGTGGTGGGGTGGCGATCGCTATCGTCCACGAAGCAGGTGGTGGCGTTGTCGCGATAGAGGAAGGTGTCGTGCCAGTTGCGGCCGTCGGTGCTGGTGTAGGGGCCGGCCAACTGTATGCCGATGCCCGTCACCTCGATGCCGTCAACCGTTTCTGTGCGTTCCTGCAGCAGGATCTTCAAACCGGTGGATGCCAGTGATGCGGTGGTACCCCAGTTGTTGCCGCAGTTGAGGAACTGCGATGCACCCACATTGAGCAGGTAGATGGTGTCCTGCGCTTCCATCACCTCAGCAAAGTCGGCCGACGTGATGGCGGGGGCCTTAGGCTCTGCCGGGAGATCCCAGGCGTAGAGCGTTCCCAGAGGCGCCATCAGCGCCACAAGGGCTAAGAGTGTAGATTTCTTCATGTTGTTTAAGGGTTAGGTTATAAATAAAGTTGATTGAGTGGATTTCTCGGTTTGTTTGTCGGGCGTTCTTACCGCCGCACTTTGTGCGTCTGCACGGTGCCGTCGCTCATGCGCTGCCGCACTATGCTGATGCCTGTGCGTGCGGGTGCGCTGATGCGGCGCCCGTCCACGGTGTAGTATTCGGTGGTCACCACAGTGGGCTTGGCGGCAGGTGCCGTCACGGCATCCTCAAGGGTCACTTTCACGGTCAAGCGCGTGTTCTTAGTCACCTCGTTGTCGTCGGTGTAGGACACGTACAGGGTGGCCGATCCCACGGCCTTGCCAATCACCATGCCGTTTTCAAAGTCGGCCACGGCGGGCTTGTTGCTGCGCACGGTCACCAGCTTCGTCACGTCCATCTTATGCCCGGTGGTGCTCACGGCCACGAACTTCTGCGGCAGGCTCTGTCCCACGGCCACGGTCACCGATTTCGGGTCGGCCTCGAGCGACGCCAGCTCAAAGTCCTCAGCCTCGAGCGATTCGAGCGTGCCGGGTGCGTAGTACAGGTCCTCGCTGAAGGGTGTGGATTCTGTGGTGAACCAGTCTATATCCACGAAGCCGCCGTTCTGCTGTGTGGCATAGTTGAACAGGTAGAAGCGCTGCCCCACAAACACCTTCAGCGTGAAGCGCATTTCCAGGTCGATGCCCCAGCGCGTCCATTTCTTGTTGTCCAGGCTGTAGTAGAAGCGTGCCTTGCTGGTGCCGTAGTTGGCCACGGCGCGCAGGTAGATGGTGTCGGCCTCGATCACGTCGCCCGTCAGCTCGCTGGCTGGAGTCACGTTGCCCCAGTTCTCATATTCGCTGCGGCGGGCGTACAGGCGCTTCACGCCATTGTCCTGCCGCACGGCAATGAAAGCATAGGGATCCTGGAACACGGCCAGTCCGGCCACGTCGCCGTCCTTCATCCCGCCAATGGCCATCTTGATGGTGCCGTAGCTATCCTGCACCTTGGTTTGTGCGGTATTGGCGGGCGAGTAGCCCAGGATGCGCTGCGAGAGCGAGTTGCGTGCCTGCCACAGGTCGTCGCTGATGCCAGTGGTGGCCAGGTGCAGCCAGCCGTCCTTCAGTGCCCATGCGCTGTTGTCGGGGTTGTGGTTCCAGCCCCACTGCACACCTATGCGCGAGCCGGCAAAGGCATCGTTGGTGGCCAGGTAGGTCTGCGGCCACACGCGGCCCACGTCGGGCTTGGCGTAGCCCTTGCTTTGTGCGCTCACATCGGTGCCGTTGTTGCCTATTACGGGCCAGCCGTCCACCCACTGCACGGGTTCCAGGTAGGGAATCCGGCCTATGGCTCCTGCATCGCGGAACAGGATGGTCCACCACTCGCCCGTCTGCGTCTGCACCAGTCCTCCCTGGTGTATTTTCTGCTTCTCAAACACGCGCCCGTTGTGCTCCTCATAGGGCCCGAAGGGGTCCTTGGCGCGGAAGATGGTCTGCGACCCCTCAGTTCCGCCATAGGTGGCATAGATGTAATAGTAGTCGCCAATGTGGTACATGTGTGAGCCTTCCAAGCCGTTGCCGTTCTCGCTCACCACCACGTCCTTGACCGACTTGAAGTCCCGGTTCATGTCCACCTGCGACACGGTGATGCGGTCTATGCCGTGCGCCACATATACGTTGCCGGTGCCGTTCGGGCCGTCGTCAAACAGGAATCCTGAGTCGTAGTACCAGCCGTCCACTTTCTTCATGGTCCATTTGCCTTCGGGGTCTCGGGTGGTCAGCATGAAGTCGCCGCCGTCGTTGCCGAAGCAGATGAAGTTCAGGTAGAACTGGCCCTTGTAGTATTTCAGGCTGGGTGCCCACTGGCCTCCGGCGTAGTGGTTCTTTCCGTTCTTCAGGTTAAACTCGTCCGAGTCGGCAATCTTCTCCAGCGGGTTGCAGCAGAACTCCCAGTTCACCAGGTCGCGGCTCTTGAAAATAGTCACGCCGGGGAAGTGGTAGAAGGTGGTTGTGGCCAGGTAGTACCAGTCGTCCACACGGATGATGTCGGGGTCGGGCGCATCGGCATTGATAATGGGGTTGATGTAGGTGCCGTTGCCCTGGTCGGCTGTCCACACGCGTTGGAACTCGGGTCTTGGCTGTTTCTCCTGAGCCCATTCGGCATACCAGTCGAAGCAAGCTTTTCCGCAGCCTTCGGGGTTGGCATTGAAGGCGGGCACCACCTGCTTGGTCTGCAGGTAGGTGTCCACGTCGAAGTAGCAGTGCGATCCGCTCAGCGTCATGGATATGTTGCCGTAGTAGTCGTGCAGTGCCTTGAAGCATTCGCCCCATTTAGATGTGCTGCCGGTGCTCCAGGTGCCCAGGTTGCTCTCTACCCATTCGCCGTGTTCGTTGTAGTGGCCGGTGCCGGGGTTCTTCGGGCTCCAGTCAATCTCGGTGATGACGATGGGGTTGGTGTCCACCACGGGCACTTGGTTGTGGAACTGGGCAATGAGGTTCTGCTTGCTCCGCTCCAGGTTGTTCTCGCGGTCCACGCTCTCGTCGCTGCAGCCGTACCAGCCCGTGTAGTCGTGCACGGCATAACCTATATTATAGCCCTCGATGGGGTACTTGGCATAGTCGGCATAGCTGCTCTGCCAGCCCGTGCCGGGCACCCAGATGATGCCCGTGAATCCGTTCTCGCGTATCTTGTCCACGATGGGCTGGAAGTAGTCGTGCATGGCCTTGGCATCGCTCTGGTTGTTGGCGTTGCGCAGCGACACCGGCTCGTTGGCCAGCTCTATGCTGAGCCAGCCTGCATTGCGGCGCACGTTGGGGTTCTGTGTCACGATGTCCCACACCGTCAGCAGGTACTGTTGGTAGTAGTCGCCCACCTTTAGGTTGCCTGGGCACACGCCGGGCGGGCGCATAATCACGTACATGCCGTGGTTCTTGGCGCGCTGTGCAATGGGGAAATACACTGATGTCATGTACTTCTTCAGCCGTTCTGGGCTGAAGTGGCTGATGTCGGCCTCGCCTCCCACCTCGTTGCCCGAGGGGTCGTAGGTCTTGTCGTTTTTCCTGGTGAAGCCCTCGGCCCAGACGCTGTTATCGTTGGTCCAACAGCAGTCCAGGTGCAGGCGGAACAGGTTGCAGTAGGCCCCCTGCTTCGTGTCGGTCATGGCAGTGAAAAGCTGGTTGAAGTAGTTGATACAGGCCGTTGTGGTGTTGTCGTTGCAGGCGTTGCCCCACCGCCAGTTGTTGAAGTAGGGGCTGGGCGTGTCCATCACGCCGTGCAGCACCACGGGGTTGTCGTGTGTGTCCACCAGCTGGTTGCCTTTCACATGCAGCGGCGTTATGGTGCCCCATTGTGCTGTGGCGCCTTCGGTCACGAGCAGAGCGAGCAGTAGGAGTAGATGTTTTCTCATGCAGCGAATGGTTTTTCGGTTAACTTTTCGCCGCAAAGATATGCGCGACCGCCCGCACGTTCCGTTAAAATTCGTTTCAAATACTTTCCAAAACGTCTAAAGTGCCGTGTCGATGGGACTTTTGTAATGAACCGAATCGGAAACAAAAGAGAAGCTATCCCCGCATCTACGGTCCTTTCTTTTTGCCCAAACGGTCCATCCTGCTTGCCCTGGATGACCCATCCCACTTGCCAAAGAGGGTTTACGCCGTTGGGGTTGTGGCTGGAAAGCGTACGGCTTATAGGCGCAAAGCGTACGGGTTTAGGCTGGAAAGCGTACGGGTTGCGTGGGCAAAAAGTATGGCCTGTGAAAATAAGTCCAAGCACTTCAGCCCACAAGTCCTTGCACCTTGTGCTATAAGTCCTTGCACCTTGTACCGTAAGTCCTTGTACGTCCCAGGGCAGGGGCCGATGCGCGTTAGGGTTAACCTCAATGTGCTTTTGGGTTAACCCTGATTGCGATTTGGGTTAACCCTGATTGGCATTAGGGTTAACCTCAACGCAAATTCCCCATGGGGAAATTTTGCCCCCAGTGTCGCAGCACGCCAACCCACGGCAAGGCGGGCGCTGGGCTGGCGCAAGGCGAGCACCCGCCTACCGCCAGTCGGGCCACTTGCGACAGGCAGGGCTGGAGGCACTCAAAAACACAGGATTCGTGCGTGTACGCGTGATAGATAAATGAACGCGGCCTCGCCCCATTCAGAGCATCGGAAAGGAGGCTGCAGGCGGTGTCGTTGCAGGCGGCCACAAATAAGCCTGAGCTGCATGTAGCGCAGCCCAGGCTGATGTGTGGTTGCAATGGTGCAGGGGGCTGCACTGGTTGCTCAATACAGATGCTCCGTCTGCTCCACCTCCTCGCGTGTCAGTTTCTTTCGGTCCATGGCGCGCCAGGCATAGGCGATATAGGCCAGGACGAAGGGGATGAGCAGGCTGACCACGGCCATGGTTCGCAGGGTGAACTCGCTGCTGCACGAGTTGCAGATGGTGAGCGAGCTTTGTAGGTCGGCCGTGGAGGGATAGTAAGCGGTGTTGTTCCACCCGGCCAAAAGCAGCAGTACAAGCACCGTGAGCACGGTGCCGGTGCCAGCTGGCCAGATGCCGCCCACGTAGGTTTTGCTCCAGATGGTGCGACCAATGCCATAGAGTACCAGGCCTATGCCTACCGCCAGGACAATGGCCAGTGGCCACAATGCCATCAGGTTGTGCAGATATTTGAGCGGTTCGATTGTGATGACGCCTGTGGCGGGATTGGCGGCGTAGCCGTCCTTCAGCAGTAGATGTACCAGATAGGCCACGAATAGGATGAGGAAGGGCACGGCCGAACCGACGAGGCGGACGCTGGCACGGCAGCGCAGGTTCTCGTCGGCCACGTTATTCATGAAATAGAGCAGCCCCAGGCACCGTGTCAGGAATACCACGGCAAAGCCCAGAACCAGCACCCACGGACACAACAGGGCGTCCAACCCATGCGAGGCATTAGCCCAGGACGAGATGACGGGCTGCAGACTGTCGGTGAGGTTGCCCTTGGCCACGATGAAATTGCTGCCTTCGAAGAAGGTGGCCACCGCACCGCCGATGAGCAGCGGCCCAAGGATGCCGTTCAGCGTGAGGCACCACTGGAAGGGGCGGGCGCCCACCAGATTGCCGCGCTTGTGCTGGAACTCGTAGCTCACCGCCTGCACCACGAACGTGACAAGAATGAGCATCCACAGCCAATAGGCGCCGCCGAAACTGGTGCTATAGAAAAGGGGGAAGGAGGCAA
This sequence comes from Bacteroidaceae bacterium, assembly GCA_017526905.1. Taxonomy (GTDB): domain Bacteria; phylum Bacteroidota; class Bacteroidia; order Bacteroidales; family Bacteroidaceae; genus Physcousia. Next base: position 3,735 of record JAFXQT010000072.1, on the reverse strand, counting down.
AGAAGGCGCCGCCGAAGGTGACCAGAGTGGTGAACGTCAGTTCCCATTTGCGCCCGGTGCTGTTCAGCAGCATGCGCCGTTCGGTGGCGTTGGTGCCCAGCGAGTAGATCAGCGTGTTGCCACCCTGCACGAACATGAGGAACACGAGCAGGGCTCCCAGCAGGCTTACCAGGAACCACCAGTACTGTTGCAGGAAGATGTATGTCATAGTTCGGGTCCTTTCTTGATTTGTTTCAGCATAATATTGATTTCCACGCAGAGCATGGCTGTGAACAGGGCCAGGAAGAGGAAGAAGGTGGTGGCCACAGCGGCGGAGCCGATGTCGCTGACGGACGCTCCCACGGGCAGCATGTCCTGGATGGTCCAGGGTTGGCGACCGAACTCAGCCACCAGCCACCCGCACTCGGAGGCGATGTAGGCGCATGGAATGAGGGCGATGGCCAGCCACAGGAGCCAGCGTGGGAAGGGGGTGGGCGAGGCTTTCCGCTTCCGCATCAGGAACAGCACCAAGGCAAAGAACAGGATGAACAATGTGCCGAAACCCACCATGATGCGGAAGGCCCAGAAGTTGATGGGGATGAAGGGCACAAGCTCGCTGCGGTCCTTGATGTAGCCATAGCCGAAGTAGGGGAAGTGCTGCTTCAGTATGGCGGCTTGTGCGGTGGCTTCGGCCTCGTTGCCGCTGGCCTTGGCCTCTCTGTAGGCGGCCAGTGCAGTGATGGCCATGCGTCCGCGTTCCATCTTTTGCTCGGCCGATGGCTCTATGGTGCCATCGGGGCGGGTGTAGCCGTTCAGCAGGTCATTCACACCAGGCACAAAGCCGTGCAGCGTGCGTGTGGCCAGGATGCTGAGGCCATAGGGTACGGCCACTCGCATGGGGGCTTCGCGCTGGTTCTCATAGTCGGGCTGGCTGAAGGGGTTCACGGCGGCAATGCCGGTAAGGCTCACATCATTGCCGCCGTTGTACAGCGCCTCCATGGCCGCCAGCTTCATGGGTTGCACCTTGGCCACGCGGTAGGCGCTCTCGTCGCCTGTGACGGCGGCCAGGATTGAGGCGATGAGGCCCACGATGGCACCTATCTTTATGCTTTGCATGGCCAGCTCGTGTTCGGCCTCGCGCCGTTGCAGCAGATACCATGCCGACACACCCACCACGAACACGGCGCCGATGATCCAGGCGGACGTGACGGTGTGGCAGAACTTGTCGATGGCGAAGGGGGAGAAGGCCACGTCGGCGAAGGAGGTCATCTCGTTGCGCATGGTCTCGGGGTTAAACTCGCAGCCCACGGGATGCTGCATCCACGCGTTGGCCACCAGAATCCACCAGGCCGATATGGTGGCACCAAGGCCTGTGAGCCATGTGGAGGCCAGGTGGAAGCCTTTGCTCACTTTGTCCCAACCGAAATACATCACGGCAACGAAGGTGCTCTCCATGAAGAAAGCTACGATGCCTTCGATGGCCAGCGGTGCGCCAAAGATGTCGCCCACAAACCACGAGTAGTTGCTCCAGTTGGTGCCGAATTCAAACTCTAAGATAATGCCGGTGGCCACACCCATGGCGAAATTGATGCCGAACAGACGTTGCCAGAAGCGGGCCGCGTGCCGCCAGAACGGTCGTCCGGTGCGGTAGTAGCAGGTTTCCATGATGCCCATGATTACTGCCAGGCCCAGCGTGAGCGGCACGAAGAGCCAGTGGTAGATGGCCGTGAGGGCGAATTGTGCCCGCGCCCAGTCGATGGCTGCGGGGTCGATAGAGAGGATGTTCATAGTATATGAAAGTGTTAAGCGTCACTTTTTAAGGTTGAGGAGCGGCAGAGGATGGTTCCTGTATGTATGCCCGTTCGGCCAGTTCGGTGGCCACGAAATCGGCTTCGTGCCCGCTTGGGGAGTGCTCTTTCAGGAAGTTGGGAAAGAAGAACACTTTCAGCACCGCAAATATGACAAACAGCTTAATGGCTATGATGAGCCACAGCGTGCGCCCGATGGTCATCTCGCGGAAGCCATCGTAATAAAGGCGGAATGCGCGCGTGAAGAAGCCAGGTTGGGGCATAATCATGGCGTTTTTGAGGTTTTCTGCTCGCAAAGAAGCACATTTTCGGCGAAACCACCAAGCTTTTGGCGAATAATGTTCAGAAAAAGACTCACTCCCCAAAAAAGACTCACCCCCGACCCCCTCCCTTTTCAAGGAGGGGGAGAAGCTACGCCATTAATATCCATTCAAGCCTCGGAAATGTAGCCCAGTGCGTTGCATAAAACTTTCGCAGGTATTTCCCCTTTAACTTCCCCTTTAACTCCCTCTTTAACTCCCCCCTTTAACTTCCTCTTTAACTCCCCTTTTTACTCCCTCTTTTACTTCCCTCTTTTACTCCCTCTTTTACTTCAGTTAGTGTATATGAGTGTGGTGAGGCGTTCGGGTTGGAAAAGGGTGGTGGCTACTTGATGAAGCTCGGAGCTCGTTATGGCATCGATCTGTGCAAAGAACTGAGCAGGGGAAATGGTGGTGCCATAGTGCAGGTAGCGTTTGGCAGCACCGATGGCCACGCTCTCGAAGTTGTCATAGCTCACGCCCAGTTGCCCCTTCATTTGCCGTTTGGCGGCATTGAGGGTACGGGCGGGCAGAGGCGCAGCTGCCAGCCGTTCCAGCTCCTTCTGCACCAGCCGCAGGCATCGTTTCACATCGGCTGGGTCGCATCCCAGATAGACGCTCCAAACGGTTGTGTCGGTGTAGGCGGTGAGGTTGCTTTCCACGGTATAGACTAAGCCGCGGCGCTCGCGCAGCGACAGGGCCAGACGCGAATTGAGGCCGGGGCCGCCCAGCATGTTGTTGAGCAGTGCTTGGGCCATGTAAAGCGGGTGTGTGAAGGGGTAGGCCGTGGTGCCGATCATCACATGGGCCTGATGAACGGGCTTGTGGCGGACTACAGAGAGGCCGCTGCTGTGCTGCCCAACCACAGTTCTGCCGTCTGGCTGTATGTCCAGGCATGCTGCGGGCGAGTTGGCATGAATACCTCTCCCCGCAGAGGGGGCAGGGTTGGCTTCGGCTTCTGTTACATAGGGCAACATAGCTTTTTCCACCAGGTGCCGCACCTGCTCGGGGTCCACCTGTCCCTGCACAAAAAGAACGGCGCGGGCGGGGTGGTACAGACGCTGGGTGAAGGCCTGCAGATGGGCCGAGGTATATTGGTGCAGGCGTTCGGCATCGCCCAGGATATTGCGGCCTAACGGGTGCCCCGGAAAGAGCAGCGACTCGATGTCGTCATAAATCAGTTCGGCAGGTGAATCGTTGTAGCTCTCGATTTCATCGCAAACCACTTCGACCTCCTTTTCCAACTCAGCCTGTGGGTAGGTGGAGTGAAAGACAATGTCTGTGAGCAGGTCGATGGCACGTGCCAGATGTTCCTTCAAGAACACGGAGTAATAGATGGTTTCCTCCTTGCCCGTGAAGGCATTCAGGTCTGCCCCCACGCTCTCCATCCTGTTCAGTATCTGCAGCGACGAGCGCTGGCGTGTGCCTTTGAAAGTCATGTGTTCCACCAAGTGGGCCATGCCGCTTTCTGTGGGCAACTCGTCGCGTGTGCCCACATCCATAGCGATTCCGGCATAAACTACATTGGTGGCTGCCGGTGTGCAAATAATGCGCAAGGGCCCTACGTTAAAAAGTGAGTATGGAGGCATGGTGAATGACGAATGGTGAATGACGAATGATGAATGACGAATGATGAATGATGAATGACG
>JAFXQT010000002.1 GCA_017526905.1 Bacteroidaceae bacterium | reverse complement strand
TTGTTTGCTCTTGCCTCTTTCCGGCATCTTTTGTTCCAAGTCCTTGGGACGTAGCCCGCTACGCCCCGGTGGCCTTGAAACAAAATCTGTTCGGAAATAGCCTAAGAGCAATTCAAAGCTAATTTATAGAACCCACCTAAACATAAAACCGCCCCGATGCATCACAATTGGTGCATCGGGGCGGTTGCTGTGTTAACTTCGCTGCGACACCGTCGCAGCGTAGGAAGCAGAGGGCACAGAGGGAAGACAAAGGGAGGCAGGTGTCAGTGCGCTGACCGGGCCAGCAGCCGGGTCAGTTTGGCGGCCCCCTCGTGGGTCAGGTGGTCGCTGTCGAAATAGTCGTCCGGGGCAAAGGCCTCGGTGCGGCTCAGGTCCAGGCTCTCGGCCCCGTATTTTTGGCACGCTTCCTTGTGTACGCGCCGGATGGCCTCCAGCTGGCGTGGTGGTACCCCTGCGGCGTAGGCCGGTGTCACGGGCGTGCATAGCAGCGTCAGCCTGATGCCGCGTGTCTGGCAGTAGCGTGCCATCTCCATCACCGTCCGGGCGTTTCGGCGTGCCTGCTGCCAGTCGTTGCAAGTGTGACGGCGCAGGGCATCGGCCACCTGTGTGCTGTCCCAGCCAGCCTCTCGCTTGGCCTGCAGCGAGTTGTCCGTGTCCCACCCCAGCGGGTCGCAGTCCGGCCGCTGCAGATGCCAGTACTTGGTGAGCTTTCCGCGGAAGCTCGTGAAATGTGCCAGTTCCAGACCGTAGCGCGACCAGCGGCTGTGCCCGCCCAGCCCGTCCATGTAGAGCATGTAGTAGGTGCAGCGGAACCACTCGTCGGTCTGCTCTAAGGGCAGGTCGAAGAGGTTGGAGTTGTCGCACACCAGATAGACTTGTTTCAGGCACGGGCACTGCGGGACGTAGCGCTGCAGCAGCCTGAGGTCCGTGTCCAGCACTTGCGACACGTTGGCCATGTTCACCGCCACGCCGGGCAGCAAGTCGGGTTTAATGCCCGAGTAGGCGTGGCTGTTGCCCAGCACGATGGTTTCCACGCTGTCCTTTGTCCGCTCCATCAGTTCGGCCTTGATGCGGTAGCTGTTGGGCACACAGCAGCGCATGTAGCACTCGGCAGCCACGGCCAGCATGGCAATGGGCAGCAGGAACAGTAGCAGTTGTTGCAGGAAATGTCTCATAGGCCGTCAGAACTGGAAGTAGATGAAGGCCTGTTGCTGCCCGTGGCAGAACAGCAGCAATGCCAGTAACAGGTAATACAGGCCCCAGCGAACCGGCCGGTGGCCGAACAGGCCGTGGCTGGGCAGGTCCAATGCATGTGGCCGTTGGCGGTTCAGCCACTCTGCCGTCAGCAGCAGCAGGCTCCACAGCAGGGCCGTCTTCCCCAGCGTCAGGGTGTGCCAGTTCAGCAGGTTGCCCGCCGTGCACAGTTGTGTCAGGTATTGCCCGAAGGCCGCCACCGATGGGGCGCGGAAGAGCATCCACCCCAATGTTACCAGCGCAAACGTGCCGGCCATGGTCAGCGTGCGGCGCCGCAGTGTAGCCATCAGCAGGGCGTGGTACAGCCCCCACAGCACAAACGTCCATGCAGCGCCGTGCCACAGGCCGCTGACCAGGAACACCAGCACCGTGTTCAGTGCCGTGCGGCGCGCTCCGTGGCGGTTGCCTCCCAGGGGGATATACACGTAGTCGCGCAGCCACGTCATCAGCGATATGTGCCACCGCCGCCAGAAGTCGGCCACATTTGTGGCTTGGTAGGGGTAGTGGAAGTTCTGCATCAGCCTGATGCCGAACAGGCGTGCACAGCCCACGGCAATGTCCGAGTAGCCCGAGAAGTCGCCATATATTTGCATGCTGAACAGCACCGCCCCCACGGCCAGAGCCAAGCTGCTGTACTGTCCGGGCTCGGCCCACACCATATCCACGGCCATGGCGCAGGTGTCGGCCACCACCATCTTCTTGACGAATCCCCACAGCATCTGCCGCAGTCCGTCGGTCGCTTCGGCGTAGTTAAAGGTGCGTGCGCGTGCCATCTGCGGCAGCAGTTGTGTGGCACGCTCAATGGGCCCCGCCACCAGCTGCGGGAAGAAACTGATGTAGGCAAAAAAGGCCAGCGCATCGCGTGTGGCGGGCAGCTGGCGACGATACACGTCGATAGTGTAGCTCAGTGCCTGGAACGTGTAGAAGGAGATGCCCACAGGCAGGATCAGCCGCAGCGTGGGCACATCGGCCTGCAACCCCACCATGCCGAACAGCACTTCCAGGTTCTGGGCAAAGAAATTAAAGTACTTGAACACCCCCAGTATGCCCAGGTTCAGCACGATGTTGGCCGCCGCCAGCAGCCGTCGGCGTCGTTCGTGCCCCTCGGCCTGTGCGATGGCCAACCCGCTGGCATAGCTGCACACCGTGGTGAGCAGAATCAGCAGCAGGAAACGCCAGTCCCACCACCCGTAGAACACATAACTGGCCACCACCAACAGCCCGTTCTGCCAGCGTAGATGCCGGCGCAAAAGCCAGTACAGTGCGAATGTCACGGGCAGGAACAGGAGGAAGGCAGCTGAGGTGAAGGACATGGAGTAAAGAGTAGAGAGTAAAGAGTAGAGAGTAAAGAGTAAAGAGTAGAAAACGGCATTATGGCCTGGCCACTGTGCCCGGCGGTTCCCCGCCGGGTCAGCTCCATTCGCCCCCTTGGTGGCACCTGCAAGCCTCCCCCGTCGCCGGGTCAGCTTCGTTCGTCCCCTTAGCGGCACCCGCATGCCTCCCCGTCGCCGGGTCAGCTTCATTCATTCACCGCCCCGCATCTGGGACACGTGCCTTTGTGCTGAAGCTTGAGGCCGCACTTTCCGCAGAAGTATTGGGCGCGGGCGTGTACCCAGTAGTGGCCGATGGTGAGGGCCCCGTAGGCCAGGCACAGCAGCAGCGCTACGGCCGAGGATGGGATGAGGCTGAACACGATGTACAGTGCCATGCTGATGCCCAGCAGGAACAGCAGGTATAGCACTGCGCTGCGCAACGGCTGTAGCTGAAAGATGTTTTGCAGTGCAGCAACCATCAGCAGCAGCAACAGCCACACTAGACTCAGGAAGATGCACAGCAGCGGCGGCTGTGCCAAAGGGTTCAGCGTGGGGTGGAAGTAGAAATGCACCCACAGTTGCGGGTCGTGCCGCTGTATGTGGGCATACACCACTGTGGCCGCTGCCAGACACGCTGTGAGCAGGGTGGGGTAGGCCGATGGGATGTCGTTGTGTAGCAGGCAGCGGTAGTGCATGTGGCGCGTGGCATGAATCAAGAACACCAGCAGGGCCAGCCCTATCACCGCCAGGAACCAGATGGTGTGGCGCGAGGAGAAGATACGTATGAACTGGCTTATCGGGTCGTCGGGCGAGGCCTGTGCCAGCAGATCCTTCTCGTGCGTCCAGCCCATGGTCAGCTGGTCGCGGGCCACCTTCACCCACACACTGTCGGTGCTGTCCTCCGGAATCACTGTGATGGCGGCCACCACGATTTGGTCGTGCCTGCGCACCCAAGCCGTGTCGCTGGCTGCCACAGCCCCTTCTGCGGTGTGCAGCGGCCGCTCCTCCAGCAGCAGCAGCGAGTCGGCATGCACCACGAAGTTATAGCCCACGGAGTAGTGGTGGCTGTAGGCAAAGGTAAGGCTGTCGCGCACCCCTTCCGGCAGGTTCTCCATGCTGGCATAGCGAGTGTGCGGCGGCGTGTAGCACGCGCAGAGAAGCAGCACAAGCAGCAGTATCGGCATTCGTTTCATATCGCCCGCAAAAATACACCTATTCTGCGACACCGCAAAAACTTAGGCTCATAAATTGACCGTTGAAGTCCTTGTAAGGCGTTCTTGTTGATGATGCCCTCATTGTGCTTGGCTGTTCTATCGCTATCCCCCTGCGGTGCCCTTCTTAGGCGCTGCAGGGGGATTTTTGTTTCAGCGTGCGCTGACGGTCATTTCGCACCGCTTGCAATCGAAATGTAGGGGGAAGAGGCGACCGTCCGGCAGGCGGAGCGACCAAGGTAGGGGATGGGCTACCGGCTGTTGCGTTGCGGACTGCTGTGTTGTGAACGAGGCGTGGGTGGCTTGTCCTGTGACTGTTTTGCCATGCGGACACTGGCCCATGGCAAAGCGGATGCAGTGGCGGCAGGTCATGGCCCAGGGCATCGTATAATGCCGCCAGACAGATACAATTAGGGGGCTGTGTCCGCAGACACAGCCCCCTGATGTTTTGATGATCATCCGCAATCATGCATTATGCGTGTTATTCATTCATTGCTATAAGGATATTTGCTTAATAACTCTTGCAGGGATTCCAGCTGCCATCGAATTGGCAGGTATGTCTCTGGTGACTACTGAGTTGGCGCCTATGATTACATTGTCGCCAATATGTACGCCACCACATATCGTCACTTTATCTCCCAGCCAAACGTTGTTGCCGATGACGATTTCCCCTTTCGACACCAGTGGCCTCTTTATCGGCGGTATACTCGAGTTGTCCAAGCAAAGGCTACCATGACTGTTATCTGTGATAAGGATGAACCGCCCCGTCAGCATGCCATTTCCTATTGTGATGCGGTTACAGGCGGTGATGTGTGAGTACTCCCCGATTTTGCAATTACTTCCGATCGTTATTGCCGGTGCAAAATCTTGATCCCCAAACTTGTCCCAACACTCGAGGACAGAATGAGATTGAATCCTTGTATTTTCACCAATATGTATTTCCTTGAGGGCACCGCCTTGTAACAGACAAGGGCGTACGATGACACTTCCTTCACCAACAGTGCCGAGTCTCTTGGAGATTTTCTTATTATAAATAATCTCTCGGAGGTAATGATATTTTTCTATCAGCGAACTTATCATGTCTCTTTATTTTCACTAAATGATATTTTATAAGGAGCGTGATTAACCCAAAGTGATTCCAGCATTTCCGGAGATTTCAGTTTCGGATAATGATTCTTCAGATACCCTTTTAGATCCTTTGGTGCCCAAACATCAATACCTTCAAACTTGATACGCGCCAAATGGTTAATGGAGTCAGCCGGCATCCTGTCAACAGAACTGACTATGACATCCACATATTTGCAGTCCTTCTTATTAAAGAGAGATGATACAGCCTTGAGTCTCCAATATAAGTACTTTATGGGGATTGCTTTCAGCATCGCATAGCGTATCGTGGCCATGTGTTTTGCCAGCCAGCCGGGCAAGAACTGCATGCTTTCCACAATGGCTTGCTTCCGTTGGCGCCTGAAGAAACTACCATGCAGGTACTGAACCAATCGTGTGTGCACTTTAGCTGCCACAGGGTTATCCGGGATATTGTCATACGGGAAGATGTCAACAAATATCCCATGATGCATCTCAATATCTTGGAACCCTTGTTGTACAAATAGCGTATGGTCTTTTCTTACCTTAATAAAATAAAACGGAGTATTCGGTTCCGTTTTTATGCATTGAATGAAAAAGCCCTTGGAAATGATGGAAGGAGCCTCCTTCATGAACTTTTCGTAATCATCTCTCTTCATGCCTAAATCTATATCATCATCCCATTTCACAAACCCTTGGAAGTAATAGGCTCCGATAGCTGTTCCTCCAGTAACAAAGCACTTAATATTCAGCACGCTGCATATTCTGACTATTTCTTTCAAGATAGTTCGAAGTTCTTCATGCAATTGTGCAAGATCTGTCTCGGAATAGTTATTCATAACAAACGATTATAATTAGCATACGAGCTATTTTTCATTGTACTTCTCAAAGATGTCAATAATATTGCGAACACGTGCCTCGTATGAAAAATGATTCATCGCGTACTCCCTACATTTCTTTCTCATGTTCTCTTTCCCTTTTTCTGTGAGTCTGAATATCAACAAGATACCTTTGGCGAAGTCAGCAGAATCCTTCAGCTTTGCACAATACCCTGTATGCTGATTTTTGACGGACTCAAGAGCAGCACCCATTTCAAATGCCACAACTGGCGTACCGCAAGCTAATGACTGATTCACCATCATTGGACCAGCATCATAGATTGAAGGACTTAGAAAGACGTCTGCCATAGCATAGATTTCAGGCATTTGTGACATACTTATAAAACCCAAATTCATGGTGTCAAAAGGTATAGAATCAGCAATCAATTCAAATTGGTGACCTGCTACAACAAGTTGTAAAGATTCGCGCTCTTGAGTCTTTAGATTCATCCACAACAACTTAAGACTATCAATAAGATATCTCATACCTTTTCTTTCATCATTCAAATTCTGGCAGCCAAAGAAAACTACAAATTCTTTGTGGCCTGGAATACCATATTTTTCTCTCAGTTTTTTTCTATTCATGGGCTTAAACTCATCCATATCATAGATATCATAACTAGGTTCGATCCTTGCATCTTTTAAAAGATAGGATTGTGCATAGAAATGCTCTCTCATGTATAGATTACCATATACAACAGGCTTTGCCATGTCATAAACCTTCTGCCGAAAGCGTATGTTGTAGTAAGTAAAATCTTTTAATGTTGATGAATAGACACCTGGACACATTCCACACCCTACTTGATATCTAAGACAGTCGCATGGAAAGTGACAACCACCGGTCATCTGCGAATAATCAACCCCCATAAAATGAATCTGACATAGGAACTGCTTATATAAATACTTTATAGTTTTAAAGCTGAGCATTCCTTGCCAAAACATAACTAAAATTAAGTCATAATGCTTGCCAACGCTTTTAAGAACCTTATTCACTGGCACCTCAGGGAGTTGTTCGTAGGTATAAAAAAAACGGAATCCGTTTTTTTCTTTATTACACCCTGTGAGCTTATAAATCCTTCTGTTTATCCGTTCTCTCCATTTTTGTGGTTTTTTATCTACATACCTTATTTCAGGAAAACCACAGACGGGGTAAAGTGTTAAGAAATCAATATTCAAGCCATTCTTGCGAAAGGCTTTGTAATAGTCCAAGGCAACCCTTCCTGCGCCTACCAGTGGGTCTGCAGAAGATATCAGTAATATGGATGGTTTTTTCATCATTTAAAATGCCTGTCCAATTCTTACAGATTGTAAAAATGCTTGATCTGATCAATAATCAGCTCCACTTCTTCATCTTTCAACTCAAAATACATAGGCAGACGTACCAGGCAATCGGCAAAGCGGTTGCAGTTCGGCAGATCTGGTATTGGACCTTGATGATGTTCCTTGTAGTACTCGCTCAGATGGAGACTCAAGTAGTGGAACACAGCCCCCACCCCTTGTTCTTTCAGGAAATCAAGAAGCGCAGTACGCTCATTCAGGCTACGGCACACCACATAAAACATGTGTCCGTTGTTGGTGGCATACTCAGGCAAATCAGGTAAACTGAAACATCCCCTCATCGCGAGTTCCTTCAGCCCCTCTTTGTACTTTATGCTGATAGCCTTGCGACGTGCTTGAATCATCTCCAGACTATCGATTTGCGCATAGAGGAAAGCACTGTTAATCTCAGAGGGGAGGAATGAAGAGCCTGTATCCACCCAGCCGTATTTGTTTACCATTCCACGGAAGAATTCAGCACGGTTAGTACCTTTTTCCCAGATGATTTCAGCCCTATGAATAAAACGTTCATCATTCACCGTCAACAAGCCACCTTCTCCGCCTGCAGTAATATTTTTGGTTTCATGGAAGGAGAAACATCCAAGGTGTCCGATGCTTCCTAAAGGTCTTCCTTTGTAATAGGAATCTATAGCCTGTGCTGCATCCTCCACGACTAAGATGTGATGCTTACTGGCAATCTCCATAATCCGATCCATATCGCAGGCGATACCTGCATAATGAACAGGGACAATCACTTTCGTTTTTGGAGTGATCAATGCTTCAATCTTTTCCGCATCGATATTCGGATTGTGTTCACAACTGTCTGCAAAAATAATCCTGGCTCCCTGGCGCACAAATGCCAAAGCAGTTGACACAAAGGTATAGCTTGGAACAATGACCTCGTCACCAGGCTTCACATCGCAGAGAATGGCTGCCATTTCGAGAGCATCCGTTCCAGAGGTTGTCATAATAGCTTTCTTGTATCCATACTTATCCTCAAAAAACTTCTGACACTTCTTGGTAAACATACCATTACCGGACAGCTTGCCGGTGTAAACTGCCTGATACATATAATGGGCCTCTTTGCCCGTCAAATAGGGTTTATTAAAAGGGATGTTATTCATATCTGGTTATTGGCTATTTCCACCTACTTTCTCGCCTGTGTACAGGCCCTTCCATATCCAATCTCCCTGATTGGCATCTTTCATTTTGTTGACTATCTCATCAATATTATATGCGACTCTTTTCAATTCTATCCTCCTGTCAGGATGAACAATCAAATAAGCAGACCTCGGATCATTATCTCTGGGCTGCCCAACAGATCCGGGATTGCAATAAACCTTCTTGGTTCTTTCATCAACTTGCATTCCTTGCCTGTGAGTATGTCCTGAAAAGAACAATTCTTGAGTGTAATCACTAATCCTTGAGAAATCAAAGAGTGTGATTCTTTCTTCTAATGCATCATTCCAGCCACCGTGGCGACAGGAAATCTCATTTGTATCGTAATATGGCTTTAATGTCCTCAGCCAATTGTAATTCTCTTCGCTGATGATTGTCCGTTGGTAATCTATGCACATGTTGACGGTCTTAGATTCACAGCACGTACTGCTGATCATGTAATAGTCATGATTCCCTAACAGACAATGAATATTTCTTTTCCTCATCAGGTCAATGCATTCATTTACCTGACAATAGTAACCAACCATGTCGCCCAGACAAATAATCTCATCAACATTGTTGCCGTCAATATCATCTATGACAGCCTTCAATGCCGGATAGTTGCCATGAATGTCAGAGAGTACAGCAAGTCTATGCATAGAAGAAATCGTCGATAAACCTTACGGCGTGTATTTCCTTTTTCTCTTCCGGTTCCAAATGCCTGCCAAATAAATAAAGCTCTATGCATTTTAAGGGCTCATTATACCCCATATAAGTTCGTATAGAACATGCGCTTGATACTCTTGGATTAATCTCCAGAAGGAAGACCTCATCCCCATCTTTCCTAAGTTGGATATTTGTGGGGCCAAAAGGTTTTGTTATCTCACATATTTTGTCCACATAGTCCATCAGTGCCTTATCAAAACCAATCGTCATCGACTTGTCTGTTGCGCCAGTCTGAGCCAACTTCCGTTTAAGTATGATGAAATCAGCATAGGTTCCATCTCCTTTCCCGAAAACCGCTATTGTATATTCAGAAGCATCTGTTCCGATGATTCGCTGACATATATTGTCCTTGGGGCATTTATTGTAAAATTTGAACTCTTCTTCCGAGGATATTTGATGGATACCTTTTGAAGCATACGAAGACCTGGGTTTCAGCAGGAAAGGGATGCCTAACTGAGCTACGCATTCTTCATACGGTTCTTCAAACAACGTAGGAATGACATTTATTCCTTTTTCTTTAAAGAATCTGAATGTTTCCAATTTGTCCTTTGAAAGATGAATCAAGAGGTCATTATTCAACACCACCTTCGTATTCACTTTATCACCCAGCTCATGAAGGCGATACATATCTTGTTCTATGCCGGGCATAATCAGGTCAATGCTCTCCTTGTCAATGACACCATTGATGTAATCAAGGTATTTGGGAGAATCGGCTCTTTCTGCAACATAGAACTTGTCGCATAGGAATTGACCATAGGCATCGTCATATATGTCCATACCAACAATTCTTACGGCATGTTCTTGTTGACTTCGCAATGACTTAATGATGCCATAGCCAATGATGGCTCCGACTCCTGTTACTAAAACATTTATCTGTTTCATTGATAACTTATATTTCATTCAAGAAACTCAAATCAATATGAGGCCTTTGATCATATATAGGTTTTTGATAAGCTAACTCTGGGCTTATGATTGATGTTCCTGAAACGTTTACTTTTATCAGAACCCGTTTGTTGAATAAGGATTCATCATTTACTTGAGAGAAATCCTGATTAGAAACTTCAATATAATCTAAGTCATAGCATTCGGCCAATGCTTTAAGATCTGGAACTGAAAATCCCCACACGGACCCATTGACCCTGTTTCCCAAAGCCTTTTCCTGATAGTCCCTGATGAGACCCAACGAATTGTTTACAAAGACCACTATCGTTGCCGGGATATTCTCGCGTTTAAGTGTCTCCAACTCTTGGAGATTCATCTGGAAGCCACCGTCGCCCATGTAGGAAATCAAGTGCTTTCTCCCATGTGAGGCATAATAACCGCCAATAATAGCCGGCAGAGAATACCCCATGCTACCATGTCCACCTGAAGTTAAGAAAGAAGAGGCACCCTTCATTCGGACGGCTTGAGCGACCCACATCTGGTTTTGCCCGACATCTGTAGAGACGATGACCTCATGTTCCGAAAAGACCTGATGAAGATGTCTGACAAATTCCATCGGATTCACTCCTTCTCTATCATACCGCTCGACGGATGCGTCTTTAATAAGGCGAATACTTTGATGCCATTCAGAGAAGGACTTATCGAAATCATTCAGAGTAGCCTGATATAATTGCTGGATAAATTGAATGCAATCACCTTGTAGTGCGTAATCGGCTTGAATGTCCCGGTTTATTTCCTTGGCATCAATGTCCACTTGTACGATGGTTGCTTCGGGAGCAAAGTTGGCTATTACACTGCCTGTTTGACGACTGTCCAGCCTCGAGCCTAATACAATGAGCAGGTCAGACTTATATACTGCTAAATTTGCTTCCCGATTGCCATACACTCCAATGAACCCCACATATTCAGAATCAAAGGGAACATTGTTCAGCCCCCTCAGAGAAGCCACATACGGGATTCTATATTTAGCACAGAACTTCTGGAATTCCTGATTGTTCTTTATTCCATGAGCCCCTCCCCCTATGATAAACAAAGGTTTTTTAGCCTTGCGTATCAAGTTTGCTATTGCGTCTATCTCGTTCCACTCATATCCTATTCTTTCATTTTCGTAGCTCTCCAGTTTATCTACGTCTATCTGTGCCGATTGAATATCGTGAGGAAGAGAGAGGAATGTCGGTCCAGGTCGGCCAGACTTCGCTATTGCAATACACTTTTCTAACTCATACTTTATTGTTGAAGGATCAATGATCTCAACACAATATTTTGTTATTGGCCTTATAATATCTAATATCTTTGTTTCTTGAAAACCATTTTGTCGTGAAGCGTTATTTTTCATCTCATGAGTGCTAACTTGACCGGAAATGAACAGGCAAGGCAGGGAATCATAAAAAGCGTTAGCAATCCCAGTTATCAGGTTTGTTGCACCTGGGCCACTACAAGAGACGGCAACCCCTAATTGATCATTCGTTTCCGCATAACCGCAGGCAGCAAAAGCAGAAGCCTGTTCGTGGTAGTTCTGTACATACTTGATTCCAGCGCTACAAATCGAATCAATCAGGTGTGAAATCGAGCTGCCCTGAAATCCAAAGATAACATCAGTTTCTTCCCTTAATCTTCCTGCTATGAAATCAGACAACTTCATGTTAGCTCTACAAATAACATGTTTATTAGTACACTTCTCCATTATTTACAGGTAATAGAATACCGCTTATAGCAGAACTATCATCTGATAGAAGATACATGATTGCATTTGCGATGTCTTGAGGGTTCAAAATTCCGAAGGGCATCTTATATTTGACATTGGCATCTATAGCATCGCTTTGCTTCCGTAATTTGGCGACCATTTCAGTATTTGTTGTCGATGGCATGATGGCATTTATCCTGGTCTTACGCAGCGACAGTTCTTTTACACAGCTCTTCACTACGAGGTTCATCGCTGATTTTGACGCACTATAAGCATATTGTCGGTTTCCACCGAGCACTGAAGCATTGGACGAGAGACCCACAATACTACTATTGGCATTGGCGTATTGTTCATCCATGAAGAATTTTATCATCGTGACAAACGAAAGGACATTAATGTTGAATGTGGCTTGTAGCAGGTTAATGTCCAGCTCTTTTAATGTCATTAAGGGGCTGATGCCTGCGCAATAAACCATCCCGTCAAAAACAAATCCTTGGCTCTTTGCTTTCTTGAAGATTGCTTCAACTTTGTCAGGATGATTCAGATCAAATTGCATGAAAGCAGATTCCGCAAATCTTTTATGGAGACTTTCCAAACAATCTACATCTCTATCTACCATAAATAGTTTTGCTCCCTCGTTCATCAAAGCCTCTGAAACACATCGCCCAATTCCGGAGTTAGCCCCCGTTATCAAGTAAGTTCGTTTTTTTAAGCTGTACATGTTAGAATACCTTTTTACAATCTGCCTTATATATTAAATATCCACTTCTATCAGCACTGCACTTGATATTTCGTAACACAGAATCCGTTATCTCAGCCTCAACGATTTCTGGGTATTTCTTATAATTCTCAATAATGGGTTTCAGATGCTCCGTTTCCTTGCATAGGAAATAAACTCCAGAATAGTGATTGCTTTTGAGCTCTGGCTCTTCAAAGGAGCCTAGTGCCACCTCTATAACTCCCTTAAGGAAATCATAACCAGTGGACAGGCGTACCAAATCAGATCCTATGAAATCACCACCCATTCGGGCACCAATCTCTATCACACGAATATCCCCGTCCTTCGTAATCTTCAGCTCTGCATGGGACGCACCAAACTGTATATGGAGCGCATGGAGGGCTTGAAGGACAATATCCTTCACTCGTTGCTTGATTTCATTAGGGAGTGTTGAGGGTTGATGATGCTCCAGCTCCACAAAAAATGGTGAACCGGTAGTTATCTTATCCGTCATTTGAAGGACATAATGACGGCCTTCAAAGGATATGGATTCTACGCTGATTTCACGGCCTTCAACGAACTCTTCTATCACTGCTCTCTTCTGGAAGGATTCCTTACAAGCGCGTTCAATGGCTGCTTGAAGTTCATTTGCATCATCAACCTTTTTTACCCCGCGGCTACCTGAGCGGTCGGTGGGTTTAACTATAACCGGAAAGTGGAAGGAATGAACAGTCTCTGGGATATCGCCCTCCGTTAAACAGAATTTGGGCGAAGGCACTTTGTGTTCCGTAAAGCACTGCCGCATCAGGTATTTGTTGGTTGCAAAACCCGAGTACTTGTCGGGATTACCAATCAATCCCATTTTCTCCGCTACATAATTCACAGTCAGCACCGCCACGTCAGATGCAATGGTCGTGATGCCGTCAATTTCAATCTCACGGCAAATCCTTAGCACCTCTTCCTTATCAACTGTGGAAACGGGATAGAATCGGTCGCAGACATCTTTGCACACAGCTCCTTCTTCCCATGCAAAGCAAATACTCTCCACTCCCATTTCCTTCGCTTTCTTAACAAGAGGCATTTGTAGGTAGCTTGCGCCAATGATTGCCAATTTCTTTCTCATGACTTTATCTTTTTGCCGCACTTTGATTTAACAAATATGAATGCGTTAGCCAGATATTCTTTTTCGCGAAAGTTAAACACCCATGTTGCCAGAAAATATAGCACGAGACCCAGTGTTCCACCTATTAACAACTGCATAAATGCATTTGAAATAAATGATGTCAGGAAATACACGGTAAAGCAAACCACAGCAACCGTTAGGATGACATCTGCCTGGGACCTTAAGTGAGCCCTTATTCCGACGCCGATTTCTTTCCTGCAAATGAGCACATTCACCAGCGCCTCGAATATGGAACTTGACAAAATGCCCCAACATACTGCAGGAATACTGATTGTAAGTGTGAATATGAGTATTCCAAACGTAACAATCCGTTTAAGGAGTTGTGCTTTGAGCAGTATTCCCGAATGTCCGAGTGCAGCGACAGGATTGCCAGCCTGCTGCTGTATGGGATATAACATGAAGTTCAGGCAAAATATTTGAAGATATGGAACTGTGTCCAGCCATTTAGGTGTCAATATTGTTTCAATCAACGGTTCTGCCAACACAAGCAATAAGCCCATCAATGGAAGTATGATATAATGTGTTAGATGCAGATACTTGATATACTCTCGTCTCAAAGTAATCAAATCATCTTGAACCTGGGTAAGGACGGGGAAAATAACCCGGTTTAGCGCATCAGAGAGGTTCGATGCGGGAAACAGGCTTAAAGTGAAACCGCGGTTATAAAATGCCAGATCTGCTGAAGTGTACTTTTTACCGATAACTAAATTGATAATATTGATATAGATACTGGTCAATATGTTAGAGAGCAACAATTTTGAGCCAAAGCTAAAGAGCCTTTTAAATGAATGAACGGAGAATTGCAGTTTCGGGATCCAACGGGAGAAATACATCAAGGCGAAGGATATGACGAATTGGTTAATCAGGCTTTGTAGGACCAGAGCCCATACCTCAAGACCACTATATGCACATACGACGCCGACAGTTCCACTGATAATGACAGCAATCAGTCCGACTTTTGTCTGAGTCTTGAAATCCAAATGAATGGTCAATCGTGTTTTCTGTACAATTGTCAGACTCGACAAAATCAAATTCAGAGAAACAACCCTTGTGATAGATGTTAACTGGGGCTCATTATAGAACTCAGCGATGACAGGTGCCGAGACGAAAAGCAGTAAGTATAGACATACTGCGACCCCCAGATTGGTAAGGAATACTGTGCAGTAATCGGTTTCGTCTCTGTCCTTTTTCTGAATCAGTGCGTTGGCAAAACCGCCGTCAATAAGCAATTGTGAGAAGGAAAGGAAAACCTGCACCATTACTATCAGCCCATACGCACTTGGCGATACAATACGGGCAATGATAATGCTCAGCAGAAAACTTATTCCTTGAACTGAAAAACGCTCAATAGAACTCCAGGCAAAGCCACGAAAGACTTGTGACATTTAAAAGAAACTCCTCTTTAAAGATGATTTACCAAATCCATGGCGGCTCCTATGGCGACATCCATATTGCAGTACTCCCACTCTGCAAAACGGCCCACAAGATAAATGGAATCCTTTGATAGCTCATGTTTCAGGGCTGAAACTAGTTCGCGAGTGTGCTTGTCTTGTATTGGGTAGGTGTATTCCTCATAATTGTGTGTTATATATCGGGGATGGAAAGGCAGGCGACGGAGGTTATCTATAATATCATCCCTTGAGATATAGTCCGTGAACTCCACAGTGGCTGTCATCTTACCATCAGCATTATTATTCCTCGAAAAATTACCGGTACAAATGACGCGGTGAGCTTCGTGAGCCCTATTAGGCATATACACCCAACTATATGGATTTTGGTCTATCTCACAGAATACAGAAGTCGTTCCATGTGCCTTGAGCATTTCTATATCATGCACAAAAGAATCCATCTGCATCATCATAGGCAACATTTTGAGATTCCCACAATAAACAATCCCATCGCATTCCTCGTCGTTGACGATGAGTTTCTTATTAGATTTTTTTATACCCAAGACAGGTGTGTTGTATTTTATATTGAGATTGTTTGAAAGCCTGTCTGCCAAGAATTGAGACCCTCCTTGTATTGGATAGAAGAACGAAGAATGAACAAACTGACGTTCTTCAACATGGTTCATGTTGTTATAAATCATCTCTTCAACAGTTGGCATTGGTAATTTCCCTTCAAGCCATGACAGGGGCACATTCGTCAAGTCCTGTCTCCACACTTTATAGTTATATGACTGAAAATAAAGATGATAAAGGGTGTCCCCGAACTGGTGTTTTAAGAATTCCTCAAAGTTATGAGGTTCAGCCTGCATCTGGGCTATCTTCAACCAATCTTCGATAACAGCTTTTTGAATATCTGCATTGAAACAATATACGTGATTCTCAATGGGATAGGGAACCGTTAATTCGTCATTAACGCATACGACTGAATTGCGAAAAGCTTTAGTGAATTCTTTTTCTTTGTCGAAATGTTTCCAGAACCAGCCCATTACATCCTCTCGCTTCGTGTTGAAGACATGCCCTCCTGTTCGATGGAAGAGGCTTCCTTCTACAATGTCACATTTTATCAGCCCGCCTGGGCGGTCATCACGTTCATAGACAACGACTTCATGCCCTTTCCCTTGTAGCATCTGTGCAGTTGCCAAGCCAGATATTCCAGCTCCTATTACGATGTATTTTTTCATACAATGACTTATATAGCAGATAATAACTCTTCAAGTTCCTTTGCTCTTACAGACGTGTAGTGTTTTTTTAGATATGATGAATATAGCTCCAAGTCAACTTCCGATCTTAAAGCTGTGTCCATCGCAAATTCAAACTCATCATAGGTGTTAACAGAAGGAGAAAATTTGTTGAATTCATAGAACTGAGCATCTATACCGCTTGAATCAATGGGATAACGTGCAATGACATGACAGCCACAGGCGATGATTTCTAAAAAATGAGGAGTCATGTGAAAGAAACCATTTGTGAATCCTGGTAAATATCCTTGAACTCCATAAAGAGTAACCTTTCCTTGAGACTGTAATGTAATAAAGTCCTCTCTTGTTTCGATTGGGCCTATACAATATTTACCATTTAGATAATAGTCTTTTGTCTTGTTTGTGTCATTCTCTAATTCTTGTCCTCGTTTTACGTAAGATACGTCAGGATGTTTTTTTACATATTCTTTAAAAAAAGAATACAAAAGCGGATCTTGTCTTCCTGTGAGTACAATATCATATTTTTTTTCAAACTTTTTGCCAGAGATATCATATTTATCAGAAAGAGAATAGGGGAAGAGTGCAGTCTTTAAAGGACATTTCTTTTCTTGCAAATAATAATAATCAAAAGGACTGGAAACGAGAACGATTTTATTATTAGAGTGTTTAAAATAAAACTCTTGTAATTGGTTCTCTGTTTCAAAGAAATCAATAATACAAGGAATGATATTCTTGTTATTCATTGGTTCGTCAAAATCTCTTGCATTAGTGACGAATCTAAATGTGTTTTTATATGGTCCAGCTAGCTGAGTGTGAAGATGGTAACGATTTACCATTCTATAAATAGAAGGATAACTGATTACAGGTATATTCATTACCTTAGAAATTGCGTCTTCCCATTCATATATAATAGGCTGTGCGTAATTTTGTCCAGTACACCATCTACGTGTGTATATTTGAGAAAGTTTCATAATAACAATAGTTTGTTAAAAAATCAACATACGGCCAAACGGCTATGCCGCGCAGCCAAAGAGTTCTTTCATTTATATTCAAACAATTAAATGCATAATTAACTAAGTATTGTCATAAATAGATAAGATAAAGCTGGCACCATGAATGAACCGTCTGACGTTCAATCCTCATCGGTGATGTTCCAGCGTAAATAGTGTCTATAACTTCTTTTCCTTGATAGATCCCATGTAGCTTCGCGCTGAGCTCGTTTGGCATTTTGTGCAGGCCCGTAAATCCTATTCTTTCGAAAAGCATTATGCGTGTGTGAGCTGATTAGCGGGTGTCTCCACGAGCCTGTCCGCAATCAGCATGAGCACCCGTCGCTGTGCTTTGCCACCTGCCTCTGGAGGAATTGTCGCAGGGCTTGGTTCATCGCGTGGATCCGGTCATGGTAGTACCCTTCGGGCACCACGGGTGCCGACATGATGGCAGCGGCGATTTGCTTGGGCATGAACTCATGGTAGAACGTCCACCCTTCCGACATGGGCACGTCATAGAATGCTTCGGCGTAGCCCAGCACTACCGAGAGGTCGTGGCACATATAGGTGACCACCTTCGATGGGAATGAATTGTTGGCAAAATGAGGCCGCATCACATTGGAGCTGAGCCCGATGTGGCAGCCGAAGAGGTAGGCATCCAATTCCTCCCCGCTCAAGCGTCCGTCATAGCAAACGGCTTGGCGGTTCAGCGATGTGTTTACCTCGTCTATTTTTTGCTTGAGCAGCCCGATCTGTGCCGCCTCGCCAAAGCCGATGATGTGCATCACGTAGTTGTCGGCCAGGTATCTGGCCGCTTCGGCGGCAGTGGAGGCGCCCTGCTTGTAGGCCTCGATGGTGCCGGCATAAACTACATGTATCTTCCCGTCGGTTCGCCGTGCTACGGTCCTCGGCGGAATCACTCCCGCCCCATAGCTCACCACATAGCTTCCTTCCTGCAGGCCCAACAGTTTCGGCATCCCCTCATTCACGCAGATGAAGGCATCCATGCGCCTCACGGCTCTGATTTCCTTCCCCACCCAAGGCCTGTCGGCAGTGGGAGAGTAGCCGTAGAGTTCCTCTACCTCGACGATGACATTGGCGCGGATCCATCGCTTGATGGCTGCCACGAAGCGTGTCTGGGGGTAGTTGTGGTAGAGCACGACCGTGTCGCTTTTCTTGGCGCCGAACACCAGCAGGCAGAACAGCTCGGCCAGCTTCAGGCCGTTGTTTATGATGCGGCCCAGCCGCCCCCAGCCCTTGAATCCTGCCAGATACAGCAGTGGCACGTGGCCACCCGGAAGGTGCTTCCGCCGCGAGCGGAAGAAACCCTTCCGGGCCGGTTGGGCCAGCGACACCACATAGGGCGACACGCCGCTGGCTTGCATCTGGCCGATGACATACTTCATTTTCAGCACACCGGTCACGTTGCCCCTGAATGTATCGCCGTCCTCGTCGGCGATGTACCAGCATATATAGTAAGTGCGACTCATTTTTGGTTATTTCCCTGGCGGCGCAATCAGCAGCCGGGTGGCCGCCTGGTGCAGCTGTGCCGCGCGTTCGGGCGGCAGTTGGGTGTACAGGGCGCCGAGCAGGCGGTTCAGGTGGTCCAGGTTGTAGTTTCCACCTTTTTTTTGCAGAGCTCAGGTGGCGCGGGTGTAGGCCAGTGAGCTCTTGCAGTTGTCGGGTTATGATGTGGTGCTGTTTGCACACCACGGCGATGAACACGCCAAATTCCACGTAGCGGTCGTGGTACACGCTGATAGGTTTCTGCTTCATGTGTGAAGTAAGCTTAAAAGTGTTAATTTTGCGTCGGACTTTTCCACAGGGTGGAAACGCATACATGCAATATAACGGAAAAATCCGTATTTTTGTTGGCAAGTCCGAGCGCGGGCTGCACTTTTTTACTTCACACCGTTCCGGCACCATGATGCCGGTTCGCGCGTGGCGTGCTTCAGTAGCAAGTAGATTAAGTTTGGTATAAGAGTTTATTTTAATTGAATCGACATGGAAAAAACACACGCCGACATGCTCCTCACGGAGCTGTCGCTATTCCCCACCTATTCCTCGCGGCAGCCTAAGCCCAGCACCCTCGGTGCTGTGGCGGCGCTGATCCGCGAGGATGCCGATGTGCGCAAGGTTACCGAGGCCTACCGGGCCTCGGGCCGCAAGGAACTGAAGCGGGCCAGCACCCTCTTCGGCGTGGCCGCACGCTTCAGCGGCGGCAAGCGACTGGCCGATATCGTGGCGCTGACGGGCCTGTCCATGGTGGATGTGGACCACGTGGAGGCCCACCTCGAAGACGTGCGCCAGCGGGCCTGTGCCGACCCGCACACGCTGCTGTGCTACCGCACCGTCAGCGGCCATGGGCTGCGCATCATTTTCGGCTATGAGCTGGATGCCTCCTACCCCCTGGACAGGCAAAAGCAGTGGTACCCCAAAGCCTTTGCCGCAGGCAACGACTACTACGAGCGGCTGCTACAGCTGCCCACCGACCGCCAGTGCAAGAATGTGGGCCGGCTATCCGGCCTGGCACACGATGCGCTGGTGTTCTGCAACCCCCAGGCCACGCCCTTCACACAGGCCGAGATTGAGGCCGCATGGCAGGCACAGCAGGGCGCACGCAACGCAAAGCAGCGGCGCCAGCGCGAGCTGGCACGCATACGCCGCGCCTATGAGCAAACCATACAGCCCGAGGTGCTGGCACAGGGCGCCGTGTATGCACCCGGCAGCCACAACGACTATGTCATGCGTGTGGGCTACCGCCTCAACCAGATGGGCTTCCACCTGCAGGCGGCGCTGCAGTGGGCCGAAGCACAGTTTGCCGACTACGCTGACACCCAGCAGGTCATCACTGCCTGCTACCAGCGCACCGACGAGCACGGACTGCGCGCTGCTGCCAGGCGGCAGGACCGCAGCCAGGAGGCCGACGTGGCCACCCGCGTGGAGCAGATGGCCCAATTCCTGGCACAGCGCCAGCTGCGCTACGACCGGCTCTCGCGCAAGATACAGATGCTCGGCACCGAACAGCCGTCGGCGCCGGTGTGGCAGGAGCTGACCGAGCGTGACGTGAACGACCTCTTTATCGAGTGCTGCAGCACGCTGACCCAGAACCTGCACTATCAGGACTTCCGCCACGTGCTCAACTCGAGTGTCGTGGCCGAGATAAACCCCCTGCGCTATTATATCGAACACCTGCCCGCGTGGGATGGCACCACCGACTACATCGGCCAGGCAGCGGCCATGGTCACCACCACCACCCAGCCGCTGTGGCAGAACTGTTTCCGCAAGTGGTTCTGTGCCATGGTGGCCTCGTGGATGCAGGACGAGGTGGTGAACCACCAGGTGTTGGTGCTCATCGGCCAGCAGGGCATCTACAAGACCACGTGGCTCGATGCACTCATGCCGCCGCAGCTGGCGGCCTACCGCTGCCGGCAGAGCGGGGCCCGGGCCCTGGACAAGGACGAACAGCTGCGCGCCACCGAGTTCGGGCTCATCAACATGGACGAGATAGACCGCATGTCGGAGTCGGAACTGAATGCGCTGAAGTCGCTCATCACCGCGTCGGACATCAACGTGCGTGCAGCCTATGCCCAGGCCAAGGAGCGGCGCCTGCGTGTGGCATCGTATGTGGCCTCGGGCAACAAGGAGCAGTTCCTCACCGACACCACCGGCAACCGCCGCTGGCTGCCCTTCCACGTGCAGGCCATCGAGTCGCCCTTCGACCACCCCCTGCCCTACGAGGGCATGTACGCGCAGGCATGGGCGCTGGTCGGGCAGGGCTTCAACTACTGGTTCTCGCTGGACGATATCGGCGCCGTGGCATCGCACGTGGAGACCTTCGCCGTGCAGAGCAGCGAGGAGCAGTTGCTGCCCGTGTATTTTGAGCCATGCCAGGTTGGCACCAACGGCGCCGTGTTTCTCACGGGAGCCGAGATTAGTGCCAAGCTGACGCTCTATGGCAACCTGCGCAGACCCATGAACTTGAGTCAACTGGGCGCCCTGCTCAAGCGCATGAAATATGTGAGGGCCAGGGCGGGCCGAAACGGCAAGCGTGGATACATCGTGCTGGAAAAGAGCGCCGAAGCCATCAACGCGCAGCGCCGACTGGACGCCATGAAGGCCGCTGCACAACAGCCTCTGGAGCACCCCGAACAGCCCGGACAGACGGAACCGGACCAGTGAAGTGCGCCACCCGCGCCACCCGCGCCACCCAGTTTCCAAGACTTTTATTTTTTCCGCCGTCGTGCATTTTCAACTTTTAAAAAAAGTTCCTGCGCGCGCGTAAGGGTTTACAGAGTTGCATGGCGCGGGTGGCGCGGGTGGCGCAAATGTAGGGGGGAGGTGTGCTGCAGGTTGGTGCTTGGGGCCGATGGGTGCGGGGCTTGCCGGCCCCCGGCAGCTCACGGCTCGCCCAGATAGCTGCAAATGGTGCGCACCTGCAGCGAGGTCAGCATCTTCTGCTGCTTGCGGTAGCCGGTGCGGTACAGGGCATCGGTCAGTTCGGAGTTGCGGCGGATCCAGTCCATCAGGCGGTTCACCGCCCCCTGCACTGTCAGGTTGGGAGCATAGGCCATGGCCAACTCCGACTTGCTCATGGGCCTGATGGTCCAGTTTTGTGGCTTTTCTGTTTTGTTCATGGTTGCAGTAGTGCTGCCGGCGGGCGTCCGGCCCTGGGGCAGCAGCCGTTTTCGGGGGTTATAATCTTTGCTGGTTTCTGGTGCAAAGTTACGCAAAAACGGCCGTAATTCCTACTTTTTCCACCCCTGTTTCACACCGAATCACATGCAATGCGGCGGTTGCCTGCCGCAACCTGTGGCTGCCCACACTGGGCGGCTGCGGCTGTCGTATCTTTGCACTCGCCAACGGGACACTGCGGGCCTGCACCACCGGCCACAAGTGCATGGACTTATGCGCGCAAGTGCATGGACTTAGGCGCCTAAGTGCAAGGACTTCCGGCACGTCGCCCCACTTGGCAGAGCGCTCTTACACACACACCAGTCAACCTATCATTAACCCAGACGCCAAGCCTCCGCAACGCGTCCGGGAAGAGCAGAAGGAGAAACGTGGAGCCGAACGTGCTTCGCACAGCGAAGTGCCCCTGCGGCCAAGCAACGGTGGCCTTGCGTGCTTACCGAGCGGGCAACCGCTCGGCACAATGGCCTCGAAGCGCGAGTGGAACTCCTGCTGGCCAAGCAACGGGGGCCTTGCGTGCTTACCGAGCGGGCAACCGCTCGGCACAATGGCCTCGAAGCGCGATGGCCCGCGAGGCACGAGTGGAAACAGAAACTTTTATTGTTCACTTTTCACTCTTTCACTTTTCACTTCCCCCCCCTCTTCCCGTCCAAGGGAGGCCCGCTAAACCATGAAGAAAATTCAGTACAGTGTCAGTCTGCTCAAGAACCCCGTAAAGGGCACCACCAAGGCCTACGGCAACCTGCAGCTCACCGGCGTGGTGAGCATCGACGAGCTGGCCGGGCACATGGCCGAGCACAACACCGTGTTCAGCAAGGGCACCATCGTGGGCGTGCTCTCCGATCTGGGCGCCTGCATGCGCGAGCTGGTGCTGCAGGGCTACAAGATCCAGCTGGCCGACATAGGCTCGTTCGAGCCTACCATCTCCACCAAGGGCCAGGCCAAGGTGGAGGATTTCACCGCCGCCGACATCACCGCCATGCGCGTGAATTTCCAGCTGGGCTCCGACTTCGACAACCTGCTGCGCGATGCTCAGTTTGAACGCACCAGCACCCGCGCCACTCAGGCCAAAGCCAAGGCCGACGAGGCTGCCGCACAGGCTGCCAAACTGGCCGCTCTGGGCGACCAGGGAGGCGAAGGAGATCAGCAGGAGCCGTAAGGAGAGGCCCCCCGTAGCCCCCCGGAGGGGGGGCGCTCGTTCGAGCTCGGGGCGTGAAATGAAACAGAACTAATAAGTATAACCCTTTAACCCAAAGCCCTATGAAAGAATCAACCAAACGCACCATCCGCCGCATCTGGGACATCATCGTCACCGTCGTTACGGCACTCATCACCAGCATCACCGCTCAAAGCTGCATGATGTAAGGAGAGTCGCGCTGCGCGCGAAGTTTAAGGTTTAAGGTTTAAAGTTTAAAGACTCCAGACTAAAAACACTTCGTGCGCAGCCCTCCCCTTAAACTTTCAACCTTCAACTATCAACTTTCAACCTTCAACTTTCAACTTTCAACTATCAACTTTCAACTTTCAACTTTCAACCTTCAACTATCAACTTTCAACCTTCAACTATCAACTCTCAACCTTCAACTTTCAACTTTCAACTGCGGCCAACGGCCGCCTCTCTCTCTCCCATGCGTACCATCACCCTCATCATTCTGCACTGTTCAGCCACGCGCAGCACGCAGAGCTACACCTTCCGGCAGTGCCGGCAGGATCACCTGAAGCGTGGCTGGAAGGACATTGGCTATCACTACTACATCACGCGCGACGGGCAGGTACACACCGGCCGTCCGCTCTCGCAGCCCGGCGCCCACTGCAAGGGGCACAACCACCACAGCATCGGCGTGTGCTACGAGGGCGGCCTGGATGCCGAGGGACAGGCCTGCGACACGCGCACCCGCGCTCAGCACCAGAGCATGTATGCCCTGCTGTGCCGCCTGCACGACCGCTTCCCGTCGGCCATCATCCTGGGCCATCGCGACCTCTCGCCCGACCTGGACGGCAACGGACGCATCGACCCCGCCGAGTGGCTCAAGCAGTGCCCCTGCTTCGATGCCATGGTGGACTACTTCGACCTGGAGCCCGAGGGGCTGCTGGAAGGGAAGTGAAAAATAAGGCCCCCTGTGGTCCCCCGGTGGGGGACGAAGAGTGAAAAGTAAGGCCCCCTGTGGTCCCCCGGTGGGGGACGAAGAGTGAAAAGTAAGGCCCCCTGTGGTCCCCCGGTGGGGGACGAAGAGTGAAAAGTGAAAAATAAAAGTTACTTCACCCTTTGTGCACCCGCTGCCACACCCGCTGCCACCATGAGCGATGCTTGTGGTGGCGGTTTTTCTTGTGGTCTTTCTGGTCGGTGTAGCCGTAGCCATAGCCATAGCCGTAGCCATAGCCGTACCCGTAACCGTAGCCATATCCATACCCATAGCCGTAGGCCGGTTTGAGGCTGGCGCCGTTCAGCACGATGGACATGTTGTTGAGGGTCTTTTCCTGGTAGAGGCGCTCCACCTCGGGCAGCTGACGGCGGTCGATGTTGCCGACGCGGATCACGAAGATGGTCATGTCGGCCACGCGGTTGATAATCTTAGCATCGGCTATGCCGCCCAGCGGCACGTTGTCGATGAGGATGTAGTCGTAGAGTGGCGTCAGCTCGGCAATGAGTTGCTCCAGGCGCGGGCGCATGAGCAGCTCGGAGGGGTTGGGCGCCACGTGGCCCGCGGGGATGAAGTCGGGCTGGCCTGCCTGGCCGCGCACGATGATGCTGTTGGCCGTGAGTTGGCCGGCCAGGTAGTCCGATGCCCCGTGGCGGTTGCGTATTTCCTGCAGCAGTGTGAGCGAGCGCTTGCGTATGTCCAGGTCGATCACCAGCACGCGGCGTTCGGCCTCGGCCAGGCTGCAAGCCAGGTGTGCGGTGATGAACGTCTTGCCGGAGTGCTCGTGGAAGGAGGTGAGTGTGATGACCTGTGCGCCCTGTTTCTGCTTGTGCATGAAGGCGATGTTGGTGCGCAGCACACGTATGGCCTCGGTCACGATCTTATGGTCGGCATGGTCGGAGGCATCGGCATGGCCGGCATGGTCGGAGGGGGCGGTGTGCCTCGCCGTGAACAGCCCTTTCACCGTCATGCCTTTCTCGAAGGGCACCTCGCCCAGGAAGGGGGCCGAGATCACCCCCTCCAGGTCGCGCCGGGAGCGCACGCGGGTGTCCATGAACAGGCGTGCCAGCAGGATGAGCGAGGGTATGAGCAGGCCCGCCAGCAGGCCCAGGAACATGATCTTGGCGCGGCTGGGACTGATGGGGTGCTCGTCGCCGTCGGACGAGTCGATGATGCGCGCGTTGTCCGTGACCATGGCCTTGGAGATGGCGTTCTCCTCGCGTTTGTTCAGCAGGAAGGTGTACAGGGCGTCCTTGATTTTCTGCTGGCGCTCTATGTTCAGCAGTTCGCTCTCCTTGGCCGGCATGGCCCCCATCTTGTCGTCGGCCCGCTGGCCGCGGTTGCTGATGTTGCGCTGCATGGTGCGCAGGTTGCCGATGTAGTTGTCCAGCATGGACAGCAGCAGCGTGCGCTGTGCGCGAATGTTGGCCTTGATTTCCTGCACCACGGGGTTCTCCTCGCTGTTGTTGCCGCCCAGGCGGTCTGCTTCCTGTTTCAGGGTGTTCACCTTGGCAATCTGCTCCTCCAGCCCGCTGCCTTCCAGGCCCACGCTGGCGGGTATGAGCTCGTCCTGGTTCTTGGGGTTGGTCAGGTAGTCGCGCATGGCGCGTGCCATGAGCAGCTGCACCTCCTTGTCGTAGTTCTGGTCCTCGGTGTTGTATATCTCGTTCATGTAGCGCTGAGCGGCATCGGCGGGGCTGAGCAGACGGTTGTCGCGCTTGAAGTTGGCAATCTCGTCGGCCACGCCTCCCAGCTCCTTGCCAATCACCTCGATGCGCTCGTTGATGAAGTTGGCCGTCTTGACCGATATCTGTTGTTTGCTGGCGCGTGCGTCGGCGTTGTACACCTCAATCAGGCCTCGCAGCACGGCCTGTGCGCGCTGGTAGGAGTCGTCCTGCAGTGACAGTCGCAGGATGGATGCCGACTCGTCGTCCTGGCGTATGGCGATGGCGTTGTGGTAGTAGCGCACCACGCTCTGCACCGGCATTTTCGTGACGTGTGTCTCCAGGTCAATCCAGGATTTGTCAAACTTTGGCGTCAGTTCCATGCGCAGGCGTCCGGCGGGTGTGTTCACCACCTTCCCGAAGGGCACGTTGATGGCGGGGCAGTCCTCGCAGAAGTCGGTCAGCACGGCGTGCTGGCGGTCCTTGATGTGCATGGTGAAGCTGGCACTCTGCACCTGTGTGCTGTCCAGGAAGGTGATGCTCACGGGCTCGCGCCCGTACATGTCGCCCTGATACAGCTGTATGCGGATGGTGTAGCGCATGTCGGTGTGCGTGTCGTGCACCATCTTCTCCAGCAGTTCCTTGGAGTGCAGCATGTGCTGCTCGTTGGCTATGTTCACGGCGTTGAACACCTGGCTGTAGCGCCCCAGACCCACCACGCCGTCGCTGGCCGAGGGGTCGTTGATGAGCACGTCGATACTGCTGTAGTAGGTGCGTGGCGAACGGATGTAGCGGTTGTAGGCCAGGGCCAGGCACACGGCCAGTGAGAGCACGTACCACTTCCAGTTGGCCAGCAGGTAGCGCAGGATGTCCATTACGTTGAAATCCTGATTGTTCTGATTATTCTGTGAGGGCATGTTTTTTGTTTCAGGAAAGAGTCTAAGAACTAAAGCTTATGTTCCTATCGGAAAATGTAAGTGATGCTGTAGGCCAGCGATGCCAGCACGGCCAGTGCCGAGATGAGGGTGGCGCCCTTGTTGATGTTCTCGTTGTTGCGGCGCTTGGGCTCGGCATAGACCATGTCGTTTTGCTGCAGGAAGAAGGCGGGCGACTCGTACAGGTCCTTGCTGCGCAGGTCTATGTCAAACTCCATGCGCTGGCCGTCGTCCTCGCGCAGCACGCGCACGCGCTTGATGTCGGCGCGGGCCTGGAGGTCGCCCATCTGTGCTATGGCCTGCAGGATATTGATGTGGGCATCCTTCACCACCAGTTTGCCGGGGCTGAGTGCTCCCAGGCCGTAGATGGTGAAGTTGCTGATGGTGGTCTCGACGATGGCATCGGGCAGGTGATGCCCTTCAACCAGCAGCCCTTTGATGTAGGCCGATGCCTGGGGCATGGTCAGGCCGGCCACATGCAGGCGGCCCAGCACTGGAAACTCGATGTAGCCCTGGTCATCGACCAGGTAGCCGTTTGTGCCGGCGGCATCGTCGATGGTGGTCTGCCCGGTGTCGCTGACGCGGTAGGACAGGGCGTTGAAGGGCACGGCCAGCTCCTGCTTGAGGCAGCTCACGTGTATGTCCAGGCGGTCGGCCGGCTTGATGCGTGTTTCTTGCTTGTAGGCGATGGGCAGCGGCTGGTCCACTGGCATGTCCTGCAGGTAGATCATCTTGTCGGTTTTGCATGCGGTGAACAGCACAAGGGTGCACACCCACACGCACAGGTCAGATTTCTTATTCATGATAAAACAATAACTATGGCGATTACAAGAGGTGTGTTCTATTGATTAATAAATTCTCTATGAATTATCTTTGTTTGCTCTTGCCTCTTTCGTTCGCCCCTTTCACCCTGCCCAGCACCAATCGTCCCAGCTGGAAGCAGGTCTCGGCCGGGGCATGGTGCAGTGAGAAAGGCAGGCGCCGGGCTATGAGGGCGGCCGTGTGCCACATGCCCTCGTGGGTTGTGGCGGCCTGCCCGAAGTTGCCCCAGCGCAGCACCTGGGCCATGAGCTTGCGGCTGGAGGCCGAGGCCGTGGTGCCGAAGGGGTGGGGCAGGCAGGTGGGCGACAGGCCCAGGTGGGCCGTGAGGCAGGTGTGCAGCAATGGGCTCCACGAGCCCAGACCCAGCTGCCGCAGGATAGCCGTCAGCTGCTCCGGGTCATACTGACCGTGCAGCGCGTGGTAGGCACGGGCCATGTCGCAGAACTGGCGCAGACCCACACCCGTGGTGCAGGCGTGCTTGAACAGGTGTGCGCACAGCATGACCAGTGTGGCCAGCGGCCCGGGTTGGCGCACGGAACTGCCATCGGCCAGCGGCCTGAGTTGGAAGGGCTCGGCCTGCAGCAGAGCGGCAATGACCTGCTGGCGTGCCGGGTGCAGTATGTCGATGAGGTGGCTGTGCAGCTCCACCTCGGTGCCTTCGCACTGGAACAGGTAGCTGTGGTCCGGCCGGTGCTGTGCCTTGATGCCTTGCGCCTGCAGCAGTTGCGGCAGCCGGCCGAAGGCGCCGGCGTCAGGGATGTACCAGTCGGTGTCGCCGCTGACGCGCCGCTCGGGCCGCATGTAGAAGGCCCCCACGGCCAACCCTTTCTGCAGCACCGGATGCAGGCCGGCGTCCGAGAGCCGGGCGTGGGTGTGTGCCGCCACCCGGCAGCTCAGCCGGTAGGCCTGTTCGATGTGTAGGGTGGCAGCTGTCCAGCTGATGACCAGCGGCTGGGGCGGCACATGTGCGGCGGGCAGGCGCTGCACCCCTTCGTACAGCACCCCCTGCACCGTGTGCCGGCAGGCGGTGTCGTACACCCAAGCCCACTCGGCAGAGGTGAGTGGGAAAGCCGACGTGTCGGGCTGTGTGCCCCACAGGCCGCTGTGCAGCAGCGCGAAGAAGGCGCGCGGCGGGCGGCTCAGAGAAGAAGTCCAAAGCTGGTCCATGAGCTGATGAGTTGCTGTATGTCGGTCCGGGCCCTGTCGGGGGCCACGTCGTAGGCTGCGCAGAGGCGTTCCACCATGGTCTCGGCTGTGAAGTCCTGCCCTTGCAGCTCTTGCCACAGCCAGGCCGTGGCCTCGTTCATCACGTAGAGGCTGGTCAGGTCGATGGGCTCGCCGGAGGGGTCCACAACAAAGTAGTCGTGGCCCACGTGCAGCAGTTGCAGGTCGGGTTTCAGGCGCATGGGGGGATTGAAGATTCAGAGGATTCAGTTGTGGGTTCAGTAAGCCTTATTTTGCACTTTTCACTTTTCACTTTTCACTTTTC
>JAFXQT010000071.1 GCA_017526905.1 Bacteroidaceae bacterium | reverse complement strand
GGGATTTGGGGTTCTGGGGGTTGAACTGTTTGACGATTTTGGCCCAGAGCATACGTGCGGCGCGCATTTTGGCGATTTCCATGAAGTGGTTCATGCCGATGGCCCAGAAGAAGCTGAGACGCGGAGCGAAGGCATCGACATCGATACCGGCGTTGACACCCGTGCGCAGGTAGTCCATACCGTCGGCCAGCGTGTAGGCCAGCTCGATGTCGGCGGTGGCACCGGCCTCCTGCATGTGGTAGCCGGAGATGGAGATGGAGTTGAACTTAGGCATCTTCTGCGAGGTGTACTCGAAGATGTCGGCAATGATCTTCATGGAGAAGGCGGGCGGGTAGATGTAGGTGTTGCGCACCATGAACTCCTTGAGGATATCGTTCTGGATAGTGCCTGCCATCTCTTCGAGTTTTGCGCCCTGCTCCAGACCTGCGTTGATGTAGAAGGCCAGCACGGGCAGCACAGCGCCGTTCATGGTCATGGATACGGACATCTTGTTCAAGGGGATGCCGTCAAAGAGCACCTTCATGTTCTCCAGCGAGCAGATGCTCACACCAGCCTTACCCACATCGCCTACGACACGTGGGTTGTCGGGGTCGTAGCCGCGGTGCGTGGGCAGGTCGAATGCCACGGAAAGGCCCTTCTGGCCGCTGGCCAGGTTACGACGATAGAAGGCGTTGGACTCCTCGGCCGTAGAGAAACCGGCGTACTGGCGGATGGTCCACGGGCGGAAGGGGTACATCATCGAGTACGGGCCGCGCAGGAAGGGCGGGATACCAGCTGCGAAGTCCAGGTGCTCCATGCCTTCGAGGTCTTCCTTCGTGTAAACGGGTTGTATGTCTATTTGCTCGGGAGTCTTCCAGTTGGCGGTAATGCCGTTCTCCCGCTGCCATTGCTGGCCGTTCTTCTGTTCGATGCCAGCAAAGATATCAATGTCTTTGAAATTCTTTTTCATTGCTTTTGGTTGTTTGGGAGGTTTGACATTAGATTCCGAGTTTCTGGTTGAGTTCCTTCAGCGTCTTGAGCTGGTCCACACGCACGTGGATGAAGTTCTCGATGCCGGCAGCCTTGAGGTCGTCGCTGCATGCGGGTGCGCCTGCAATGATGAAGATGGCCTTGGGGTCGGCAGCCTTGAGGGCGTTGAAGGCGGGCACGCCGTAGTCGGCATACTCATCATCGCTGGAGCAGAGCACCACGATGTCGGCACCTGCCTTGACGGCGGCCTCGACGCCTTCCTCAACAGTGGGGAAGCCGAGGTTGTCAATGACCTTGTAGCCGGCGGCGGCCAGGAAGTTGCAGCTGAACTGTGCGCGTGCCTGGCGCATGGCCAGGTTGCCGATGGTGAGCATAAATGCCACGGGCTGCTTTTGGGCGTGCTCGGTGGTGAGGCGCAGTGTCTCGAAGTCGGAAGCCAGACGGCTGGTCTTGATGGCGGGGAGTTCTGTTTCCTCTGCTGCAACAGTGTTGCAGCATGGATGACCGCCGCAGCAGGGTGCTAAGGGCTGCTTGCCCTCGCTCTTCTCGGTGAAGTTGGGGAACTGGTTGGTGCCCAACAGGAACTCCTTGCGCTTGCCCACGTTGGCATGGCGTGTGGCGTCGGTCTGGTTGATGGCCTGCTGTATGGTGCCGGCCTTGGTTGCAGCGAGGAAGCCGCCTTCGTCCTCGACGGCGAGGAACAGCTTCCATGCCTGCTGGGCGATGGCCACGGTGAGCTCTTCGACGAAGTAGCTGCCGCCGCTCACATCGACCAGCTTGTCAAAGTGGCACTCCTCCTTGAGCAGCAGCTGCTGGTTGCGGGCGATACGCTCGGCAAACTCGGTGGGCTGCTCGTAGGGCACGTCGAACGGAGTCACGACGATGCTCTCCACGTTGGCAATGGCAGCCGACATGGTCTCGGTCTGGGTGCGCAGCATGTTCACATAGCTGTCGAACAGGGTCAGGTTGTAGGTGCTGGTGGTGGCGCACACGTGCATCTTGGCAGCCTCCTTGTCGTCGGTGTACTGCTTGACGATTTCGGCCCACAGCATGCGAGCGGCACGGAACTTGGCAATCTCCATGAAATAGACGCCGCTGATGCCGAGGTTGAACTTGATGCGGCGGGCAGCCTCGTGGGCAGGCACGCCGGCCTGAACCAGCAGGTCCAGGTACTCGCCACCCCAGGCCAGGGCGTAGCCGAGCTCCTGATACACGAAAGCACCGGCGTTGTTGAGCAGGTCGGCGTTGACGTTGATGCAACGGTACTGCGGCAACTGTGCCAGTGCTTCGATAAGGGGCTTGGCAAACTGCAGGGCGGGAGTGGTGTCCTTGCCCTTGGCCAGCATCTTGGAGATGGGGTCGAAGTTGATGCTGCCTTCGAGCTTGCTGAGGTCGTAGCCCTTCTCGGTGAAGTAGGCCACGAGAGCCTGAGCCAGCTCAACGCAGTGGCGCTGACAGGTGCGGAAGTTCAGTTCCACGCAGTCGGCGCAGATGCCGTCGAGCAGGGCGGCAAGGTACTGCTTGTTGCACTGGTCGCCCGGCACATGGAAGCCGAGGCTGTTCACGCCCTTGTTAAGGATGTCGAGTGCCTTGGCATTGGCTGCCTTGACATCGGCCTCGTCGATGTTCTGGCGGACGTACCACTGGTTGTCTGCCTTTTTGTTGCCTCGCACGTAAGGGAACTCGCCCGGCAGGGCGTTGACGGTGGGCAACTGGTCCACATCCTCCTTACGATAGAAGGGTTGCATGGAGAAGCCTTCGTTGGTTCTCCAAACCATTTTCTTCTCGAAGTCAGCGCCCTTGAGATCGACCTCGATCTTGTCACGCCATTCCTGGCGGGTGGGGGCGGTGAAGTCCGCGAAGAGTCTTTCTTTACTATCTGCCATAATAAGTTAAATATAAGGTTTTGTCTTAAAAGCGGCCAAAGGTAATAAAGATTGCGGTGGTGGCCAAATTTAGAAGCGGAAAAGACACGCGCGGGGTGCTTTTTCCTCGTTTTTGGGCTTTGCCCGGGGCCGCTGCGAGGCAGAATGGGGTTCGGAATTGCTTATTTTGCGCCTTTCGTTTGGTAGAAAACGGGCTTTGCCGTACCTTTGCACGCGGAAAACCGCGCGCAGGCCCTTCTGGCAGGCCGTGGCAGTCCGCATGGAGTCGTAACAACAACTATAAAACTCTTTATATGGATTGGCTAATCAACCTCTTCACCAACTCTGACAGCATCGCCCACATCGTGGTGCTGTATGCGTTGGTCATCTCTGTGGGAATCGCCCTGGGCCGCTTTAAGATATTCGGCATTTCGCTGGGCGTTACCTTCGTGCTGTTTGCCGGCATCTTGGCCGGCCACATCGGTTTCACGGGCACGCCCGAAGTGCTGAACTACGTGCAGGACTTCGGCCTGATCCTGTTTGTGTATTGCATCGGTCTGCAGGTGGGCCCGGGCTTCTTCGAGAGCTTTGCCAAGGGCGGCATCACTGCCAACATGCTGGCCATGGGCCTGGTGCTGCTGAATGTGGCCACGATGCTGGCGCTGTACTTCATCGTATTTTATGATTCGGGCGCGCAGGAGGGCCAGAACGTGTGGAACCTGAGCATGATGACTGGTGTGCTGTGCGGCGCCATCACCAACACGCCGGGTCTGGGTGCCGCCTCCGAGGCGGTGGCCACGGTGTACAAGGGTGCCACGCAGATCCCGCAGATAGCATCGGGCTATGCCTGTGCCTATCCGCTGGGTGTGGTGGGCATCATCGGTGCCACCATCGCCTTGCGCTATATCTGCGGCATCAGCCTGAAAAAGGAGACGGAACAGATTGAGCAGGAACTGAACGACAACCCCCACGCCAAGCCCCACCGCATGACGCTGCGGGCCGAAAACAAGGCGCTGAGCGGGCGCACCATCCTGCAGATACGCGACTTCCTGGGACGCAACTTCGTGTGCTCGCGCTTCCTGCACGAGGGGCACGTGAGCATTCCCAACCGCGACACCATCGTTACCGTGGGCGACCTGATGTACATCACCTGCGCCGAGGACGACTGGGAGGCTATCAGTGCCTTCATCGGCCCGGTGGACCACGTGGAGTGGGAGGAGCAGGACGTGCCCATGGTGTCGAAGAACGTGCTGGTGACACAGCCCAACGTGAACGGCAAGACTTTCGGACAGTTGCACTTCAGCTCAGTGTATGGCGTGAATGTGACCCGTATCCTGCGCAACGGCATGAATTTGTTTGCCGACCGCAACCTGCGCATACAGATAGGCGACAAGTTGGTGTGCGTGGGTCCTGAGGATGCTGTGAACCGCGTGGCTACCATGCTGGGCAACGAGGTGAAGCGCCTGGACCATCCCAACCTGGCGGCCATATTCATCGGCATCGTGGTGGGTATCGTGTTCGGTATGATGCCTATAGCCCTGCCCGGCGTGCCCACCCCTGTGAAGTTGGGCATGGCCGGCGGTCCGCTCATCGTGGCCATCCTCATCGGTCGCTTTGGCTACAAGGCCCACTTGGTGAGCTACACCACCACCTCGGCCAACCTGATGCTGCGCGAGTTCGGACTGGTGCTGTTCCTGGCTTCGGTGGGCATCAAGGCAGGCGCCACCTTCTGGCACACGGTGACCGAGGGCGATGGCCTGACGTACGTGTGGACGGGCTTCCTCATCACCGTCATCCCCATCCTGATTATCGGTATCCTGGCCCGTGTGAAGTACAAAATGAACTATTTCACGCTGATGGGCCTCATTGCCGGTGCCACCACCGACCCGCCCGCCCTGGCCTATGCCAACCAGACGGCCAACAACGATGCGCCTGCCGTGGGCTACTCAACGGTGTACCCGCTGTGCATGTTCCTGCGCATCCTCACGGCCCAGCTCATCATTCTGCTGCTCTATTCGATTGTATAGATATCATACAGCTATGAACCGAACGCTATCACTCATCGCCGCCCTCCTTCTCCTGCCGCTGCTTGCTCGGGGAAAGGAGGGCGTGCGCGTTTCGTGGATTCAGGCGGAACGCGCCATCACACCAACCACACCGCTGCCGGCCACACTACGCACGGACACGCTGCTGCAGGCATGGCGCGGCGAACGCCTCACGGCGGCGGCCATGATTCAAGGGCCTGCCGACGAGCCGCTGCGTGTGCGCCTGAGCGCAAAACAGGGCGCCGCACGCGCGTGGGAAAACGCGGCCCAGTTCATGGGCTTTGTGCTGACCGACCGCTTTAACACCTGCGGCTACCACCCCGAGGGGCTGCCACCCTACCGCGTGGCCGACCGCATCGGCGGCGAGGAGGAACTGACGCTGGGCGCCCAGCAGACGCACCCGCTTTGGTGCACGCTGGAGGTGCCGCGTACTTGTCGCCCCGGACGCTATCAATGGCAACTGGAAGTGGTGGGCAGCCACACAGGGCGGGTGCTGGCACGCGCCGCCATGCATGTGCAGGTGGGCAGCCACACGCTGCCGCAGCCCTCGGACTATGCCTTCCACCTGGATTTCTGGCAGCAGCCCTACTCGGTGGCACGCTACTATGGTGTGCCC
The DNA here is from genome assembly GCA_017526905.1 of Bacteroidaceae bacterium. Classification (GTDB taxonomy): domain Bacteria; phylum Bacteroidota; class Bacteroidia; order Bacteroidales; family Bacteroidaceae; genus Physcousia. The sequence continues at coordinate 16,316 of JAFXQT010000071.1, read as the reverse complement.
CGGTGGAGCCAGCGCCACTTCGACCTGCTGAAACCCTACCTGCGACTGCTGGCACGGGCCGGGCAGAAGGTGGCATCGGCCATCCTCTTCTACGAACCGTGGGGCGAGCAGAGCCATGACAAGTTCGACGCCATGATACAGACCACACGCCAGCCCGACGGCACATGGACGTATGACTACAGCGTGTTCGACCACTGGGTGGAGCTGTTGGACAGTTGCGGCATCGACGGTCAGATTAACTGCTTCTCGATGGTGCCGTGGGACATGACCTTCCGCTACCGCGATGCGTTCTCGGGGCAGGACATCGACTTGAAGTGCACCACGGGCAGCGACACCTACCGCCAACTGTGGACTCCCTTCCTGCGCGCCTTTGCGCAGCACCTGAAGGACAAGGGGTGGTGGGACAAGACATGTATTGCCATGGACGAGCGCGGGCTACCTGCCATGCTGGATGCCTACAGCGTGGCGCAGGAAGCGGTGCCGGGCATTAAGATGGCGCTGGCGGGCAACCGCCACCCGGAACTGGTGGACAAGCTGCAGGACTACTGCATAGCCTACGGCCACGCCTTCGGACCGGAGGAACTGCAGGCACGCCGGGCACGCGGGCAGGTGAGCACCTTCTATACCTGCTGCACGGAGCAGTGGCCCAACATCTTTACTAACAGCCAGCCCTACGAGGCCACGTTCCTGCCGCTGTATGCCGTGGCCAACGGCTTCGACGGTTATCTGCACTGGTCGTGGCTGAACTGGCAGGACGACCCGCTGCACGACAGCCGTTTCCGCATGTTCGGCTCGGGCGACACCTTTTGCGTGTATCCCGGTCCGTGCTCGTCGGTGCGTTTTGAGGGGATTATCCAGGGGGTGCAACTCACTGAGAAGGTGCGTCTGCTGCGGCAGGAGTTCGAGGCCAGCGGGCGGACGGATGCGCTGCAACGCCTTGACGAAGCAATGCGGCCCTTCAGCGAGGGGCACATCCAGCACGATGCCGTGCCTGCTGCCCTTCGGCAGCTGAAAGCCCTGTTGAACAGCTGAAGGGGCAACTGAGCGGTTGCGTGCCGTTCGGCAGCAGAAGGTTCAGCGGAACAACCAAGCGCAGGAACCGTTACCGCCACACGGCGGACTTACATCAAACAAACACAGAGGTGCCCGACGAAAAGCCGTCGGGCACCTCCTATTTTTGGCACTGAGGGGGAGGCATAGAAGATATAACGCCATGTACTAAGGGCCGAGGAACGTAAAATCACCTACTAACTGCCTGTTCCTCACGCACTCCCTTTGCTATCCTGAACAATCTCCCTTCCTTCGTCTGCCTCCCTTCCTCAGTGTCTTGTCGTTGCATTGGTTATCTGAACAGCAGCGGGGCCATCTCCTTGAGGCTGCGCCGCCATGTCTGGAACTCGTGTGCCGTGCCTTCGGACACGTAGCCCACGGCGTTGAAGCCAGCAGCCTTCAGGGCCTCGGTGCTCTGGCGTATGCCGTCGGGGTTCTCCTTGCTGCCGCAGCTCTGGAAAATGAGGCGCACCTGCTTGCGATCCTTGATGTCGGCGGGGGCGTAGGTGCCGCCGCTGAGCAGACCGTAGTAGCCGAACACTTCCGGGCGGCGCAGGGTGATGAGCCTGGTTTCGAAGCCGCCCATGCTGAGGCCTGCCATGGCACGCGACTCCTTCTTGGCGATGGTGCGGAAGTGGCTGTCGATATATGGCACCAGCTCGTCCACCAACACGGTTTCAAACTCCTTCGCTGTGAACTGTCCCAGCCCGCCGAAACGCACATCGTTGGTCATGCCGTAGGTCATCACCACGATGAAGGGCAGGCTTTTGCCCTCGGCAATGAGGTTGTCCATGATGATGCCGGCCTTGCCCTGTCGGCTCAAAGAGGTCTCGTCCTCGCCCCAGCCGTGTTGCAGGTATAGCACGGGATACTGCTTCTTGTCCTTGCCATAGGTGGGCGGTGTATAGACGAAGGCGCGGCGCATCTGCTTGGTGCTTTCGCTCCAGAACCACACCTCGCTCACCAGGCCGTGGGGCACGTTTTTCATGGCATAGAAGTCCTGGTCGTGTGCCGGCACCTCCAAGCCGCTCTCGTAGCGTGCGCCACCGGCATAGATGTGGGTGCCGGGGTCGGTCACCAGGCCGCCATCCACGTTGAGATGGTAGTAGTGGAAGCCTTCGTCCTCGGGACGGGGCGTCTGGGCCACCCAGGAGCCATCGTAGGTCTGGTGCAGGCGGGTGCCGCCACCACCGCCGATGGTGCTTACCACCGACTTGGCATCGGGCAGTTCAACACGGAAGCGCACGTAGCCCTGGGAGTTGACCTGCGGGTAGTCTTGGCGGGCCAGGTTGGTGGCCGAGGGGCGGAAATCCTCCTTCACGCCCTCCACCTCGGGGAATGCCAATTCGGGCTTGAAGGGCGCGCGCTCGGCCTGCTGACCGCCCTGCCTGCGCTGCCCCTGACCGGCCTGCTGGCCGCGTGGGCGCTGCGGCTTGGCGGGCATCTGCCACAACGGTTCGCGCATGTTGACGATGTAATCGTAGGCTTTCTTGGGCTTGTACTCGCTGTCGAACGGCAGCGGGTAGTTGCGCACGCCGAGCCAGGAGTCGCGGTCGGACAGGTTCCAGAAGGTGACGTTGTCGATGACGTCCTTGTGCTTGCGCAGCACACGGAAGATGCGGGCGTACTGGTCGGCCAGGTGCTGGCGCAGCGAGTCGGTCACCGTCATGCCTTCCTGACTGAAGCGCAGCTGGCCACCCATCTCCTCGTTGGCGCGCACGTCGAGCTCCGTCACGTGTATGTGGCTCACCACTTGCTTGTATAGGCTGATGGCGGCATCAATCTCCTCCTCCTTCGGCCCATATATATTATAATGTCCTTGCATGCCAATGCCGTCGATGGGCACGCCAGCGGCCTTCATCTTCTTGACCATCTCGAAGATGCGGCGGCTCTTCACGGGGTCGGTCTCGTTGTAGTCGTTGTAGAAGAGCAGTGCCTTGGGGTCGGCCTCGCGGGCGTACTGGAAAGCCTTTGCAATGAACTCATCGCCAGCTATCTTATACATTGCGCTCTGGCGGTAGGGGTCCTGGGCGCGTGCATCGTCGGTCATGGCCTCGTTCACCACGTCCCAGCAGTACACCACGTCCTTGTAGCGCGACACCACGGCGTGTATGTGCTCGCGCATGCGGCGGAAGAACTCGTCCTTGGGCAGTGGCTGGCCCTGCTCGTCCTGGTAGATCCAGTTGCCTACCTGCGAGTGCCACATCAGGCAGTGTCCGCGCAGACGGATGCCGTTTTGGCGGCAGAAGTTGGCTATGCGGTCGGCGCCGGCCCAGTTGTACTCGCCACGCCGGGGCTCGGTGGGCTGCGGCTTCATGTCGTTCTCGGCCGTGATGCTGTTGAAGTTGTCGCGGATGAGTTGCATCTGCGCTGCATTGGTCACGTTGCGTTGGTTCACGGCAACGCCGATGGTGAAGTAGTCCTTGTAGGCATCCTTCAGGCCTTGTGCCCAGGTGCCGAGGCTGCCCGCGAGGAGCAGCACAGCCATTAGCATGTTCTTTCTCATGACGCTTGTGGTTTGGTTTCTGTGGCAAAGGTAGGCATTCCTTTAGGCCTGGACGTTAAGAATTGTATCAAAAACTTTCGTTTTGCTTTGCTTTTCGTGTAAAATGGTGTACCTTTGTGCTATAAATCATTCACGAATGAATCAAATACGCAAAGTATGAACCTAACACACCAACCGTCTGTTCCTTCCATGGCAAGTTTGCTCGACACTGCCATCAGTGCCGCCTTACATGCCGGGAAGGACATTATGGACATCTATGATGACCCAGCTGCCGACTTCGGCATAGAGCGCAAGGCCGACAATTCGCCGCTGACCCGTGCCGACAAGGCGGCGCACGCACGTATCGTCAGTTATCTTGACACCATCGGCATCCCGGTGCTGAGCGAGGAGGGGGCTCAATTGCCCTATGAACAGCGACGGCAGTGGCACCGGTTATGGATTGTGGATCCGCTGGACGGCACCAAGGAGTTTATCAAGCGAAACGGGGAGTTCACCGTGAACATTGCGCTGGTGGAGGATGGCACGCCGGTGATGGGGGTGATTTATGTGCCTGTGAAACGCGTGCTTTATTATGGCAGCCCGGAAGGTGCGTTCAAGCGCGTGCCGGATACCGACGGACCCGCAATCCGTTTGCCGCAGCCCAAGGACGGTGCCGCTTATCGGGTGGTGGCCTCCCGCAGCCACCTCTCTGCCGAAACCGAGACCTTTATCAACGAGCTGCGGCGTGAGCACCCCGACCTGCAGTTGGTGTCGTCGGGCAGCAGCCTGAAGATATGCTTGGTGGCAGAAGGTGCGGCCGATATCTATCCGCGCCATGCGCCCACGATGGAGTGGGACACGGCCGCCGGCCATGCCATCGCGCTGGCTGCCGGGCACCAAATGGTGGATGCCACCACAGGACAGCCTCTTGTTTATAACAAGCCCGACCTGCACAATCCTTGGTTCATCGTGCGGTAAATCGCTAACAAGCAGAGCCCCTAAACAGTGCCCACCCCCAACCCCTCTCGTGGAGGGGAGTCCAATCTTCTTGTGAGCCTTTTAGCTCGAACGGACTCCCCACTGCAGGAAGGGTTGGGGGTGGGCTTGCTGGTTTTTCGGGGTAGCGCTTATTTCACGGCTACTTTCTTTCCGCCGATGATGTACACGCCTCGTTGAGTTTTGCCGACGCGGCGTCCGGTAAGGTCGAAGATATCCTTGTCGGCACTGTGTGGTGCTGTGATGCTGCTGATGGCATCGTCCTGCTTGGCTGGAGCCTCGGCAATGAGCCAGGTACTGGTGCCCTTGGCCTTATCGGAGTAGCATTTGCTGCCGGCGGTTGTTTCGTCCATGCCGATATAGTTGCGCGGTGCATCGTTCTCGGTGGTGATGTGGTAGGCGCCGTCGGTGTATTCAAAGCCGAAGGTAATCTTCTTGTCGGGGGCGTTGCCCATGCTCCACCAGTCGCCTTCGCGGGTGGGAGCCATACCCAGATAGAGATCGTCGGTCTCGTCCTTCAGGTAGAAGCGTCCGTTGTCGGCAGGGATGAAGAGAAAGCGTGTGGGCACTTCCTCCACGGTGGCGGCCGTAGCGATGCTCAGGTAGAGGTCGGTGCCGTTCAGTTGTATGGTGTATGCCTGGCCTTCCTTGGGCTGTTCAACGGGGAGTTCCTCCCAACTTTCGGCCAGCATCTGTAGTATTTCGATGGATTGCTTGAGCGTCTCTCGGTCCACGCTCTGGTCGGCCACCATCTGGTCGGCAGCGTCGAGAATGGTGAGCAGTTCTTCGGCATCCTCGGTCCTGTGCTGGAACAGTCCGCCAGTGTCGCCGATAGAGGCCCGGAGGGTAGCGGCCAAGTTAGCCAGGATTTCGCGCGGGTCGTTCTTCACGATGGCCCAGTAGGCACGGTCGGCAGCAGCGGACAGCGTCTTGTCGGCATAGCACTTGCTGCCGGCAGTGACATCGTCGGTGGCAATGAGGCCGTTTGCCTCTTGCAGGGTGTAATAGATTGTGCCGAGGCTCGGGCTTCCGGAGGGATGGATGGACACTTTATTGTCGGCCGTGGCGCTCATGCTCCATGTGTTGTTGCCAGCCAATCCTACATAGCTGGTGCCGTCGGTCAGATACCAGCCGCCATCCTGAGCCGGCTCCCATGTCAGTTCCACGGGCTCTTCGCTCAGCACCACGGTGTTGTCCTCGGCATTGAGCGCCAGGTAGAGGCCAGATGCTTTCTGCTTGATGTAGTAGGCCATGCCTGGCTCGGGCTTGTTGCCGGCGTTGGCATAGGCGTCCATGGCGTCAGCCAGGGCTTTGGTAGCGGCAGTACACTGCTCCTGTGTGGCATCGGCATTGTCGGCCACGGCCTGTGCGGCAGCAATGGCATCGGTCAGCGCCTGCACATCGTCCTCACTCTTCATGAAGAGGCCTTCGCCCACTCCCTCGCGTGCCTTGGCGGTGGTGTTGGCAAGGGCGATGGCATCCTTCAGGTCGTTGCGTGCGCCTAGGTCGGACACATCCACCAGTTTCCATATATAGGAGGGTGTCCAGGAGTATTCGGCTTCGGGATTGCCGTCGGCATCATAGTCGGTGGCTGTCCAGTAGGAGTTGGCGCCCCAGTTTTCGCTCTTGGCGGCCGTGGCACGGATGGCGTAGTTGCCGCTCCGGCCCAGGAAGAACACCTGTGCCTCGAAGTCATCGCGATTGTTCTGCTCGTCGGCAATGACGATGTGCCCCTGCGGATAGATGTCGCCATCGATCATCGAGGGGTTGGTGAAGCGGGCATCGAACTTGAAAGCCGTTACGTTGATGTCGCCTGTGGCGATGTTGATGGTTTGCTTGACCAGTTGGAGGGGGAAGATGCCGGCTTGCTCTGGATCGTTGGTGAGGAAGCCGTTGGCCTTTAGGTAGAACTTGGTGCCGGTGATGGTGTTGCCATCGCTATAGGTGTAGATTTGGTAGCGTGCCCCTTCTTGTACGGTGCGTAGGGCATCGATGTTCTCGGTTCTGGGGTCGGTGCCTTCGGGATCGACATCGGCCATGGCGGGTGCAGCTGCCAACAGACCAAACATGCCTGCCAGGAGTAACTTCTTTGTATTCATACGGGTAGGGTTTAGGTTATGTAATGGGATGTTTGCGCTGCAAAGATAGTGAATTGCATGAAAAGCGCAAGCATTTCGGCCTTTTTATTGTGTCGGGCGCAAAAGAAAGCCCCGGGCGAGTTGCCCGGGGCTTATCTGATAAGGGATTTTTAGGATTTCCTAAGTATTCATAGGTATTCCCAAGGTTACCCTGTTACTTCACAGCTACCTTCTTGCCGTTCACGATGTAGATGCCCTTCTGCACCTTAGCCACCTTGCGACCGCTCAGGTCGTAGATGTTCTGGTTGTCGGCACCTGCCATGATTCCGTCGATGCTGGTAGCCACGGGCAGGTCTTCCTTAGCGGCGGCCGTTGCCTTGGTGATGGCATCCTGGATGTTGTTCACGGCGATGGCATACTCCCAAGAGGTGGTGTAGGCTGCATCGTTGTTGGCCTCAAGAGCCTCGTCGATGATGGCGATGCCGTCGGAAGTGAGGGTTGCCTCGATCTCCTTGGCCTCGGCCACCTTCGCGTCGTAAGCCTTCTTGGCGGCAGCGAGCGTGGTGGGCTCGTCGTAGCCGAGGTACTTGATGCGGAAGTTGTCGAAGATGGTCCAGTCGTAGGCAATGGTCACATCCTTCTTCACACCGAGCGTCATGGTCAGGTCATAGACGGTGGTGACGAGCTTGTTGTTCGTGTAGGCACCTGCCGTGAACACGGTGGAGGCCTCGTTCATGCTGTTGGGGATGAACTTGCCGTTGCTGGACTGGCTGGAGTAGCCGTTGCCTGCTGCGTCGGCACCCTCGGTTGCCACTGCGATGAGCGGAGTCTCAACGCCGTTGGCATAGAGGAATGCGTTCTGGGCATCGGTGTTCTCGGCAAAGCCGCCTGCACGGTAGAAGCCCTGCACGCTCACTTCATACTGACCGGCGGGAATCCACTTCACCACCTGGAAGACGTCGAAGTTGGTGTTGAACTTCTCGGCACACTGGTTGTCGTTGTTGCCGCCGCGTACGGGAGCACCGTTCCACTCGCCAATGTACTGGTCGTTGCGTCCGAAGTCGGAGCAGAGAATCATGAAGGTGGCATCCACGGGGTTCTCGGGCGTTGCCTTGGCCAGCAGCTTCAGGCGTTCGCTCTTGTTCACGAGCATCCACTGTGCCATCGGGTCGGTGGCATCGGCTGCCTTGAACTCAACGATGGTGTTCTCGGCGTTGGCCACGTAGAGGTTGGTGCCGTCGCCGATGGTGTAGATGCTTACGCCCTCGGTCTCGTCCTCAACCTTGGTCAGCGTGAAGCCGAATGGAGCTGCATCGACATAGCCGCCGTTGCCCAGGTAGTGGCTGTTGCCGCCGTTGCTGATGTGGCTGTCGAGGGTGAAGGTGCCATCCTCCAGTTCGGCCACGGTGAAGCGTGTGCCCACATCGTTGCGGCTGGCCTGGGTGCCCCAGCTGTTGCTGCCGGTGAGGAACTGCTTCGTACCTATATTATAGAGGTAGTAGTCGCCACCGTTGACGTCGGTTGCAGCCACGTCGGCACCCCAGAAGCCATAAGGACTCTCGGGCTCGGTGGGCATTTCGTTCAGGTCGTTGACGAACATTACATAGACCTTGAGCAGCACAGCCTTCTCACCTGCTACGAGACCCCATTGTGCAATGTAGGTCTGGCCGGCCTTGAAGTTAGCATCGTGTGCGCCGGTGTAGTCGAACTCGCCGCTTGCGGGGTTGTTCAATTTCACGCAGAAGCCATTGCTGGCATCTGCCCACTGAGCTGCATCGCCGTTGGCATCGCGCCAGCCATCGGTGGTGTTCTCAACGAATGCGCCGTTGGTCACGTTGACGATGTAGGGCTTAGCCTCGCTGATGTCGGCAATGCCCAGTGCGTTGCAAACCTCGGCTACGTCGAAGGTGGGAGCGGGCTCAGCATCGCTGTAGGGAGTTTCGGCCAGTTCCTTGTGCAGCACGAGGATGCTCTTGACGATTTCGGGCTTGTAGAGCGGAGCTTCGATGAAGTTGATGTTGACGGTGTAGAAAGCCGTCTTGTTGTTGGCTTCGAGAGCCCACTTCACGCTGTAGGTCTTGCCCACCTCGTCGGCACCATTCATGTCGCAGATGGTGAACTTGCCTCCGGCGATGGCCTCGAAGAACTTCGCGTTGATACCCGGACGGATGTTGCCCTCCTGATTGAGCGAAGTCCAAGTCTCGGCAGCACCTTCAGCGTTGAACCAGCCGTCGAACGGAGCATAGTCGGATACCATGGTGCCGTCGGGGTTGACGATGCGGAGCATGTCGGTGGTGACAGCCTCCACGCCGAGGAACTCGGCAGCAGCGGCCATGTCGGCTTCAGCCTCGGTGGTGCCGTAGCCCAGACCCTCATAGCGATCCACATTGATCACGAAGTCGGTGGTGGTGGGGCCGTTCTCAACCTTGCTGATGATCCAGTAGCCGTTGCCTGTGGCAGCGCTGGGCTTGTCGTAGAAGCAGCCGTTGGTCTCGGCATCCATGCCAATGAAGGTGTTGCTGATGGTGGCGAGGGTGTAGAACACGCCGTCCTCCAGCTGCACAGCGGCAGGGCTGAGGGCCAGTGTCTTCTCGGCGGTAGGAGCCATATCCCAGCCACTGCCGGTCTTGATACCTACGTAGTTCTCGCCGTCGGTGAGGTAGAACATGCCCCATTCCTCAACCCAGCTGAATTCGACGGGCTGTTCGGAAACAACGACCTGAGTGGTCTCGGAGGCGGTGTTGAAACTCATGTAGAGGCCGTTTGCACGGTTCTGCAGGGTGTACTTCTCGTCGGCAGCGGGCTTCGTGACAGCAGCAGCCTTGAATGCGGCGGTAGCAGCAGCCAGTGCCTCGATGGCAGCCTGACGGGTAGCATCGGTGCCGGCGGCATCGGCCAGTGCAGCGTTGGCGGCAGCGATGGCCTCAGCATAGGCATCGGCAGCAGCCTGGGGCTTCTGGAACAGACCGCCCACGGGCGTTTCCTTCTTCTGTGCCTCGGCCTTGGCAATGGCATCCTTCAGTTCGTCCTTGGTGGAGAGCTTGCGGATGTTGATGGTTACCTGAGCGTCGAGCAGGTCGTTGGCGCCGGTGATCTTGAACCAGTGGTAGTTGCCGTTCACGGGAACATCGAATGAGAGTTCCTCGCCGCCGGCGAAGGTGTAGGTCTCGCCGTCGGCTGTGGCGATGTCACGCTGGCTGGCGGGGATACCCTTCACGGTGTAGTTCACGATTTCGTAGCCTTCAGCGCACTTCACTTCATAGTATGAAGACTGAGCTTGACCTGTGCGCATGTCAACACCTGTCTCGGTGAACACCATGTTGTTGGTGTTGTTGAAGGCGTCGAACTGTGCAATCTCGTCGTCGGAAATCCAGAGGCATGACCAGCCACCGGTTTCCTGAATCTGTCCGTTGATGATGCGCACCAGACGGCCTTGCTCATCGTTCACCTGATAGGTGTAGATGGGCTCCAGCTTCTTGATGCTCCAATAAGCTCTGTCGCCTACCTTGGCGATGGTCTTGTCGGCGTAGCAGCTGCTGCCGGCGGCGGCGTTGTCCGCGCCGATGAGCTGTGCGGTGTTGCTGGCCTTGGCGATGGTGTAGTAGCCGTTGGGCATAGCGGTAACCACCCAAGCATAGGGCTCGGTAGCGGCACCCATGGTCCAGGTGTTGTTGCCAGTGCCGGTCATGGCTGCGTATTCAGTGCCGTTGGTGATGGCATAGCCACCCTCCACGGGCACGAAGGAGAGACCAACGGCCTCTTCGCCCAGCTTGGTACCTTCGTTCAGTGTCATGAACATGCCGCCTTCCTTGAGCTGGATGCTGTACACTGCATCGGCCTCGGGAGCGTTCACGGCTGCGTTGTAGGCAGCGGTAGCCTCGGCCAGTGCAGCCACGGCAGCCTTCAGAGCCTCGGCATCCTTGCTGGTCGCAGCCACATTGCGCAGGGCAGCCACCTTGTCGGCATACTCATTGTAGGCAGCTTCGGGCTTCTGGAACAGAGCGTCGCCCACGTTGGCCTTGGCCTCAACAACGGCCTCGGCGGGTGTGAGGGCAGCCTCGAGCTCAGCGCGTGCGATATCGGCAGCGGTCACCACGGAGATGTCCATGCGGTCGATGAAGAGGTGGGGAGCAGCGCCGGAGCCAGAAGCGTTCTGGATACCGATGGACAGCTTACCTTTGGTCTCTTCGGCCAGCGTGAAGCTGATGGTTTCGTTATACCACTGGCCAACGGGGTATTGCTTGGTGGTGGCCAGGTGGGTGGTGCCATCCTCGGCGATGAAGCCGATGAGGTTCTGTGTCAGGGCATTGGTGCCAGCGGTGTTCATCACGGGAACGGTGATGACGTAGTTACCTGCGGGCAGGGTCACGTCCTGCGTGTACTGTGCAATGGCATTGTCGCCACCCCAAACGGAGACAAGACCGATGGCCTTGCCGTTGGTGCCTTCCGGTCCCTCGGCAGGAGCTGCGAAGGCGTTGCCTCCCAGCCATACGCCGGAGCCGTATGCAAATACGCCGCCGGCCTTCTGGTCGGTGGGAGCATCGGCCGTGTGGGCTTCATTGTCGGAGGGGTTCATAGCGATATCCCAGCCTTCGACGGCCTGCAAGCCATAGTAAGCTACATTGTTGTTTGCCATATCCTTGGCATAGGTGCAGATACCGCCTTCGATAGCGCTGGTGCCCTCGAAGTCGAGCTCGTTGGCAGCCACGGTAGGCAGTTCCTCAGACTGGAGGGTTACGTTGTAGGCCACATACTCCTTGGTCTCTTCGTTCACGAAGAAGAAGGTAGTGGTAAGGGGCTCGGTCACAGCCTCCTTGGTCCAAGCGCGGAAGTTGAGGGTGCTGTAGTCCTCAGCCCAGACCACGCTCACGCCGAAGCTGCCGTTGGTCCAATTGTCGGCAGTGCCGTCAGCCAGACACCAGAAGCCGGGATGTGGATCGCAGCTATAAGCGTCGGTGAAGGTGGCTTTGCCGTCGTCGGTCTTGGGACCGATGCCGTACTCGGCACCCCATGCCTCGCCGATGAGTGCGCTGATGGCAGCCTCCTCGTAGGTGCCAGATTCGACGGCCTCGAAGGCTTCGTCAGCCACGCCGGTGATGGTCACGTCCACCGTACCCTTGCAGGTGTAGTCCTCCACGAGCTTGGCCTGGCCAGCCTCGTAGGTAAGGTTCACCTTGAGCACCACAGCGTCCTTGGTGCCTTTCTTAACAAAGGCATAGGTGGCGGTGAAGGTGGCGGGCTCAGTCACGAGAGAAGCCATACCGCCCACCTCGTAGAGCTGATTCTCAGCAAGTGTGAAGTCGGCTTTTACATAGAAGAAGCCATTGGGGTAGGGAAGCCAGTCGCCGTTGGCATCGCGCCAGCCGTCGGTGGTGCCTTTCTTGTACATATCGTCCAGTGTGCCGTTGCTTTGCACAGCATAGATGTCCACATCGTCCAGGCTCTCAACACCCAGAGTGGTCAGGATGGCAGCAACATCAACGTTGTCGCTCATGCCCTCAAAGCCCTGTCCAACGGTGGAGGTGAAATCAACGTTCTTAACATCCTTCTGAGCGAGGTCGGCGAAGGTGAGCGTGATTGCTTCCTTCTCGACGAAAGTAACGTTGATGGTGTAAATGGCTGCCTTGCCGTTGGCCACCAGCTGCCACTTCACGGTATAGGTCTTGCCCAGCTCATCGGCGCCGTTCATGTCGCAGATGGAATATGTGCCTTCGGGGATGGCTTGGAAGAACTTGACGTTGATCTTGCTCAGCGCAGTAGCAGAGACATCCCATTTCTGGGCAGCACCCTCGGCATTGCACCAGCCATCGTAGTCGTAGGCTTCCCATCCAATGACAGTGCCGTCGGGGTTGACGAACTGCAGCATGTCGGTGGTCAGTTCCTCTACGCCGAGGAATTCCTTGGCCTCGGCGAAGTCAACCTTAGCCTCGGTCACGTTGTAACCCATGCCGGGGAAGCGGTTCACGTTGAGGGTGAACTCCTTGTTCTCCTCGGCCTTTTCAACGGTCTTGCTGATGATGATAGGATAGATTTCGGGTGTCACCTCGCCATTACGTACATAGTTAACGGCGATGCCGATGACATCATACTTCGTCTCGGTTTCAAGTGCGAAGTCAATGAGGAATTGCGTGCGCAGTACGATGGTCTGATCGCCTATCTTCACGCTGATATTCTCTACATTAGCCTGTCCGGCAGAGGTCTTGCTGCTGTGGGTAACAGCTTCGTCCACGGTGAAACCGGAGAGCAGTACATAGTGGCCGTCCAGGGCCTGCATGTTGGCGACGAAGTCGGCAGCAGTTACTTCCTCAGGCTTCACTGTTACCTCTTCGGCAATCTGAGTGAGATTGCAGTCGCTTGCGCCGGCAACAACCAGCTCGGTGCTACCGTTATATACGGTGAGTTGGCCGGCAATGGAACCATATACCTGGTCGCCGGTGGCAATGCCGATACCGTTGGTAGGACCGAACACCAGCAGGTGGTCAGTGCCGTCGGTCAGGTAATTGTAGCGTCCTTCGGCCTTGGTCACGGTCCAGGGCTTGTCCTGGGTGGTGGTGACTTGAGCCAGCGCCTGCGGGGTAGCCTTAATGGCCTCGCCCAGGGTGGCGTAGCTGGCACCGATGGCCAGCGTGGCTGTGGCCTTGTTGCTGGAAGCACCTGCGGCGTCCTTGGCGTAAGCCACGATGGTGGACGTCTCACTCACGGTGAAGGGAGCGCTGTACTTCTGCTCCTGGCCGTCGTTCACGGTGTAGAAGATGTCACATCCCTGCTCGGCTGTGATGGCCACTTGCTGTGGGCCGAAGTAGTTTCCGGAAGCGGGGGTGATGACGGGCTTCTCCACGGCTGCGGCCAGAGGCGTGTAGGTGACCGTGATGGTAGCAATACGGCGATGGCCGCTTGAACCTCCAATGGTCAGTACCACCTCGCTGGCAGAACCTGTCCAGGATCCGTTAGCATAGGTGCCGGGGTCCGCTGTAATCTCATTTGTTCCTTCGCCATTGCTAAACGTCAGCTGGATGGCGGTGATGGTTCCACCTGAGAAGGTCAGAGTGTTACCACCATAGGCGCGTAAAGCCGTGCCTGTGTTGTAGTACTTGGGAGCGTTGTTGTTGGAACCCTTGGCGAGTGCCACTGAGACGTTATCGTCCAGCGCAATCGACGGAACTTCCTGGCCATTGCTATAGCCTTGCTCGGAAGCTTTCCAAGTCACTTCGTCAGCCCAAGCACCGAGCCCGAAGCACGCGAAGAGTGCCACGAGCATCAGTCTAAGATCCATTAAATAATGTTTCATAGGTGATTTGGTTTGGTTAATTAATATGTGAATTATAGGTTTCCTTTTGGTAAGCTGTGGCTTGTAGCCACTAAAAGCGCGGTAAAAGTACGAATAATCGCGAAATGGACAAAGAATTTTCTGGGAAAAGTGTGTGCCATAGCCTTAAAAATGCCTTAAAAGTTAGTGTGTGAAGGGTGCGTGGGCCTTAAAACAGGCTTTTGGTGCGGGAAAACGGGGCTTAGGCGTGGGGCGTGGCATAGCGTGTGGTGCAGGGAGTAAAATGTGTCAAACCATTAGAGCCCGCTTGCGGGCGGGCTCTGTAGTGGTGAGGTTGGTGGTCCTACATGGGCATTTCAATGACTTCGAGGTCGGAGAAGGCGCCGTTGTGGGCGGTGAAGCGGACCAGCGTGCGCACTTGCTGCCACCCCTGTCGGCCGGCGGCTCCGGGGTTGATGTGCAGCAGGCCTAACGTACGGTCGAACTGCACCTTGAGTATGTGCGAGTGCCCGCTGATGAACAATTTGGGTGGGCGGGCATAGAGTTGCTGGCGGATGCGCGGGTCGTAGCGGCCAGGGTAACCGCCTATGTGGGTCATCAGCACGTCGGCCCCCTCGCAGTTCCACCGCAGGCGCTCGGGGTAAAGGCGGCGCAGGTCGTAGCCGTCGATGTTTCCGTGCACGGCGCGCAGTGGACGGAAGGCGGCCAGGCGCTGTGCCACCTCCATCGAGCCGATATCGCCAGCGTGCCATATCTCGTCGCACGGCTCGAAGTATTCCAGATACTTAGGGTCCCACCAGGCGTGGGTGTCACTGAGCAGGCCGATCCGTTTCATTCTTGCTTTCGTGCTGGAAGATGGAAAACTGCGGGATATATGGCGACACGCGATTGATGGCGAAGTAGTGGATGCGTCGGGGCAGTCGCAGGAAGGGGTGGTCGGCCAGGCTGGCACGGGCATCGGGGGCGGTGCCGGCGGCCTGGGCGCGGAAGGCCTGGATCTGCATCCATAGCAGGATGGCGGCATTGACCGAGGCCAGGAAGTCCGACACGGGCAGCGACCACCACACGCCGTCCAGCTGCGGCAGGCCCAGGTGGGGCATGAGCTTCGGTAACAGCAGCAGGCAGGGCACCAGGAAGATGAGCTGTCGCGTCAGACTCAAGTAGATGCTCTTGCCGGCCTGGCCAATGCTCTGGAAGAAGTTACCAGTGACCATTTGGAACCCGACGATGGGAAAGAACACTACGTCGATGCGCATGCCATGGGCAGCTACACGGATCAGTTCGGGGTCGGTGGTGAAGGCGCGCACGATGGTGGCTGGGAACAGTTCGCACACGAGGAAACCGGCCGTCATGACCACGGTGGCATAGCGGATGGTCTTCCACAGCACTTCTTGCACGCGGTGGTGCAACTGGGCACCATAGTTGTAGCCAGCTATGGGTTGCATGCCTTGGTTAAAGCCCATCACAATCATGGCGAAGATGAAGAGCACGCGGTTGTCTATGCCATAGGCGCCCACGGCAAGGTCGCCCCCATACTGCACCATGCCGCGGTTGATGAGCAGCACCACCAGGCAGGAGCAGGCGTTCATGAGGAAGGGTGAGAGGCCGATGCTGAGGATGTCGGCCACCACGCGCGGGCGCAGTTGCCAAGTGTCGCGCCGGAAATAGACCACTTCGTCGCGGCGCGAGAAAATCCACAGTTGCCAACACATGGACACTGTCTGCGCCAGCACCGTGGCGATGGCGGCGCCGCGGATGCCCAGGCCGAAGGCGTAGATGAAGAGGGGGTCCAGCAGGGTGTTGAGCACCACGGTGAGGATGGTGGCATACATGGCCGTGCGGGGGTGTCCGGCCGAACGTAGCACACCGTTCATGCCGAAGTAGAGGTGGGTGTTGATGTTGCCGTACAGGATCCACTGCATGTACTCGCGGGCGTAGGGCAGGGTCTGCTCGGAGGCGCCGAAGAAGCGCAGGATGGGGTCGAGCCACGCCAGCACGGCCACCATGAACAGGATGCCCATGAGCACGTTCAGCGTTACGGAGTTGCCAAAGAAATGCTGAGCCTCCTCGCGCCGCCCCTGTCCCAGTCGCACACTGATCATCGTGGCGGTACCCACGCCCACCATGGCACCGAAGGCGGCACTGAGGTTCATCAGCGGGAAGGTGATGGCCAGGCCAGCGATGGCCATGGGTCCTACACCTTGGCCGATGAAGATGCTATCGACCATGTTGTAGAGCGACGAGGCTGTCATGGCGATAATGGCTGGCACGGCATACTGCAGCAGCAGCGAGCCGATGGGGGCGGTGCCAAGAGCGTTAACGGTGGAGGTGGGGGGGGGCTCGTTCTCCTGCGGATGCAGGAGGGAGGGGGTGGGCTCTCCACCTTGCCCCTTCTTGTAGGAAGGGGAATTGGGTGTGTTAGGGTGGCTGGTGGTTTGGC
>JAFXQT010000070.1 GCA_017526905.1 Bacteroidaceae bacterium | reverse complement strand
TCACCGGCAAACAAATGTCGGAGACTTTGTCGGTGAGCCAACGCACCATCGAACGCGACCTTTCAGCTTTGCAGAAGAAAGGTGTTCTGAAGCATGAAGGCAAGGATAATGATGGAATGTGGGTCGTTGTCTGAGATAACAAATGATGTTGAAAAGTATTCTATAGAGATATCTCGAGTAAAGATAAGAGATAGGATTTCTGTCATTTCTGCCATTTCCGTGGGACCATTAATCATGGATGCACTGGACACACTGATATATGCCTAAGGGTGTAGGTTGTTCGGTCGCGACCGAACAACCTACACTGCTACGCTTTCAGGCTGCAACGCAAAGGTGTGTGGGCACGCGAGGCAGGACATGTTGATGGCTTATTCACGCGCGCGTGAGAGCGCACTTTTCCATACACTTATACACTCATTTCTGCTTAATGACTTATATTTAAGCTTATTACATCCATATTTTTGGGTGTATTTTAGGTGTATTTGTGGGTGTATGGGTGTATATTGTAATAAAAAAGCGTACCAACTTTGCCGAAAATTAACGCTTCGTCGTTCTTTTTGCCATTTCATACACCCATACACCCACAAATACACCCAAAATACACCCAAAAATTAGGCCATAAACTACTGGATTATAGACACTTGAATATAAAAGAGTGTATTAGTGTATGGAAAAATGCGATTTTACACAATCCCTGTCGTATTGCATTTAATGGGTGAAACCCGTCAAAACGGCAGAGCATCAGCCATTTTGGCGGGGGCTGGATGTGTGGCACAGCCTTTGCCGCCCCATGGGTGTCCATACGGACGGCACTGATGGATAATACGCCCAAGGGTGCCCACGTTAAACTTTCAACATTAAACCATCAACATTAATCTTTCAACATTAAATTTTCAACATTAAACCATCATAATCATGAACATCGACAAGTTTACCATCAAGGCGCAAGAGACCATTCAAGAGGCTGTGCGCCAGGCCGAGACCCGCCATCAGCAGGCCATCGAGCCCGAACACCTGCTTGCCGCTATCATGAAGACAGGACAGCAGGTGACTCAGTTCCTGCTGCGCAAGCTGTCCGTCAGCGAGCAGACCGTCAGTCAGACGCTGGAGGCTCAGTTGCAGAGCCTGCCACGTGTAGAGGGTGGCGAACCCTACCTCAGCCGAGAGGCCAATGCCGTACTCACACGTGCCGAAGAGCTGGCGCAGAAACAGGGCGACGAATTCGTCACCGTAGAGTTGCTGCTGCAAGCCATCGTGAGCGGCAAGTCCACCGCTGCAAAGATACTGAAAGATGCAGGTGTCAGCGAGCAGGAACTGGCCAAGGCCATCCGCGAACTGCGGGGTGGACAGCAGGTGAAGTCGCAATCCAGCGAGGACACCTACCAGAGTCTCAGCAAGTACGCCCGCAACCTGATCGAAGAGGCGCGTGCGGGCAAGCTCGATCCCGTCATCGGCCGCGACGACGAAATCCGCCGTGTGCTGCAGATCCTGAGCCGCCGCACTAAGAACAACCCCATCCTCCTCGGCGAGCCGGGCACGGGTAAGACCGCCATCGTAGAGGGCCTGGCCCACCGGATCCTGCGCGGCGACGTGCCGGAGAACCTGCGCGACAAGCAGCTCTTCTCCTTGGACATGGGCGCCCTCATTGCCGGCGCCAAGTACAAGGGCGAGTTCGAGGAACGGCTGAAGAGCGTCATCAACGAGGTGGTGAAAGCCGAGGGGCGCATCATCCTCTTCATCGACGAGATACACACCCTCGTGGGGGCCGGCAAAAGCGAAGGCGCCATGGATGCCGCCAACATTCTCAAGCCTGCACTGGCCCGCGGCGAACTGCGCGCCATCGGTGCCACCACGCTGGACGAGTACCAGAAATACTTCGAGAAGGACAAGGCGCTGGAACGTCGTTTCCAGAGTGTCATGGTGGATGAGCCCGACACCATGGCCAGCATCAGCATCCTGCGCGGACTGAAGGAGCGCTATGAGAACCACCACCACGTGCGGATCCAAGACGATGCCATCATCGCCGCCGTGGAACTGAGCAACCGCTACATCACCGACCGTTTCCTGCCCGACAAGGCCATCGACCTGATGGACGAGGCCGCCGCCAAGCTGCGCATGGAGCGCGACAGCGTGCCTGAGGAACTGGACGAGATAAGCCGACGGCTGAAGCAGCTGGAAATAGAGCGGGAAGCCATCAAGCGGGAAGCCGATAGCGCCACACGCAGCGATTCGGCCGCCGCCACCAAACTGCAAGCCCTGAACAAAGACATTGCCGACCTGCGCGAGCAGGAACAGCAGATGAAGGCCAAGTGGGAAGGCGAGAAAGCACTGCTGGCCAAGATTCAGGCCAACAAACAGCAGATAGAACAGCTCAAGTTCGAGGCCGAACGGGCTGAGCGCGAAGGCGACTTCGCCCGCGTGGCCGAGATACGCTACGGCCGTCTGCAGGCGCTCGAGGCCGAGATACAGCGCATTCAGGAGCAGCTGCGCTCTGCCCAAGGGGCTGAGGCAATGGTCAAGGAAGAAGTCACCGCCGACGACATAGCCGAGGTGGTGAGCCGCTGGACAGGCATCCCCGTCAGCAAGATGCTGCAGTCCGAGCGCGACAAACTGCTGCACCTGGAGGAGGAACTGCACCGCCGTGTCATCGGGCAGGACGAGGCCATCCGCGCCGTGGCCGATGCCGTGCGCCGCTCGCGAGCCGGCCTGCAGGATCCCAAGCGCCCCATAGGCTCGTTCATCTTCCTCGGCACCACCGGTGTGGGCAAGACCGAACTGGCCAAGGCACTGGCCGAATTCCTGTTCGACGACGAGACGATGATGACACGTATCGACATGAGCGAATACCAGGAGAAGCACAGCGTGAGCCGTCTCATCGGCGCCCCTCCGGGCTATGTAGGCTATGACGAGGGCGGCCAGCTCACCGAGGCCGTACGCCGCAAGCCATACAGCGTGGTGCTGTTCGACGAGATCGAGAAGGCACACCCCGATGTGTTCAACACCCTGTTGCAGGTGCTCGACGACGGCCGACTCACCGACAACAAAGGGCGCACCGTCAACTTCAAGAACACCATCATCATCCTCACCTCCAACCTCGGATCGGAGTACATCCGCGAGCAGTTTGCCAAGCTGAACGGTGCCATGGGCGGCAGTACAACCGATGCCAGCCGCGAAGCAGTTATCGAGGAGACCAAGCGCACCGTGCTGGAACAGCTCAAACGCACCATCCGGCCTGAGTTCCTGAACCGTATCGACGAGACCATCATGTTCGAGCCGCTCACACAGGCCGAGATCCGCGAGGTGGTGAAGCTACAGGTGGCCGGCGTGCAGAAGATGCTCAGCCAGAACGGCATAGCGCTCACGCTCACCGATGCCGCCATCGACCTGCTCACCCGCGAGGGCTACGATCCCGAGTTCGGTGCACGTCCTGTGAAGCGTGCCATCCAGCGCCTGCTGCTGAACGACCTGTCCAAGGCCATCCTGGCAGGCACCGTCAGCCGCGAGCACGAGATCCGGGTGGACGCCAGCGGCGACCACCTGAGTTTCAGTTAAGGTGTGTTCTATTAATTAATAAATTCTCTATGAATTATCTTTGTTTGCTCTTGCCTCTTTCCGGCATCTTTTGTTCCAAGTCCTTGGGACGTGGCCCGCTACGCCCCGGTGGCCTTGAAACAAAATCTGTTCGGAAATAGTCTAAGAGCAATTCAAAGCTAATTTATAGAACCCACCTTAAGTCATAACAAGCATTGGAAAGTTCAAACCTTATCACGGACGTTTGAACGCATAAGATGAAATGGTGCAATGAGAGTTGCGTAACAACTTTCATTGCACCATTCTGCTTAACCTATGCCAGATGAATACGCCCATCGGTCAGCGGGCGAAAAGCCATTCGGACGGCCCTTTGAAGGTGTTCACAATGAGACGTATGGAATCGGCCACGGAGAACTGGAATGTGGGAGCCGACGCCGTGGCTGTTGCAGCAGATGCCGGCAACGGAATGACGGTGAGAGAGTCGAGGGCGATGCAGGCATAGAGGTCGGTTGTATAGGAAGCGGCATCGTCGGCCAGGTCGTGATACAGCGAGAGATGCAGCGTGTGCCCTGCCGCGGCATTGGGGGTGACGGAATCGCAGAGGAAAGCCCACCCCTGTTTCCCGCCGTGTGTCATGGGCGTGAGGTGCATGTTGATGAAACCGCCGGAAAGCCAGGCGCTCTCGATGCCTGTGGGGTCGCGCCGCACCCGCTGGGCCGAAGTGACATTAGGCAGTATGGGCACCTCCTGGGCCGAATAGACCACGGCGCGCCCTGCCTCCTCGACCACATATCCACACAAGCAACGCAGTCTGCTGCCGGCATCCATGCCGGTGATGGTGTTTGTCACCGTATAGGTGGTGCCGGCATCGGTAACAAACGAGTCCATGGCACCCTGCGCATCGGCCTGGGCCATGACCAACTCGGTGACGAGCGCCGGGAAGGGCATATCGTCGGCATCGTCCGAGCAGCCCGCCGCCAACACTGCCAGGAGCAGGAGCGCACAGGGGCGCAAAGTGGCCTGTAGGGCCGACAGGAAACCGGGAACGGCCACGCCCGAAGGCTGCTGAGCCGGACGTTGGAGCAGGCGGCTGAAAGGGTTCATAGGGCAAGGGCAGCTTCGTGGTTGAACACAGGGTTGGCATACATGGTCAGGATACGCTCACGCAGGAAGGCCTCATCGGCATTGGGCAGGTCGATCAGAGCCAGCCTGCTGTCTATATAACTGCCGAAGGCCTCTGCATCGGCCGCTGTGTAATGGCCGGCATGGGCCCGCGCGTCGCAGCCCTGAAGGAGGTCGGCCGCCACGTAGTTGCCGGGATAGAGACGGTAGTTGCGATGTATCTCGTGGTCGATATGCTGTGCCACCATCGGGAACAGCTCGGTCTTGGGCATGGCGGGGTCGAGCGTGTCCAGCCACGGGTCGATGCACGGTGCCGCAGCAAAATGGATGCGCCCCTTGGTGCCGAAGATGCCGGTCTGCATGTTCTGCAAATCGTCCTTCTGGCTCTTCTTGAAGCCCTCCACATCGCGTTTCTGCTGGAACTCCTTAGCCTTGAGATAGTCGCACGGATCAAACTCATAGCTCAGTGCCATGGGCACGATATGCAACGCCTTCAGACGCTGCAGGACGGTGCCCTCGCCGCCCATGGCCATCATCTTCAGTATGGCATCCTGGGTGCGGTCATTGCTGTCCTTGGCACGCCCCTCGCGCTGGGCTATCCAGATGTTTTCGTGCTTCTGCCCGATGGCATGATGCATGTAGCGGCTCATCACCATGCTGGCGGCAAACGCCTGACGGGGCGGCAGCGAGCGTTGCACGATGAAGCTCTTGTTGATGCGCACCAGTTTCTTGATCCACGGATAGATGAGCAGGTTGTCGCCAATGGCAATCTCGACCGTGGTGGGGAAGCCGTTTGCAACCAGCAGGTAGGACAGGAAGGCCGAGTCCAGCACGATGTCGCGGTGGTTGGTGATGAAGGTGTGCGGCTGCTGGCGGTCGAAGCCTTCAGGCAACTGGAGGTCGAGCCCCTTGGTACACGTCTGGATAATGTGCTGCACCAGCGGGTAGAAGAACATCTTCTGCACATCCAGGTTCGTGTGGCACTGCTGCAACTGCATGCGCAGCACGGCGGGAGTGAGCTGAGGCATGACCTGCTGCACCACCTGGAGGAAGGTGGCATCGGCCAGCAACTCGTCGAACACCTGTGGCAGTTCTTCCGGGGCGTAAGGCCGGATGTCGTCAAATTCGCTGTTCATAGTTTGTCTTCAATTATATCCGTCAGGACGTCCTTAATATCCAGGCCGGCAGCACGCACCTGCTGGGGGATGAAGCTGGTGGCTGTCATGCCGGGGGTGGTGTTGATTTCAAGCATGTTGATGCGGTCGTGCTCCTTGCCGTCGTCGGCCTTCACCTTGGTGATGATGTAGTCTATGCGGATGATGCCCGAACAACCCAGAATGTCGTAGATGGTGCTGGTGATGAGGCTGACACGCTCGGCCAGGTCGTCACTGATGCGTGCAGGAGTGATTTCCTCTACCTCGCCCTTGTACTTGGCATCATAGTCGAAGAACTCGTTGTGTGTGACCACCTCGGTGATGGGGAACACCACGCTCTTCTGGCTGGTCTTGTAGCAGCCGCAGGTAATCTCGGTGCCGGGCATGAAGGCCTCGACCATGACCTCGTTGCTCTCGTTCATGGCCTTGGCAATGGCCGGGCGTAGCTGTTCGAGCGTCTTCACCTTGGTCACGCCGAAACTGGAGCCGCCGGCATTGGGCTTGACGAAGCAGGGCAGGCCAATGTGCTGGATGATTTCATCGTCGGTGACCAGATCCTCGTGGCCGCGGCGCACCACCAGACTCTCGGACACGCTCACGCCAAACCCTTTCAGGTACTGGTTCAGGGTAAACTTGTTGAAGGTCATAGCCTCCACCAACACGTCGCTGGTGCTGTAAGGCATTTGTATCAGGTCGAAGTAGCCCTGCAGGATGCCATTCTCGCCCGGTGTTCCGTGAATGGTGATATAGGCAAAGTCGGGGTGCACGCACCGCTGCCCCACCATGAACGAGAAGTCCTCGCGGCTCACTTTGGCGCGCGTGCCGTCGGCCAGATGCGCCTCCCAGGTCAGGCCTGTAATCTCCACGATAAACACCTCAAAACGTTCCTTGTCCAGGAAACTCTCTATGCCCTGGGCACTGCGCAGCGACACATCGTGCTCGGAGCTGTCGCCGCCGCATACTATAGCTATAATCTTCTTTTCCATCATGTGTATTGCTTATGCGCCGAAACGGCGCCATTTCTCTAACAAACGGGTTAAGTCGTCGGGCAGCGGACTCTCAAAGAAGAGTTCCTGGCCCGTGCGTGGATGTACGAAACCGAGGGTGCGGGCATGCAAGGCCTGGCGAGGACACAGCTCGAAGGCGTTGCGTACGAACTGCTTGTAGCTGGCGGTGGGCTGGCCGCGCAGGATCTCGTTGCCGCCATAACGCTCGTCGCTGAACAGCGGATGGCCGATGCTCTTCATGTGCGCACGAATCTGATGCGTGCGGCCGGTTTCCAGCACGCACTCCACCCAGGTGACATAGCTCAGCTGCTCCAGCACGCGCCAATGGGTCACAGCGGGTTTGCCCTGCTCGCTGCCCGGCGGCAGCACCGTCATTCGCTGGCGGTCGCGCGGGTCGCGGGCGATATTGCCCTCGATGCGCCCCTCGGCCTGTTCCATGCGTCCCCACACCAAGGCGTTGTATGCCCGACGGGTGGAGTGAACGAAGAACTGGCGGCACAGATGTGTCTTGGCCTCGGGTGTCTTGGCCACCACCAAAAGGCCGCTCGTGTCCTTGTCTATACGGTGCACCAGCCCCACGCTGGGGTCGTTGGGATCATAGTCGGGGTTCTCGCGCAAGTGCCAGGCCAGGGCATTGACCAGCGTGCCGGTGTAGTTGCCCACGCCCGGGTGCACTACCAGCCCTGCGGGTTTGTCGATGACGAGCAGGTCGGCATCCTCATAGACGATGCTGAGCGGTATGTCCTCCGGTTCGATGGTGGTGTCGTAGTGCGGATGGTCCAGCATAAGCGTGACCACATCGCCGGCCTTCACCTTATAGTTGCTCTTCACGGGACGTTCGTTCACGCAGATACAACCGGCCTCGGCCGCCTTCTGGATGCGGTTTCGGCTGGTATCGCGCAGGTGTTCCATCAGGAACTTATCCACCCGCATGGGCTCCTGCCCCTTGTCTGCCACGACGCGTCGGTGCTCAAAGCGTTGGCCTTCAGCCTCGGCCTCCAGCTCGTCGGCCTCAAGCAGTTCCATATCGTCAAGTAAGTCTTCCACCCTACTCAGCCGTTATGACATCAATCGGTTCATCATCGGCTGGGTCAGTGTCCTCTTCGCTGTCTTCCTCCAACTCGTCAAAGGCATCAAACTCCAGCTCTTCATAGCTGGTGTTGCCCACTTGCAGCACCAGGGGTACATCAATGGGTACCCGCTCGCCTGCATAGACATTGCGCCCGCGGCTTTTCACGCCATAGACCCAGTCTTTGTCGCCGGCCACATACTCCACCGGGCCGAGCTTGAAGCCCATGGCCCTGAGCTTGGCCTGTGCCTCGCGCAACGAACTGTTGTCGGCAATATCGGGCAGTGTCAAGGTGGGCGAACTGGCCGCATTCACCACCAGATAAATCTCGCGCCCGCTCTTCACCTCGTTGCCTCCATGCGGTGTCTGATCGACCACGCTTCCTGCGGGCATCTGGCGGTTGTAGGCCGAATCGACCACGACGCCTGTCAGCCCCAGCTGAGACAACGCATATTGTGCATCGCTCTCCAGCTTGCCTCGGACATCTGGAACAACGATGCGCTCGCCGTGGTGGGTGTAGAAGTCCAGCCCTTTCCACACGGCTATAGAAACGATAATCAGCACGATGAACATGGCGGCAATATTGCCGAGCATCATCGTGCTGAATATCTTCTTAATGATAGTTTTTGCTGTCACTTAGTGTCTTACTTGCCGTGACGCTCGTCAGAAACAGTCAGTTTCTTGCGGCCCTTTGCGCGGCGGCTTGCCAGCACGCGGCGGCCATTGGCGGTCTGCATTCTTTCGCGGAAGCCGTGCTTGTTCTTACGACGGCGGTTGTGGGGTTGAAATGTTCTTTTCATCGTTCTATTTCGTTTTGTTTATTGCACAGATAGGGCTTAACGGGCTGCAAAGGTAGTGCAAGTTGGGCTAACTTCCAAATAAAAATGCAAAATTCTGCCTTTACATGCCTCATATTCCACAATTAATCACTACCTTTGCACCCGATTTGAGGCGGAAACACACTCATTATTATATAAACGATACACAAAACAACACTTATGATCAAGTCACAGGACATCAAAAAGGGCACCTGCATCCGCATGGACGGCAAGCTCTATTTCTGCATCGACTTCCTGCATGTGAAGCCGGGCAAGGGTAACACCATCATGCGCACCACACTGAAGGACGTGGTGAGCGGCAACGTGCTGGAACGCCGCTTTAACATCGGCGAGGCCCTGGAGGACGTGCGCGTGGAGCGCCGCAGCTATCAGTACCTCTACATGGAGGGCGAGGACTACATCTTCATGAACAACGAGACCTTCGAGCAGATTCCCATCGCCAAGGACCAGATCAACGGCGTGGACTTCATGAAGGAGGGCGAGACCGTGGAAGTGGTCACCGACGCCAGCACCGAAACCGTGCTCTATGCCGACGTGCCCGTGAAGGTGAAGCTGCAAATCACCTGGACGGAACCCGGACTGAAAGGCGACACCGCCACCAACACCCTCAAGCCTGCCAAGGTGGAAACGGGTGCCGAGATCCGCGTGCCCCTGTTCATCAACGAGGGCGAAATCGTCGAAGTGGACACACGCGACGGCAGCTATCTGGGCCGCGTGAAGGCATAAAGCCAAAGCACATTTTGTACGAATAAGGCAAAAAAAGCCGCATGGACATGATGTCCTTGCGGCTTTTTTGCTACCTTTGTGCCATCGAAACGCCACACACTGCGCATGAAGTACTCCATTATCATACCCGTTTACAACCGTCCCGACGAATTGGACGAGTTGCTGGACAGCCTCGCACACCAGTCGCTCACCGACTTTGAGGTGGTGGTGGTCGAGGACGGATCGCAACAGCCATCCGACCACGTGGTCAAAGCCTATGCCGACCGGCTGGACATTCACTACCTGACCAAGGAGAACGGAGGACCGGGCCAGGCACGCAACTATGGTGCCTCGCACGCGCGCGGGCATTATTATATAGTACTGGACTCGGATGCCGTGCTGCCGCCAGGCTACCTACAGGCCATCGAGGACGAGCTCACGGCACGCCCCTGCGATGCCTTCGGCGGACCGGACCGCTCGCACCCCAGTTTCACGCCGATACAAAAAGCAATCAGCTATGCCATGACTTCGTTCTTCACCACGGGCGGCATCCGGGGTGGCAAGCGTAAGATGGACAAGTTCTACCCCCGCTCGTTCAACATGGGCATGAAGGCCGAGCTCTGGCACCAGCTGGGGGGCTTTGCCAAGATGCGCTTCGGCGAGGACATCGACCTGAGCATACGTATCTTCAAGAGCGGTGCTTCGTGCCGACTCTTCCCCGAGGCATGGGTGTGGCACAAGCGGCGCACCAACCTGCGCCAGTTCTTCAAGCAGGTGCACAACAGCGGCATCGCACGTATCAACCTATACAAGAAATACCCCGAATCGCTCAAACTGGTACACATGCTGCCAGCGGCATTCACCGTGGGGGTGGCGGTGCTGATGGCCATGCTCCTGGCAGGACTGATCCTGGCGGGCATCGGCTTCGGGACTGCCTGCAACCACACTGCGGGCTGCAACATGGGACTCGTGATGGCTTATGCTGGCTGCGCCCTGATATGCCTGGCCCTGCTGCCGCTCGTGGTATATGCCCTGCTGCTCTGCACCGACTCGTCCATCCAAAACAGAAGTCTGAAGGTGGGTCTGCTCTCCGTGCCCGCCGCCTTCTGCCAACTGATAGGCTACGGCACCGGCTTCCTGCGCGCATGGTGGCAACGCTGTGTGCTGGGACGCGATGCCTTCACAGCCTTCGACAAGACGTTCTATAAATGAAGAGTGAAAAGTGAAGAGTGAAAAATAAGAACGCCCCTGTTCTATGAAACTGAAAGAACAATCCCTCGAAGACCGCCCGCGCGAGAAACTCATGGCGCTCGGACCAGCGGCGCTCACGCCCTCCGAGCTGCTGGCCATCCTGGTGGGCAGCGGCAGTCCCGGCGAGAGCGCGGTGGAGTTGATGCGCCGCATACTCGGCGACCATGACCACAGCCTGAAGGAACTGGGGCGCATGAGTATTGCCGACCTGACCTCCTACCGGGGCATGGGCGAGGCCAAAGCCATCACCATACTGGCCGCCTGCGAACTGGGGCGCCGACGACTGCTGGAAGAGGCCCGGGAGAAGAAGCATATCACGACCAGCACAGACCTGTACAACCTGCTGAAACCACGCATGGAGGACCTGGACCACGAAGAGAGCTACGCCGTGTACATGCGCATGGACAACAGCATCATCGGACAACCCTACCTCATTGGCCGGGGCGGCATCAGCGAGACCTCGGTGGATATTCGAATCATCCTGCGCGAGGCATTGCAGCGTGGAGCCACCACCGTGGCCATCGCACACAACCACCCCAGCGGCAACCACCGGCCAAGCCGACAGGACGACGCACTCACCGACCGCCTGCAACGTGCCTGCCAAGTGATGCAGCTGCGGCTGCTGGACCACCTCATCGTCACCGACACCGATTACTATAGTTACCGCGAACAAGGAAAAATTGGATAGCACATGACTACTACTGAGATACAAGACAAAGTCATCGACATGCTACGCACCGTCTATGACCCCGAAATCCCCGTGAACATCTACGACCTCGGCCTCATCTACCGCATCGAACTGAACGACGACGGCACCGAGCTGGAGGTTGACATGACACTTACTGCACCCAACTGCCCAGCTGCCGACTTCATCATGGAAGACGTCCGGCAGAAGCTCTGCACCATCGATGGCCTCAAAAACGTCAGCGTAAACCTGGTGTTCGAGCCCGAATGGGACAAGGACATGATGAGCGAGGAAGCCAAGCTCGAACTCGGCATGATGTAGGCATCGCTGCCCTGCAGCTAAGTGAAGAATGACGCTCACAGCGTAGAAAGGCGGCCAAAGCCGCAAAATAAAGCCCCAACAACAATCACCATTCCGCGGCGAAGCCGCAATTCCAACCATGCGTCCCATCTATTTCATTTCCGATGCCCATCTTGGCAGCCGTGCCATCGCCCACGGTCGCACCCAGGAACGCCGTCTGGTCCGTTTTCTTGACGAAATCAAGGACAAGGCCGGTGCCGTTTATCTCTTAGGCGACCTGTTCGACTTCTGGTACGAATACAAGTTGGTAGTGCCCAAAGGCTATACACGCCTGTTGGGCAAATTGAGCGAACTGACCGACCTGGGCGTCGAAGTGCACTTCTTCACAGGCAACCACGACATCTGGTGCGGCGACTACTTCGAGAAGGAATGCGGAATGATCATGCACCGCGTGCCCATCACCATCGAGCTGGGCGACAAGACGTTCTACCTGGCCCATGGCGACGGGCTGGGCGACCCCGACCCGAAATTCAAACTTATCCGCAGCATCTTCCACAACCGTCTGTGCCAACGCCTCTTCTCGGCCTTGCATCCACGCTGGGGCATGGAGTTCGGACTGCGCTGGGCACAACACAGCAGGCTGAAACATGAACGGGAAGGGGGCGAACCGCCATATATGGGCGAGGACAAGGAGTTCCTGGTGCGCTATGCCAAACAATATCTGACCAGCCACCCCACCGTGAACTATTTCATCTTCGGCCACCGCCACATAGAACTCGACCTTATGCTCTCCCACTCCACCCGCATGCTCATCATCGGCGACTGGATCAGCAAATTCACCTATGCCATGTTCGACGGCAAACAACTCTGGATGGAAAACTACATCGAGGGGGAAACGGAACCGTAGTAGTAAGTGAAAAGTGAGAAGTGAAAAGTGAAGAATGAAAAGTGAAAAATAAGAGTTATGGTAAGCCAACGTGCATCGCGGCCTATTGTAACTTTTATTTTTCACTTTTCACTTTTCATTCTTCACTTTTTCACTTACCAACCAGTGCCTGGGTGTCAAGAGCAATCATCAGCTCTTCGTCGGTGGGAATCACCACGACCTTCACCTTCGAGTCATCGGCCGAGATGATAGCTTCGGTAGCGCGGCAGGCACGGTTCTTGGCATCGTCCAGTTTCACGCCCAGGAATTCCAGGCCGCGGGTGGCACCTTCGCGCACCTCGTACTGGTTCTCGCCGGCACCGGCCGTGAAGAGGATCACATCCACGCCGCCCATGGCAGCTGCATAGGCACCGATATATTTCTTAATACGATAGCAGTACATCTCCTTGGCCAGACGGGCACGCTCGTTGCCATCTGCAATGCCGGCCAGGATATCGCGGAAGTCGCTGCTCAGGCCGCTCACGCCAGCCAGGCCGCTCTTCTTGTTCAGCAGGTTGCTCAGTCCCTTGGTGTCCAGCTGGAGCTTGTCCATGAGGAACGTCACCGCACCGGCATCGATATCGCCGCAGCGGGTACCCATCATCAGGCCCTCCAGAGGCGTCAGGCCCATCGATGTATCCACGCTCTTGCCATCCTTCACGGCAGTGATGCTGCCGCCATTGCCGATGTGGCAGGTAATCAGCTTCAGGCCTTCGGCCTTGATGCCCAGATACTCGCACACACGCTGCGACACATAGCGGTGGCTGGTTCCGTGGAAGCCATAGCGGCGCACCCCCTGCTCCTTATAGAGCTCGTAGGGCAGTGCATACATGTAGGCATAGTCCGGCATGGTCTGGTGGAAGGCCGTGTCGAACACACCCACCTGGGGCAGTTCGGGCAGTAACTTGCTCACCGCATTCACGCCCTTGATATTGGCGGGGTTGTGCAGCGGAGCCAAGTCGTTGCAGGCTGCAAACTGCTCCATCACCTCGGGTGTGAGCAGCACGCTCTTGGAGAACTTCTCACCGCCGTGCACCATACGGTGTCCCACAGCGCCGAGCTCGTGCAGGTCGTTGAGCACGGCATAGTCGCCAGTGGTGAGCACCTTGAATATCAGCTCCACGCCAGCCGTATGTTCGGGCACCGGTGCATCAATCTGCACCTTCTGGCCATTCACCTTCAGTTTGATAAACGAATCGGGCAGCCCAATCTTCTCAATGCCGCCACTGGTAATCACGCTCTGGTCGTCCATATTGTACAGCGCGTACTTGATGGAGGAGGAGCCGCAGTTTAATACTAAGATCTTCATAAAAAGAGCAT
>JAFXQT010000069.1 GCA_017526905.1 Bacteroidaceae bacterium | reverse complement strand
ATGCTCATGGCAACGAGGATGCGAACGGAGGCATTGGGGGCACCCAGCGTGGTTGCTTCAAACAGGGGTCTGAAGGATTCCTCATCAATACGGGAGGTAACCAACTTGAAGAACTGGTTGTGCCAGGCCTTCTCATCGGTGTACTTCTTCTGGGCTCGCCGGGGCAGGATATTGCTTGGAGCTGTGAATAGGTCAAGCTGCGGAGTCGATTCTGTCTTGCGGAACATGATTATATGTCTGAGTAACAGTACAAAGATACGATTTCAATTCCAGACTAACTAATAATCGAACTACTATTTGAGAGTAATAAACAAGTATTAACAATAAAACGTCCGACTTTTTAAAGTGGACTCATGAACTCAACTTTCGGAAGTTGTAAACAGAGATGCCGTAGGCATCTACTGTCTCTATTGCATCATCATTACCAGCCATTAACATGGCTGGTATGGAGTGTCCCTTTGGAGTGAACGCTTGCTGTAGATAGT
The DNA here is from genome assembly GCA_017526905.1 of Bacteroidaceae bacterium. Taxonomy (GTDB): domain Bacteria; phylum Bacteroidota; class Bacteroidia; order Bacteroidales; family Bacteroidaceae; genus Physcousia. The sequence goes on along the minus strand of JAFXQT010000069.1, from coordinate 8,125 downwards.
TGAATATCAATAATTTCGCATACAAGCGAAACTTTTGTCTCTGACATTGTGGCCGCTACTCATTCATGATTTTGACGATAGGCACCGTTTTCTCCATGCCCAGGTTGTTCTTGTAGCGATAGATGCCGATCTGCCTTGCCGCCTTTCCGCTGGGCACCTTCACAATTTCGTCGTCGTAGTAGTCTTTTCCCTCTTCGTTCATCAGCAGGCATGTGATGCCCAGATAATAGTTGTCGCCTTCGTCTTCCTTCGCACGGACCAGTGCAAAGCCCCCCGAAAGGGCCTGGAACACTTCGAACGACTGGGATTCAATGACATCGGTCGGCTCGTTGAAGAACTTGTGGTAGTTGCCGTATTTGTCCGTGCCTTCATTCGATACATCCACTTCGGTCTCTACCTCCTCCTCCTCCGGAGCCGACGAGCGCGAGTACATCAGTATCAGGAGTGTTAGTGCACACCCTGTTACAAGCCCCGCTGCAAAGATTATAATTTGTTTCATTGTGCAAATGCCCTTGGTGCGTGTCGGGCACAACGGTTATAGCTTTTGCTTATCACATTCTCATTACCAGCTATTGGCTGACTACCATTGTCTGATGCCTACGCTATCTCTGTCTCTATGCTCGTGTGCTCCCGTGTGTTTCCCCATCAGCGCCCGATCCACGCTTCAGGATTGAGTTTGGCCGTTTCCTTGCGAAGTTGGAAATGGAGCACGTAATTGCCGTCGCCATCGGGTGCCACCGTGCCCAAGATGTCGCGGGCTTTCACCTGCTGACCGCGCGTGACGATGACCGACGAGAGGTTGCAATAGACCGATATATAGGAGCCGTGGCGCACCAGGATGTTCTTGTTTGAGCCCAGCTGGAAGATGGCCGAAACCTCGCCGTCGAAGATGGCACGGGCGCGCGCGCCGGCCTGGCCTATGTAATTGGTGCCCTTATTGTCCAGCCGCACGCCAGCCAGTCCCTGCACCTGATACACGCCGAAGCGGTTGCCCACGCGGTAGTTGCCCGTGAGGGGCACCGGCAGGCGGCCCTTGTTCTGCTCGAAGGAGCCGTTTAGCTTCTGGTCCTGTGGGGTGAGCCACCTGGATGGTGGCGGCGTGTTGGCCTCCTTTTTAGCCTGCGCGGTGCTCTTCGTATTGCGGCTCTTGCTTCCCTTGGTGCTCTTGGCAGCGGCTTTCCTGGCCTCCTCGGCTTCGCGCTTCCGCCTGGCCTCGGCCTCTCGCCGTGCCTGTTCGGCAGCGCGTTTGCGTGCCTGCTCAATCTCGTAGGCCACCAGCTCGTCGATCTTCTTGGTCAGCGCATTCAGCTGCTTCTGCTGGTCGGCCACCCGGCGCTCAATCTCCTTCTGTTTATTCTTCAGGTCGGCCACCCTGGTGCTCTCCACGGCATGCTGCTGCGTGAGTGCCCGCCGCTGCTTGATGATTTCCTGCACCACACCCTGCCGCTGCTGCTTGGCGGCGAGCAGCTGGTTCTGCTTGACACGTAGCTGTTGCTGCTTGGCCATGAGTTCGATGCCCAGCTGCTTCTGCAAGGCCGCATACTCGCGCGCATAGCGCATGCGTCGGTACATCTGCCGGAAGGTCTGTGCCGAGAAGATGAAGAGCGAGGGGTTGTTGAGCGAGGAGGAGTTGCGGGCCATCCGCAGGCTTTGCTTGTACTTCTGTTTCTTGGTGTCCAACTGCTGGGCGAGTCGCTCGGTTTCCGCCTTCAGGGTGTCAATCTGCCCGTCCAGCCGTTGCATCTCGCCTTCCAGCTGGCCGATGTATTGGAGGCGCTGCTGCAACTGATCCTCGATGAAGTCGATCACATTCTCCTTCTTGACAACGGCCTGCTTGGTTTGTCCCAATTCCGATTTGGCCCGCCGGATACCTTTTTCCAGGTCGGCCTTCTGGGATTTGAGGGCATTGATCTTCTTTGTCTGCCCTTGGGCAGCGGGGCCTAAGAACAGACAGGCAAGTGCAAGGAGGAGGATGTGCGTTCTCATTTGGTCAGTTGTTTAAGTATTTTGTCCAGTTCCACCTGTTTGTAGGACGAGCTGATGGCGGTAGGCTGCACCTCGATGTGGTCGTCGGCCTGGAGGTTGGCATACCGGAATATGCCGCCATAGTTGTTCTGGCCCGACTGAATGGTCAGCGTCATCTGCTGCGGAAAGTCCTGTCCGGCCAGCTTGTCCCAATCGGCATAGGCCAGTCGGATCGAGGTCTTGCTGTCCAGGGTCAGCGTCAGACCCTTTTTGGCATTCGGGTACTCGCCCCAGAACAGCTGCTGCATGGTGTCGAAGCTGACGCCCGCCTGTTTCAGCTGGGGAACGTCGTCCCATGCCACCCGGACATATTGCTTGTTCATGCGGTCCTGCACCAGCAAGTACTCGGGCGTCAGTTCCAGGCGCCCCACCTCCACAATCAGAGCCACCAGCCGCACCTGTATGATTTCATCGCGTTTCATGCGCAGGTAGCCGCCTGCCGAAGCCTTCTTCACGCCTTGCTGCAAGGCTGTGAAGTTCAGCCGGGCAGCCACCCCGTTGAGTTTTGGAGCGGTGCGTGTGGGCTTAGCATCGGGCGTGGTGGTGACAGCGGTGGCCGACGGCGTGTCGGCCGTGTTCTTATGTGTGCGGCAAGAGGCCAGCAGGACCAATGCCAATAGTGGAACGAGGTATTTCTTCATTTCCGTAGGTATTTCTTTTGCTTTATCTTACGCGGCAGCGCCGTGGTTAGTCCCGTGCCTCCCATGCGCTGAGCCAGTTGCCAGAAGCGCATGGCCTGCTCCAGCTGGCCGTTGCACGCAGCCACATCGCCGGCATGTTCCAGCACCACGGCCGAGAGGTCGTCATCGGCCAGCAAGGCGCTGTCGGTGCTGGCCGGGGGCACCACACGATTCATGTAGGCCTGTGCCTCGGCATAGCGCTCTTTCTGGAAGAGGATCCAGGCATAGGTGTCCAGGTATGTCTTGTTGTTCGGCTCCAGGCGTATGGTGCGATAACTCATTTCCTCGGCCTTGTCCAGGTTCTCGTTTTCCAACGACAGGTAGTAGGCATAGTTGTTCAGGCAGCCCACATTGTCGGCCTGATAGGCCAGACACGAGTCATAGGCGGCATAGGCCTGCTGCTTGCGCCCCATCTCGTAGAGCACATCGCCCATCTGGCTGAACAAGTCCGCCACCATGGCCGGGCGGCTGTCGTCGTCCTTCTGCAACACACCGTCCTGAAAGGCTTTCAGGGCATCGTCCCGTTTCTCCATCTGCCAGCAGGCCACACCCAGATAATAATGGAACACCAGTTCCTCCGGGTGTGCGATGACGGCCCTGCGGCACAAATCCTCCAGGCGGACGAAGTCCTTGTGCGTGCCGTAATGCTGAATCAGGTAGGATATAGCCTGGACGTTGTCCGGCTCCACGCGAATCACGCGCTCCATGGCATCGACAAAGAGCGGCTCGTTATCGGGTTCATAAGTGGCCAGGTAGGCCGCCCGCAGCTGCAGCAGGTTGATGTCCTCGGGGAAGTGGGCCAGCAACCGTCCGAAGGCTTGCTCCAGGCGCGCCTTTCCAGCGCTGTCGGCCTGTACTTGTTCGTCCACATAGTCGCGCACAAGCTGCGCCCGCACGTCGGTATCGGTGCCGGGCGCATACATCAGGCTGTCGCGCATCGAGGCAAAGAGCGAGTCGCGCCCCACTTGTCGGTAGTACTCGAGCATGGACAGGGGCAGCGATTTGTGCCCCGGCTCCTTCTGCCGCACCTCGTCAAACACGCGCAGAGCCTCCTCGTGGCGTCCAGCCAGCAGCAGTTGGTTGCCCACGGCCAGCCGGTAACTCATTTCGTGGGGATATTCCCTGCACAGCGCTTCCAACTCGGCAAAAGCCTTCTGCTCGTTGTTCAACTGCTTGTACAGCGCAAACTTCTGATAGGCCGTATGGGCCGACTTGCCCTCTAAGGTCTCGATCCGGTCCAGCGCGCGGATGGCATCCTCAAACCGGTTGGTGCTGTTGTACAGCTGCACCAGCTGCATCTGCAATTCCACCCGTTGGGGTTGCATCGCAGCCAAGTCCTCCAGCGCCGGCAGGGCCTGCGCCACATCGTGGCGTTCCAGATAGTAGGAAGCCAACGTTTCTTTGTAGTAGGGGTTCTGCGCATCGGTTGCCGATGCTTTCTTCAGCAGCCCGACGCCAACCGAGTCGTTGTGCAGCATCAGTTCAAAGAGCCCCAGGTCGGACAGCAGTTCGGGTGCATCGGGCTGCAACACCTGGCAATGGCGGAGCAGGTCGTAGGCCTCGGCATAGTTCCCTGCCAGTTTTTCGCGGTTTGCCTCCAGATAGAGATACTGGAACAAGGGCGTCCGCCCCTGCGGCACATGCGTGGCCGGGCCCTGGCTTGCCACCTGCTGCGGCACACGGCTGCCGCCACAAGCGCCGAGCAGCACGGCCGCGCATAACATTGCTATGACAATCCCGTACCCCCTCATTTATACACCAGTATGTCCGAAGCCTCCGGCGCCGCGTTCGGTAGAGTCCAGCACATCGGTCGGCTCCCACTCGGCCTGTTCGTGACGTGTAATGACCATTTGTGCTATCCGCTCGCCATCGTTAACGACGAAGGGCTGGGAGGAGAGGTTTGCCAGAATCACGCAAATCTCGCCGCGATAGTCGGCATCGATCGTTCCCGGCGCATTCAGCACCGTGATGCCATGTTTCAGGGCCAGTCCGCTGCGCGGCCGCACCTGCGCTTCGACCCCAGCCGGGAGTGCTATGTACAGCCCTGTGGGAATCAGCGTCCGCTCCAAGGGCTGCAACGTTACCGGAGCGTCCAGGTTGGCGTGCAGGTCAACCCCCGCGGAAAGTGGCGTGGCATATCTGGGCAAATCGTGGTGGGACTTATTGACAATTGCAATCTTCATGCGGTCGTATTTTTAGTGTCAGTTGCTCAAAATGTGGGCACAAAGGTAGCAATTCGGGTAGAACTTTACAAAGTGAACTGCCGAAATTTTCAAAAAATGATGATTTAGCACAAATAAATGATTACCTTTGCCGCCATGAAAGGGCAAATACTAATCATTCTCAGCATCGTTGTGACGGCCAGCGTCAGCCCGATAGGAGCCTCCGACTCGCTCCCGGCAAGCCGCTGGGATGGCGCCACGCTGACGGTAGAGGCATCGGCCACCATGGGCGGCGGCGACCATGCCCCGCTGTGGCTCAGCGCCAACAGATACGGGCTGTCGTCCGTGCAGAAATGCGCGGGCTACGAACGCGTCCAGATGCTACGCCCCATCCAGACGGACTCGGCACGCTCATGGCGCCTGGGCTACGGAGCCGATGTGGCGCTGACACAAAACCACGAGCGTACGTTTGTGGTGCAACAGGCGTTTGTCGAAGCTGCATGGAAGGTGTTGCGCCTGACGCTGGGCAGCAAGCAACAGCCCATGGAAACGCAGTCGGCCGACCTCGGCAGCGGGGCCTTGTCCATGGGCATCAACGCACGCCCTATCCCGCAGATGCGGCTGGACGTGGATTGGTTTGCCATGCCCGGCACCAAGGGATGGTGGCAATGGAAACTGTACGGCTCGTATGGCTGGTTCACCGATGGGCGCTGGCAGGAGAGCTGGGCCGCCCCCACGGGCCGCCGCACAAAACATGTGCTGTACCATGAGAAAGGCCTCTTCTGGAAATTCGGGCGCACGGACATGCTGCCTGTCACCTATGAAATCGGCCTGCGTATGGCATCGCAGTTCGGCGGCACCACCTACAATGTCAACAACCGACGGCTGAACATCGGTAGCCAGCTAACCGACATCAAGCATCCAGCCGACCTCGGCGCCTACTGGCACGCGCTGACCTGCCAAGGCAGCGACGAGACCGACGGCTCCGATCCCAATACAGCCGGCAACCACCTGGGGTCCTACGTCATGGCACTCAGCTACCACGGCCCGCGTTGGCAGGCCCGAGCCTACTGGGAGCGCTATTTCGACGACCAATCCATGCTCACCGTACAGTATGGCATCCGCGACATGCTGATCGGCGCCGAAGTGCGTGCGCCTAAGAACCCGTTCGTGGACGGCGCAAGCTTTGAATTCGTCACCACCACCAACCAGAGCGGCGCCGTGTATCACGACCGCACAGCCCGCCTGCAGGACAAGATGAACGGGCGCGACAACTACTACAACCACCTGCTCTACACAGGCTGGCAGCATTATGGGTTCACGCTCGGGCACCCGTTCATCACCTCGCCTGCGTACAATCAGGACCACACGCTCTATTTCTGGAACAACCGCATCAAGGGCTGGCATGTCGGCCTGACGGGACAGCCTGCCGACGAGTGGCGATGGCGCCTGTTGGCCTCGTTCACCCGCAACTGGGGTCTCTACACCAAGCCCTTTGCCGACTGCCTTGCGCAGCAGTACATTCTGGCCGAGGCCACCTATCGGCCGCGATGGGCCCAGGGGTGGACCGCCACGGCAGCCCTCGGCCTGGACCACGGCAGCGTGGTGGGCAACAACACTGGCGCACAACTCACCATCCGAAAGACGTTCGACCTATGAAGAAATACATCCTTTTCCTGTTGTGTGCGCTCTTCTGCACGGCCTGCGACAAGGTGCCCATGAACGGCAAGCTCGACGGTATGTGGCAGATACTGAGCATACAAACCCCGCAGGGCATCCGCGATGTCAAGAGCCAGCAGGCCTACCTCAGTTTCCAACTGCATCTAACCCAATGGGACTGCAGCAGTCGGCGCTACTACGCCCACTTCCTTCATGAAGGCGATTCCATCTTCTTCTACGATTTCTCGGGGCTCTCCTCGCATGTCACCAGTGCTGACGACGACCCCGAAATCACACCCGCCGACATGGCCGGCGGCTTGTTCGATGTGTTTGGCATACACACCACCAACGCGCGCTATCATATAAACCAGCTGGGCCATTCGCGCCTGGTGCTGGAAGCGCAAGATACAATCCTCACATTCCGCAAGTTCTGACATGAAAAAGACCACCGACATACTCTTCGTCACTTCGTTGGGCGCCGGCTTCTCGCCCTTCGCCCCAGGCACCATGGGAGCCGCCGTGGGCGTTGCTCTCTGGTTGCTCGCCGTGCTATGCGGCATCGGCTATAATCACCTGTGGCTTGGCACGCTGCTGGCGGCCATCCTCTGTACGCTGCTGGCCATTCGGCCCATCGACCGCATGGAACAGCTATGGGGCCCCGACCCCTCGCGCGTCGTCATCGACGAGACGGTCGGCGTGTGGATTTGCCTGCTTGGCGTGCCCCTTACGGCCTATCCTACCAATCCCTCAGATCCAGGCAGCTGGTCTTTCTCCTTTGTGCTTTGGACCCTGGCAGCCTTCGTCCTCTTCCGTTTCTTCGACATCCTAAAACCGCTTGGCATCCGTAAGATGGAACGCTACCCCGGCGGCTGGGGTGTTATGGCTGACGATATCCTCTCCGGCGTGTATGGCCTGATAGCTATGTCCACCGTACAGATATTCCTATGAAACACCGCACCACAGCCCAGTTCATCCGTGCCCAGTTCTCTTCGCTCTCGGCCACTGGCGTTGACTACGCCGTCACCGCCATCCTTTTCCAATTCTGCTCGGTAGGCTATGTCTGGTCCACGCTGTTTGGAGCCATGTGCGGGGGACTGTTCAACGGCATCGTCAATTACGAATGGACTTTCCGCGGCACATCGCGTTCCAAGCGTTCCGTGGCGGTAAGATACTTGATTGTTTGGGCTGGCAGCATAGTGCTCAACACGCTTGGGGTTATACTGCTGGCGCCTCTGTTCTCGTCCACCATAGGGCTGGGCTCGCTCATGTCGGCCAAGGTTATTGTCAGCATCCTGGTGGGGTGCCTCTGGAACTTTCTGCTGCAGAAGAACTGGGTTTATCGCCGGTAAGTAACCGTTACCCTCCCCAATCGGTCATCAGACCAATATAGGCGTGTTCTATTAATTAATAAATTCTCTATGAATTATCTTTGTTTACTCTTGCCTCTTTCCGGCATCTTTTGTTCCAAGTCCTTGGGACGTTCTTGAAGTGTCAAGCGTCGCAAGCGCCGAGCGGCCCGCTACGCCCCGGCGGCCTTGAAACAAAATCTGTTCGGAAATAGCCTAAGAGCAATTCAAAGCTAATTTATAGAACCCACCT
>JAFXQT010000068.1 GCA_017526905.1 Bacteroidaceae bacterium | reverse complement strand
TATGGCTGGTAATGTGCATGTTAGAGGATAGCGTGCCTTTAGGTACGCGATATCATTTGCGGTCGCATACCTAAAGGCATGCTTTATGTTGCCGCCATTTAACCAGCCATAGGAATGGCTGGCTACCAATGTCAAGCCCCTTTGGGGCTTTGGTTCACAGCGAATTAGCATACTTGCGAAACTTGAATAAGAGATAAAGTTACCACTTGCTCGTAATGAACCACCGTGCAACACAGATCACTGCAACGAAAGCCCCCGAGAGGGAGAGGAAAGTGAAAAGAGGAAAGTGAAAAGAGGAAAGTGAAAAATGAAAGAACAGGGGGAGGGGGAGAGGAAAATGAAAAGAGAAATGGGAAGTGCAGCGGAAAGAGGAGCGGAAAGAGGAGCGGAAAGAGGAGCGGAAAGAGGAGCGGAAAGTAACTGCTTTGCCATTCTGCAATAAAAAAAATGGCAGTGGGGGACATAGTTCTTCTTTTTTTCACTACCTTTGCTGCCAAACCAAAAAGAAAATGGCTGGCAATTCCACCAAAAATGCGGCAGATGCTGCCTTCCGGGGCGAAGTGACCCCGATGATGAAGCAGTTCTTCGACCTGAAAGCCAAGCACCCGGACGCAATCATGCTGTTCCGCTGCGGCGACTTCTACGAGACCTATGCACAGGATGCCATTGAGGCTTCTGAGATCCTGGGTATCACACTGACAAAACGTAACAACGGCAAGGAAGGCGACGTAACAGCCATGGCCGGATTTCCACACCACGCTCTGGACACCTATCTGCCCAAGTTGGTGCGGGCAGGTCGGCGTGTGGCCATCTGTGACCAACTAGAGGACCCCAAGCTGACGAAGAAACTGGTGAAGCGCGGCATCACGGAGTTGGTCACGCCGGGCGTGGCCATGACCGACACGGTGCTGAACTATCGCGAAAACAACTTCCTCTGTGCCGTACATTTTGCCAAAGAGGACCAAGTGGGCGTGAGTTTCCTGGACATCAGCACCGGCGAGTGGTTGGTGGCCGAGGGCAATGCCGAATATGTGGACAAACTCATGGCCAGCTTTGCACCGAAGGAGGTGTTGTATGAGCGCGGACGCAAAGGTATGTTCGAAGGCTGTTTTGGTACGAAGAACGTGACCTTTGAACTGGACGACTGGGTGTTCACGCTGCAAACGGCCATGGACAAACTGACCCACCACTTCGAGGTGAAAAACCTGAAGGGCTTCGGCATCAATGACCTGAAAAGCGGTATTATTGCCGCAGGCGCCATCCTGCAATACTTAGAGCTGACGCAACACACGCAGCTGGGTCACATCACCACCATCTCGCGCATTGAGGAAGAGCGCTACGTGCGGCTGGACCGCTTCACCGTGCGCAACCTGGAACTGGTGCAAAGCATGAACGAAGGCGGACAGTCGCTGCTCAGCGTGATAGACCGTACTACCACCCCAATGGGCGCACGCCTGCTACACCGCTGGCTGCTGTTCCCGCTGCGCGATGTGGCCAAGATAGAACAACGGCTGAACGTGGTGGATTACTACTTCCGCCACCCCGACTTCCGCGACCTGGTGGCCGAGCAGATGCGCCTCATCGGCGACCTGGAACGCATCACCTCAAAGATCAGTGTGGGACGGGCCGGACCACGCGACCTAATCGGCCTGAAGAACGCCCTCACAGCCATTCAACCCATTAAGGAAGCCTGTCTGGCTTCAGACGACGAGAGCATCGGAACCATAGGTCAGCGACTGCAACTATGCGAGCAGTTGCGCGACCGCATCGCACGAGAAATAAAGTTAGACCCGCCGCTGCAGGTGCAGAAGGGCGGTGTGATAGCCGACGGCGTCAGCGCCGAACTGGACGAGCTGCGTCGTATCGCCTACTCGGGCAAGGACTACCTGCTACAGATACAGCAGCGCGAGATAGAGGCCACCGGCATCAGTAGCCTCAAGATAGGCTTCAACAACGTGTTCGGCTATTACCTGGAAGTGCGCAACACCTTTAAGGACCGCGTGCCGCCAGAGTGGATACGCAAGCAGACGCTGGTGCAGGCCGAACGTTACATCACTCAGGAGCTGAAGCAGTATGAGGAGAAGATTCTGGGTGCCGAGGAGAAGATCCTGGCACTGGAGGCACAGGTGTTCCAGGCCCTGCTTACCGATGCGGCACGCTATGCCAGCCAGCTGCAGCAGGATGCCAGCCTGGTGGCACAACTGGACTGCCTGCTCTCCTTTGCACTGGCAGCCGCCGAACACAACTACATTCGGCCTACCATAGACGACAGCACCGATCTGGACATACGCGGCGGACGCCACCCTGTGATTGAGTGCCAGATGCCCGTGGGCGAACGCTATGTGGCAAACGATGTGCGGTTGGACACGCAGTCGCAGCAGATACTCATCATCACCGGACCCAACATGGCGGGTAAGAGCGCACTGCTACGACAGACGGCCCTCATCGCGCTGATGGCACAGATAGGTTGTTTCGTTCCTGCCGAACGTGCACACATAGGATTGGTGGATAAGATATTCACCCGTGTGGGCGCTTCGGACAATATCTCTGTGGGCGAATCCACCTTCATGGTCGAGATGAACGAGGCAGCCAATATCCTGAACAACCTGACCGAGCGCTCGCTGGTGCTCTTTGACGAGCTGGGCCGCGGTACTTCTACCTACGACGGCATCAGCATTGCCTGGGCCATTGTGGAGTATATCCATGAGAACCCGAAAGGACACCCGCGCACGCTCTTTGCCACCCACTACCACGAGCTGAACGAGATGGAAGGACACTTCTCGCGCATCAAGAATTTCAATGTGTCGGTGCGCGAAGTGCGTGGCAAGGTTATTTTCCTGCGCAAGCTGGAACCCGGCGGTTCAGAGCACTCCTTCGGCATTCATGTGGCCAAACTGGCCGGCATGCCCAAGGATATTGTGCGCCGTGCCGACACAATCCTGCACCAACTGGAAAAGAGTGCCAACCGCGACGGGCTGGGCACCGGTGCCACCATTGGCCATTTACCTGAGAGCGATCACACCCAGCTTTCCTTCTTCCAATTGGACGACCCCGTGCTTAGCCAGATTCGCGACGAAATCCTGGGGCTGGACATTAACAGCCTCACACCTATCGATGCACTGAACAAGCTGGATAGCATAAAGCACATTATCACAGGAAAATAAGAAAAGAGTAGAGAGTAGAGAGTAAAGATAAGAGATAAAAGATAAAAGATAAGAGATAAAAGATAAAAGATAGAACTTTTACCCGCAAACTCGAACATACCTCCACAGGGAGGGGTTTTCGAAGTATCGGGCGTCCCTTTGGGCCGAGGTTGGGTGGCTTGGTTTACCTTATCATTGCAATCTTTGTAGTGGCTGCCTTTTTGCCGCTGGCCGAAGAGGCAACGACGATATAAATGCCAGAAGCAACACGACGGCCCTGGCGGTTGCAACCGTTCCAGGTGAAGGTGCCGCCATTGCTGATGCCCTTCCAAACGAGCTGACCAGTTGACGAGAGAATTTTCACCTCGCTGCCTGCTTCCATGCCACGAATGGTAATGGTGCCTTTGTAATCGGGCGTGACGGGATTAGGAAAAGCAAAGAGCTGGTCGTCGGATAGTTCCTCTACGCCATTGGTAGCATCGGACATGTAACTGCAAAGGCCTTTAGAAGTGGCAAAGAATACCTGGCCTGTAGTGCCATTGATGGCTATGTCGAACACTTCGTCGGAGAGAAGAGGTGAGTTGGCGGTGGTGAAATGCAACAGTTCTTCCTGCGAATCTTCACTAATCAGATACACACCATTGGCTTGTGTGGCAAACCACTTGCGGTTTCCGCCATCCACGGCGATGGCATTGATGGCGATGCCGCTGAGCAGATAGTCGGCCAGGCCGCTGCCATCGTTGCGGTTCACCTTCACCTGCTCGTAGGTAAAGTCGTTCGATGCGAAATTGTCGGGGTCTGTGATGACGAAAGGACCGAGGTTTGTGCCTATCCAGATACAGCCTTCGTGATCCTCGGCCATGTAGTAGTACTCGTCGGGGGCATAGGATGTGTTGTCCTGATTGATGATACCTGTGCGCAGGTAGTGTTTGTCGTCCGAAACAACATCGGGTGTACCGTTATTATCCAGCATGAAAATGCCACGGCCCCCCACGCGGCGGCTATTAGCCCAGAGACGTCCTTTACTGTCGAAGAGGATATTATCCAGAGCCGAAACACCGTCCAGTTCGCTGTAATAGAGGCTTTTCCATGTGCCGTCGGGGTGTAGCAGATGCACGACCGTTTCGGCGTTACCGTTCAACATCCATAGGTTTCCGTCGGCATCGAACTGCACACCATCGGCCACCACGAACCATTCCTTGTTGGATGCGTCTGGCAGGATGGAGTTCAGAGGTGAGTTGTAGGTGCCGTGGTGTGCCACACACTTGTCGCCTTGAAACTCATACAGACCGCTGCGGGCGGTGCCTACGTAATAGTGCTGTGGGTCGGTGGGACTCACGGCCACGTGCGTCACATCGACGAAGCGCGATGACGGAGCCACCTCGTTGGCCGAGGCAGCATCTAAGTTTACCCATGTGCCATCCTCCTCCATAATCATGGCCGTGCCGGGCAATCCTTCCTTAGGGCTGTAGTTGTAGTTGCCACCAGCCACGAAAAGGCGGTTATCGACAAAGCGGATGTGATAGGTGTAGTCGTGCAACGGGCTGTTGGGATGGATGCCTGTGACGGTGGGAGTAAATGTGCCGCCCTCCAACTTATAGGCTTGCAAACCGGCCACGCCATCGCTGCCCCAGAAGGTATCGCCCGACTTGGACACATAAGTCCAGCCACTGGGATTCGCATAGGTCTCAAACTGTTTCAGCGCCGTTTGCACAATGGTGCTTTGGGCATTGCCGATGAGCAGGTTTCCGTCGGACACACACATGAAGAGCGGGTTGGTAAGCGTGTGTGCAGTGCCGAAACTGGTGCCATTCACGGTGAAATAGATGCCGTTGCCATGGCGCACGTACAACACACCATCGAAGGTGGTCATGATGGTGGGCCTTAGATTGGTAACCACCTGTGACCAATTATTCTTGTCCTGAAGGTTGGCGGTCATGTCTCCGCGCCATATACCGGTGGTGGTTCCCAAATAGATATAACCATTGAAAACGGCACTTGAATTAACAGCCAGTCCCAGTCGGTAGGTCTTGGATATTAAGGCATTCTGCATGTCCACAATGACCACGCCAAAGCCTGTTGTCAGGTAGGCATAAGCCCCATCTACAGCTACATTCGTCACGTTCTTTCCTTGCAGCGACGACACCTTCAGCGTAGAAATGTTCACGATGTAGTCGTCGTCCTCGACGGATAGGAGATCGATGTTTCCATTGTCATAGACAAGGATGAGTCGATTAGCTTCAGCGCTATATGCCACATACTGTATGCTCACGTCGTTAAGCCCACTGAGGCTGTCCCACACTTTGATGGTGTTGTCCTCGGTGTCGTAGGCCATCAGCTTGCTTTCCATCAGTGCATAGACACGGTTGCCCACAGGTATATTCTTGGTGCATACGGTCAGAGCCGGATATACTTGCCACGAACCGGTGGCCTGTGCAAACAACGCGCAGCTGATCAGTGTGAGCTGGAATAGTAGTAGTAAGCGCTTCATGGACGGAATGATGTTGAAGGGTATTTATGTGAGGGAAGTGAGAAACTGAACCAGCTTTTGAGTGGCGCGTCCGCGGTGGCTGATGGCGTTTTTCTGGCTGGCCGTCATCTCGGCGAAGGTGCAGTCGAAGCCGTCGGGCTGGAACACTGGATCGTAGCCGAAACCGTCGGTTCCATGCCGCTCGGTGAGTATCTTCCCATTGACGATTCCTTCGAAGAGATGCTCCTCTCCTTTTATTATTAACGCAATAACGGTGCGAAATCGTGCCTTTCGGTCCGACTTTTTTTCCATATTATGCAGAAGCAGGTCCATATTGGCCTGGCTGTCGTGTCCCTGTCCGCCCGCATAACGGGCCGAATGCACGCCCGGCGCACCGTCCAGTGCAGCCACTTCGAGCCCTGTATCGTCGGCAAAACAATCCATGTTGTAATGGCTGGCCACGTAGCGTGCCTTCTGCAGTGCATTGCCCTGCAGGGTATCGGCCGTTTCGGGAATATCCACATGGCAACCTATATCAGCCAGGCTCAATATGTGTATCTGCCCATCGAGAATCTGTCTGATCTCGTCGAGCTTATGCTGGTTATTGGTGGCAAACACCAACTCAGGACTTGATGTGGTCGAAGCCTTCGCCATAGACACCTACTACTTTAGTTTGTGAAACGAATGCGTTTGGATCGATGTGTTTGATGAGACGGAAAATGGCGGGACTCTCGCGACGGCGGGCCATGACGATGAGCACACGACGGTCGGCCTTGGAATAGAAACCTTCGCCATAGAGCACAGTGCAGCCGCGGTTCAGTTCTTCGTTGATTTTCTTACCTATGACATCAAACTTATCGCTGATGATAGTGAATTGCACACTCTGTGTGGCCGATGTCATGGCATAGTCCAGCGTAAGCATGGAGACTATGAGGATACAATAGCCCATGACCACCTTGCTCCAGTCGTGAAAGAGCAGGAAACTGGACGACACGATGACGAAGTCAAGAAACATCAGCACGCCGGCCATGGACACATTCTTGTACTTGTTGACGATGGCTGCAATGATATCCGTGCCGCCCGTTGATCCGTTGTTCACGAACACCAAAGCCAGCGCCATGCCTTCTATGCAGGCACCTATCACGGCAGCCATGAAGCGCTGATCGCCGCACACCAACGGAAAACTGCCGTCCGGCTGGCGTATCAGTTCCTGAATGACACCTATGAAGAAGGTAATCATAAAGATGGCATAGATGGTCTTGGTGAAGTACTTGAAGCCAAGAATCTTCAAGCCCAAGGCCAGCAAGGCGGCATTGATGATGAAATAGCTGTACTGCGAGGGAAAGCCGGTGGCATAGTAGATGATGGCCGACACACCCGTCATGCCGCCAGGCGTGAACTCGTAAGGCAGCATGAACACACAGAAACCAACACAGTAGAACAGCACGCCCAAGGTGATGAACGCGTAGTCCTTTACCTCATCGATAATCAAGCTTAACTTCATTTCACTACGATATTTATCATGCGACCGGGAACAATGATAATCTTTACAATCTGCTTGTCGCCCACATATTTTGGCGTCTGCTCATGGCTGCGCACGGTGGCTTCGATGGTGGCATTGTCCGTGCCGGCGGGGAAGTCGATGCCAAAACGTGTCTTGCCATTGAAGGCCACCATCATCTTCACGGTGTCCTCCACCAGATACTTCTCGTTGAAACTGGGCCACTGGGCATCGCACACGGAGGTGCTGTGTCCCAACACAGCCCACAGTTCCTCGGCAATGTGCGGAGCAAATGGAGCAATGAGTATTGCAAGCTGTTCCAACACTTGCTTATTGGTGCACTTCAGTGTCTGCAGCTCGTTCACTGCAATCATGAAGGCAGCAATGGATGTGTTATAGGAGAACTCCTCTATGTCGGCCGTTACCTTCTTGATGAGTTTGTGCAGCGCCTTGAGTTCCTCCTTGGTAGGCTCGCCTTCGGTGGCACTGATCTGCCCATCTTTGGTCCAATACAGGTTCCAGAACTTCTTGAGGAAACGATGGCAGCCGTCGATGCCATTGGTGTCCCAGGGCTTGGACTGCTCCACCGGGCCAAGGAACATTTCATACAGGCGCAGCGTGTCGGCACCGAAGCGCTCCACAATGAGGTCGGGGTTGACCACATTGAACATCGACTTGGACATCTTTTCCACAGCCCAGCCGCACACATACTTGCCATCCTCGAGAATAAATTCGGAATCGGCATATTCCGGACGCCAAGCCTTGAAGGCTTCCACATTGAGCACGTCGGCACTGACGATGTTCACATCCACGTGAATGGGTGTCACGTCGCTGTAGTTATCTTTCAGGCCGAAGCTTACGAATACGGGGTGCCCCTTTTCATGGCTCAGGTCGTTGATGCGATACACGAAGTTAGAACGGCCCTGAATCATGCCTTGGTTCACCAGTTTCTTGAAGGGCTCTTCGCACACGCTCACGCCCAAATCCTTCAGGAACTTGTTCCAGAAGCGCGAGTAGATGAGGTGACCCGTGGCATGTTCCGTTCCGCCCACATACAGATCCACGTTCTGCCAGTAGGCATCGGCCTCCTTGGAGAGCAGTGCCTTGTCATTGTGTGGATCCATGTAGCGCAGGTAATAGGCCGATGAGCCTGCAAAGCCAGGCATTGTGTTCAGTTCAATGGGGAACACAGTCTGGTTATCTATCTCAGAGCAATTCACTACCGTGCGTGTGGCCTCGTTCCACGCCCATTTCTTGGCATTGCCAAGTGGCGGTTCGCCAGTCTCAGTGGGCAGGAACTTATCCACTTCGGGCAGTTGCAGCGGCAGACATTCCTCCGGAATCATAGTGGGAATGCCGTTCTTATAATACACGGGGAAGGGCTCGCCCCAGTAACGCTGGCGCGAGAAGATGGCATCGCGCAGGCGGTAGTTCACCTTGACGCGACCCAGATGGTGTTCCTTCACATACTGCTTTGTAGCGGCAATGGCTTCCTTGATGGTGAGTCCGTTCAGCGAGAAATCTATGTAGGGCTTCACACCGGCCCGTGGCGAGTTGCACACAATGCCTTCCTTGGCATCGAAACTCTCCTCGCTCACATCGCACCCTTCGACCAGCGGCACAATGGGCAGACCGAAGTGCTTGGCAAAAGCATAGTCGCGGCTGTCGTGAGCGGGCACGGCCATGATGGCACCAGTGCCGTAGCCAGCCAGCACATACTCAGAAATCCAGATAGGATTGCTCTCGCCCGTGAAGGGGTTGATGGCATAGGAACCTGAGAACACGCCCGTTACCTTCTTGTCGCTGATGCGATCGCGCTCGGTGCGTTTCTTCACATAGGCCAGATAGGCTTCCACCTCGGCTTTCTGTTCGGGGGTGGTTACCTTCTGAACCAGTTCGCTCTCGGGTGCCAGCACCATGAAGGTAACGCCGAACATGGTGTCTGCGCGGGTAGTGAAGATGGTGAAGCCCTCGTCACTTTCCTTGAGGCGGAAGAAAATCTCGGCACCTTCCGAACGGCCTATCCAGTTGCGTTGTGTTTCTTTGATAGAGTCTGTCCAGTCGATGGTGTCCAGACCATCGAGCAGACGCTGTGCATAAGCACTCACACGCAGGCACCACTGGCGCATCTTCTTCTGTTCAACCGGATAGCCGCCGCGTTCGCTCACGCCATCCACCACTTCGTCGTTGGCCAACACAGTGCCCAGGGCAGGACACCAGTTCACCATGGTTTCGCCCAGATAGGCAATGCGGTAGTTCATCAGCACGTCGGAATGTTTCTTCTCGTCCCAACTGTTCCACTCGTTGGCGGTGAAGCTGAGTTCTTCCGACTGGGCCACATCGAGGTTGGCCGTGCCTTCGTGCTCAAAGTGCTCGACCAACTTTTCTATGGGTTGTGCGCTTTGACATTTGTTACAATAAAAACTGCCGAACATCTGCTGAAAAGCCCACTGTGTCCAGTGATAGTAGCCAGGCTCGCATGTACGCACCTCACGGCTCCAGTCGAACGAGAAGCCTATCTTGTCCAGCTGCTCGCGGTAGCGTGCGATGTTGGCCTCGGTGGTCACTGCCGGGTGCTGCCCTGTCTGAATGGCATACTGCTCGGCCGGAAGTCCGTAGGCATCATAACCCATAGGATTCAGCACATTAAAGCCTTGCAAACGCTTGTAGCGTGCATAGATATCGCTGGCAATGTAGCCGAGCGGATGGCCTACGTGCAATCCTGCTCCGCTGGGATAAGGGAACATGTTCAGCACATAGAACTTCTTCTTTGCGCTGTCCTCCTTTACCTTATAGGTTTGTTGTGCTACCCAGTACTGGTGCCACTTCTGTTCGATTTCTCTAAAATTATATTCCATCTGCTTATGTATTTATACTCTATTTATAAAACGCGCGCAAATTTACAACAATTATTCCATTTGCGCGCAATTTTGGGATAGGTTTATTGCTTATACTATACTTGTTCGCTTGGTAAACTGGATTATTTCATCTATATGTCCGAAAGCCAAACCTGTTACGGTGTCGGCACAGCCATAATAAACGGCCACGTGCCCGGTGTCGGGATCGTGCAATGCAGCACATGGAAAACATACGTTGGGAACATCGCCCATGCACTCGTAGGGTTGCTGTGGCGAGATGAGATAGGGGCCCGAACGTGCCAGCACACGCCAAGGCTCGTCAAGGTGTAACAATGCCGAACCAAAGCTATACACGTAGCCGTTGCACGAGCGCAGCACGCCGTGGTAGAAGATGAGCCACCCCTCGCTGGTCTCGATAGGGATTGGACCGGCACCTATCTTCATGCACTGCCACGCACTGACCTCGAAAGCAGCCGGTGACATGACATGGCGGTGACGGCCCCAGAACTCCATGTCGGGCGATTCGCTGTAGAATATATCGCCAAAGGCGGTGTGGCCGGTGTCGCTGGGGCGGCTCAGCATGGCAAAGCGCCCATTTATCTTGCGCGGAAACAATACGCCATTGCGGTTGTAAGGAAGGAAAGCATTCTCCAGCTGGTGGAAAGTCTTGAAATCGGTGGTCCATGCCACACCGATGGTAGGCCCATGGTAGCCGTTGCACCAGGTCACATAGTAGCGGTCGTCTATCCAGCACACACGCGGATCATAACCATACACCCACTGGCCTATCTCGGCATTGTCACACTCAAATGTGAGCGGCTCGGGCTTAATATCCCAGTGCAGTCCGTCCTTGCTGAAGCCCACATGCAACGCCATGCGGCGGTTGGTGTCATCGCAGCGGAACACGCCTGCAAAGCCATCGGCAAAAGGCACCACGGCACTATTGAATATGCTGTTGGAAGTGGGCAGCAGATCCCGCTGGATGACGGGATTGTCAGTGTAGCGCCACATCACTTTGTTGCAGCCTTCAGGACGCTCCTGCCAAGGCATATTAGGGAGGGAACATCCCTTTATAATCACTTTTTCCATTTTTAGAGTATGTTTGCTACTAAAGGAGTTCAGGACGAATGGATTCGTACAATTCGTGGTTCTTACATCTTCCTGATGCCTATCATATTCCCAATCTCTCGCTTATCTCCAGCATTCTATTGATGCTCTTTACGGCTTGCTGGGCCACCTTTTCCTCAACCTCGATCTGCGGCCACTCATATTTCAGACAGTTGTACAGTTTGCGCAGGTTGATCAGCTTCATGTAGTTGCACTCGTTGCAGGCGCAGGTGCTGTCGTCGGGCGGTGCCGGGATGAATGTTTTCTGCGGACATGCCTGCTGCATTTTGTGCAGGATGCCGCTCTCGGTGGCCACGATGAAGGTGTCTGTGGCATCGGCAATGGCAAACTTTAGCAATGCAGCGGTGCTGCCCACCTTGTCGGCCAGTTTCACCACAGGCCCCTTGCACTCTGGATGCACCAGTATTTTTGCCTCGGGGTATTGTTTCTTGAGTGCGATGATGCGTTCCACCGAGAATTTCTCGTGTACATGGCAGGCGCCGTTCCACAGCACCATCTCTCTGCCGGTGATGCTGTTGATGTAGCCACCCAGGTTCTGGTCGGGGCCGAAAATGATTTTTTCATCCTTCGGCATCGACTCCACAATCTGACGTGCGTTGCCACTGGTAACCACCACATCGGTCAGAGCCTTGATGGCAGCTGTAGTGTTGACATAGCTGATCACGGTGTGGCCGGGATGTGCTTTGACGAACTGCTCAAAAGCATCGGCCGGACAGCTCTCGGCCAACGAGCAGGAGGCATTCAGGTCGGGCACCAAAACCGTCTTGTCCGGGCACAGTATCTTATTGGTCTCGCCCATAAAGTGCACGCCGCACATCACAATAATGCTGGCATCAGTCTTGGCGGCATACTGGGCCAGTGCCAGCGAGTCGCCCACGAAGTCGGCAATGTCCTGCACGTCGGGTTCGGTATAATAATGTGCCATGATGATGGCATTCTTCTCCTTTGCCAACTGACGGATCGCTTCCTTCAGGTTGATTGTGTCGGCGATGGGTTCGTCTGCGAAGCCCTTCTCAATCCATTCTTTTTTAACCATATATTAGAATTATTGATATCTTTGTTTCGAAGAGAAAGCTGAATGTATATGTTATTGGGTTGTCAATTCTGTTGAAAACTGTGCAAAGGTAACCATTTTCAGTTATATAGCTTGTTAATAACTCAAAAAAAGTGTGTGATAACTTCTTTTTATTTTATTCATAACTTATTTTGAAACCTTGGATAATAGTTTATGTAAGGTGGCATGGCTGGAGAGTTATTGTAATATTATCATAGTATAATCATCAGCCAGGTAGGGGGTATCGTTGATAACTATGAAGTGGTGCTAAAATTGCCCCTAGGGGAAATTCTGTTTGGGTTAACCCTGATTGGGATTTGGGTTAGCCCTAATGGCAATCAGGGTTAACCCTAATATATATTGAGGTTGCCCTTGATTATTTTTTTCTTCACTTAAGTTTCTGAAGTTCCTTACAGTCGATGCCGTAGGCATCAGACAATGGTAGCCAGCCATTCCTATGGCTGGTATGTAGGCAGTGGAAAAAATGCGTGCCTTTAGGTACGCGACCGCAATGATATCGCATACCTAAAGGCATGCTATCCTATATCATGCACATTACCCAGCCATAGGAATGGCTGGCTACCAATGTCAAGCCCCTCTGGGGCTTTACTGCGGTGCATTTCATCACTTTCGAAACTTAAATTTCTTCATTATATATGTTATTTGGATAAAAGCAGTGTGTTTTTTGCCAGTTTCAGCAGAAATGCTTTACTTTGCAGCTACGTATGAGAAAACTGAAGGTAACAGAGATGGGCAGGATGAGCGTGGACGAGTTTCATGCTTCGGATAAGTTGCCGCTTGTAGTAGTGCTTGATAATGTGCGCAGCCTGTATAATGTGGGCAGCATCTTCCGCACGGGCGATGCTTTTCGCATAACTGCCATCTATCTGTGTGGCATTACCGCCACTCCACCTCACCCAGAAATTCATAAGACGGCGCTGGGTGCCGAGGACAGTGTTTCGTGGCATTTCTGCAAGGACACGATGGAGGCTGTTGAACGGCTTAGGAGCGAGGGCTACACGCTGCTGGCCATAGAACAATGTGAGGGCAGCACGATGATTCAGGACTTTAAGGCATTGTCTGGCCAGAAATATGCGGTGGTCTTGGGCAACGAGGTGAAGGGGGTGCAGCAGCAGGTAGTGGATGCGTGTGATAATTGCATTGAGATTCCGCAGTACGGCACCAAGCACTCCATGAACGTGAGTGTAACGGCCGGCATCGTCATCTATACCATGTCCGAGCGGATCAGAGCTGCCCGGCCTCTATCTGAATGACAATACGCTCAATGAGGCGGTCGTCGCCTTCGGCATCGTATTCTTTCTTCAGGCTGGCTTTGAATGTCCAGGCAAAGATCTGGTAGAAGTTGGCACGCAGCGGGCCCAAGAAGGCTTTGATAATTTCGAAGGAGCTTTGGTTGCACTCGCGGTCCACCAGTTTGATGAGCAGCTTTCCCTGACTGTAGGTGAGTTTCTTCATCTGCGGTGTATAAACGCGCTTGATTTCCTTCTCGACCGCTTTGATGTGTTCGTCCTTGCTTTTCTTGTCGGGCAGCGTTTCCAGCACTTCGTAGGTTTCCTGCAGCATTTGGTTGGCTTTCTGTGCCAACGGCAACACTTTCTTTATGTTAGCCACCAAGCGGTTGAACTGCTGTCGTTGCTTGGCATTTTTGAATTTCATCTCTGGGTAAACCGGCAGTTCTGGCATCAGATACGTCCACACGGTATCGCCATCCTCGATGGTTGGTTTTGTGTATCGATAGAAAACTAATTTGGTCAGTTTTCCGCTTTCATAAACCGAAGGCAATGTCGGCAAATTACCGATATCTAAATCATCTTGTGCCTGAGCTGAAAGGGATAGGCAAAATGAAACGAACAATATGAATAGATATTTGCGCTGCATTGCGGGTGCAAAGGTAGTGCAAACCTCAACGAAGACAAAGGAAATTACACTTTTTGACTTAAATTATTACTTTTTCGGTAATGATAATGGTAAATAAGGCAGATGGAATGTTAGTAAAACCGTTATTTATTCAAGTTTCAGATGCTTTGTTTATTGACAGTTAGATTCTGTCTTTGGACTCATAAAAAAGGAGCTCAGATGAGTGTTGTGCTGCCTGATTGATTGGGCAAACACACTCGTCTGAGCTCGAACTGCTGTATTATGGAAATATTAGATAAGCAGGGCGCCTACCAGTGCGAGGATGGCGTAGAATTCGGGGAAAGCAGCGTAGATGAGGGTCTGAGTCATCACGTTGTGACCCTGAGCCACACCCTGAATACCGGCAGCACAAACCTTGCCCTGACGGATGGCAGAGAGCATGCAGCCCAGACCTACGAAGGTGCCGATACCGAATACCAGCGGACCAGCTTCGGCAACACGACCCATCAGCGAGAAGAAGGCTACGAAGCCATAGATACCCTGAGTGGCGGGCAGACCTGTCAGAATCATGTACGTGGCCGACTTGCCCGGATTAATCTTCAAGCCGCCTTCAGCAGCCTGACCGGCGATGCTGGTGCCATACGAACTTCCGATACCGGCCAGAATCAGCACCATGCCGAGGCCGAGATACCCTAAAATCAAATTAATGTCCATTGTTGTTAAAGTATTAAAGTTTGTAATTTAGTTTTGTTTTTATGGGCTTGGCCGTAGCGGACCAAACACGTTTGTTTTTATTCTTCGCCTGCCTTGGCTATGTGCAGCGGAGCATAGGCGGTGCCGGTTCCTTCGTAGTTGGAGTTCTTGAAGTACTCCACGAAGTTCAGACGCAGCGGATGTACGAAAGCGCCCAGGCAGCTCATGGCTATGTTCAGCGTATGGCCGAATACAAGGATGAGTATGCAGGGAATCCAGCCCCACCAAGAATCGCCCTTGGTCATCATGGCCAGGGTGTTGAACACGCCGCCAAGCATGCCGCCGGCCAGACCGAGCGCATAGATACGTACGTAGGAAAGTACGTCGCCCAGCAAACCGGAAGCCATGCCGTAGGTGTCCCACAGGCCGGCACCGATATTGATGAGCGGGTTGCGCTTCAGGTCGTTCAGCAGGAAAATGCCCACGGCAACGATGCCACCTACCACATAGAAGGCGATGGTGGAAACGTCGGTGGAGATCACTTTCAGGAAATTGAGTCCGCCCACGCAGATGAAGCCCACAATGAGCAGCAGCCATGACCATGCAGTGATGCTCTGCTTGAAGCCATAGAGCACAGTGCTCTTTACGGCCTTCACCGTCATGGCAATGATGATGTGTATCACACCGATGATGAGTGAGAGCAGCATGGTCTTGTCATAGACGGTGTCGCCCACCTTACCGGTGATCATCAGTCCCTTCATCCATTCGGGCAGATCCACATTGACCAGGTTCACACCGAAGAAGGTGCCGAACACTGCGCCCAGTATGGTGGTGGCTATGCCGAGCGTGATGACAAGGTTCATCATGCCCTTCATGCTCTCGCCCAGTTTCTTCTTCAGCAGCAATCCGAGCAGGATAAGCACCAGGCCGTAGCCGGCATCGGCAATGCAGTAGGAAAAGAACAGCGTGAAGAAGGGTGCCACGATGGGCGTGGGGTCGAACTCGTTATAGTCGGGCATGCCGTACATTTCGGTAAGCACCTCGTACATGCGAGTGAACCAGTTGTTGCGCAGCAGGATGGGCACATTGTCGGTCTTGACGGGATCGCGCATCTGGAAGTAAGCGCCGGTTCCGCCAAGGAAAGCAGTTACTTTCTCTGCCATCTGCACAGGCACCCAGCCTTCCAGGATCATGACCATATCGTCGGCCGCGTGTGCGGTGTCCAGCTTGGCTTGGTCAAACTGGATATTGCTGCGCAGCTGGGCCTCATAGGCTTCCAGATTGGACAGTTGTGCGTTGGCCAGTGCTGCCATTTGCTGTTCGGTGCCACAGAGTGCCTCCTTTTCAGCAGCCAGCAGTTGTGTGCTCTCAGCGGCGGTGTGCTGGGGCTTAGGCAATGCGTTGGCCCCTTCCAGTTCGATGTGCTGTCCACAGGGTGCTATGAGCACGAACCACACGTTGCCCTTTTCCTCGTGAATGGGGAAGACATAGCCTCCGCTCTGTTCGTTCCACTCGTCCTGACGGCTGCGGAAAGTCTTCAGGCTGGTCTGGAAAAAGTACATGTCCCGACCGGCATCGGCCAGTTGGTCTATGCCCTGCTGATCGTACTCGCCCCAAGGGGTGTACTGAAGCACCTGGTTTTCATACTCGGCCACCCGCTGTTCCTGCTGTTGCTTTTGTTGCAACAGTTGCTCATACTGAGCCACAGCCTGCTGGCCGGCGTTGGAGATGTCGGCAGTTGCCTTGCGCTCGCTTTCAGGATTGGAGCAGAGTGGTTTGAGTGTTTCGATGACGGCTTGTACGTGCTGCACCTCCTGCATTTTCTGTTGCAGTTGGGAATTGGTGGCAACCATTCCTTCCTGTGCCGGCTGCACATGAACGACGCCAAGCTGCTGCAGTTCTTTGAGGAACTGCTCATACTCGCGATGATAGACCAACGCGGTCAGTTTCTTCATCTTGGTAATCATGCCGTTTCCTCCTTTCCTTCTTCCTCGGCCTTGCGTTTTTCCTGCAAGGACTTCAGAATCTTCTGCGACGACTTGGAGAGATTCTCCTCGTCCTCCATGAATCGCTTTATCTTCCGGACAGCTTCCTGGAAGCCTGGAATCTGCACCTTCTCAAAGAGGTTCACCTTTTGGGTGGTCTTGCGGCGGGCATGATCCAGCAGGTCTTGCTTGGCCACGGCAAACTCACGCTCCACGGCTGTTTTTGCCAGTCCGTGCAGTAGGTTGATGCCGTCGAAGTACCACTTAGGGGCACTGAAGATACCGAAGGGCTTTGCCTCAAGCTGGATGTTCTTTAAGATAGGTACGCGCACGCCCGCGATCTTCTTTACATCCAGCTCAACATCCTTCAGCTCGACCAGCGACGCATCGAACTCGCCCCAAAGGGCATACATGCGTTCGTAGCCGGCTATCTGCTGCTCCAGTTCCTTTTCCAAGCGCGTCACTTCCTCCTTGCATTTCTTCACCTCAAGGCGCAACGCCGTTTCCTTGCTCTTGATGATGGGCAAGGTGCGCTGGCGCATCTTGAGCTGCTTCTCAATCTGCTGTAGCGATGTCTTGTTATATTGAAATTTGATTGCCATAAGTATCGGACCCACCCCCCTGCCCCTCCCTTGTAGGGAGGGGAGTGGATACTATTGCTAATGGTTATTATATGATGTCATTGCTTGAAAGGTGACTACCCCCTCCCTACAAGGGAGGGCGGGGGGAGGGTCCGTTATTTCCAGTAGATGTCGGTGAACTCCTTCTTGATGTTGACCTCTTCGAGCTTGAAGTACTTGCGGAACAGCTTCCACGTTACGTCGAGCATCTCGGTGGTGTCCACATTTACGTCGATGGCCAGGATCTGCGATGCATATTCCTTGGCAAAGTCCAGACAGCGGTTGTCGTAGTCGGTAAGGTCGAAACCGTTCTCCAGCTTTGTCTTGGCGTTGGCGGCATCGGAGTAGAGTCGGATAGCGGCGTTCATCACCTGGCTGTGGTCCTTGCGTGTTTTCTTTCCGGCCACCAGCTGCTTCAGTCGCGACAGCGAGCGGAAGGGGTCCACAATGACCTTGCCCACGTCGGAGTCGCGGCGCAGATAGAGCTGACCTTCGGTGATGTAACCGGTATTATCGGGCACGGCGTGTGTGATGTCGCCGCCCGACAGTGTTGTCACGGCGATGATGGTGATACTGCCGCCGCCAGCCTCCTCGGGGAACTGCACGGCCTTCTCGTAGATTTTGGCCAGGTCGGAATAGAGCGAGCCTGGCATGGAGTCCTTCGAGGGAATCTGATCCATACGGTTGGACACGATGGCCAGCGAGTCGGCATAGGAAGTCATGTCGGTGAGCAGCACCAGCACGGTCTCATGCTTCTCCACAGCGAAGTATTCGGCAGCCGTCAGGGCCATGTCGGGGATGAGCAGACGCTCCACGGCGGGGTCCTCGGTGGTGTTCATGAACGAGATGATGCGGTCCAGGGCACCGGCGTTCGAGAAGGTGTTGCGGAAGAAGTAGTAGTCGTCGTTGGTCATACCCATACCGCCCAGGATAATCTTATCCACCTTGGCGCGCAGGGCCACCATGGCCATGACCTCGTTGAAGGGCTGGTCGGGGTCGGCAAAGAAAGGAATCTTCTGACCGGACACGAGGGTGTTGTTAAGGTCGATACCGGCAATACCCGTGGCGATGAGCTCGCTGGGTTGCTTGCGGCGAACGGGGTTCACGCTGGGACCGCCAATCTCCACGTCCTTGCCTTCGATTTCGGGTCCACCGTCGATGGGCTGTCCGTAGGCATTGAAGAAGCGGCCGGCCAGCTGGTCGCTCACTTTCAGCGTAGGTGACTTGCCCATGAACACGACCTCGGCGTTGGTGGGGATGCCGCCCGTGCCTTCAAACACCTGCAGCGTCACGTTGTCGCCTTGGATTTTCACCACCTGGGCCAGTTTGCCGTTGATGGTGGCCAGTTCGTCGGCACCCACGCCCGTTGCCTTGAGCGAGCAGGTTGCTTTCGTGATCTGGCTGATCTTTGTGTATATCTTTTGAAATGCTTGTGCCATATCATTTACGCGGCCCGAGGCCGCAGTTTAATGTTTAGTTAAGGCGGCCTCAGGCCGCAGTTTAATGTTTAATGTTTAATGAGAGCGGCCTTTTGCCACAGTTAATTGTTCAACTCCAAAGGTTTAGTGTGCAAGCCGAAGGTCTTTGAACCTTAAACTTTAAACCTTAAACTTCGCGCGAGCGCGACTCTCTATAACTTTGCGCGTAGCGCGAGCTATTTGATGAACTCCTCAATCTGCTTCTTGAAGTTGTAGAACTCGTCGCTCTTGTACTTGCAGTAGTTCCACTGCTTGCACAGGTTGATGAGCTTGCGGAAGTAGTCGGTGGCATCGAGGAAGGTGTCGAAGTGGAATTCGTGGTTGCAGATGTCGGTGACCAGGTTGAGGATTTCTTCCTGGCGCTCCAGCGGCGTTACGGCATCCACCTCGTCGAAGGCATCCTGCTGCAGGATGACATAGTCGATTACTTCCGACTTCCAGAAGGTTACGTGGTAGTCCACAGGCACGCCGTCGTCGCCAAGGATGTTGATCTGTTCGGCAATCTCCTTACCGCGCTGCATGCGTGTCTTGAGGTCGAGCACCTTCGGGATCCACTTGTCGTTGATGTGTTCCTTGATATACTCGGCAAACTCTGGGTATTCCAGGTATTTGGAGTAGGAGTCGATGGGGTTCACGGCGGGATAGCGTTTCTTGTCGGCGCGCTCCTGCTCCAGTCCGTAGAAGCAGCGTGCCACCTTCTTGGTGCTCTCGGTAACGGGCTCCTTCAGGTTACCGCCGGCAGGCGACACCGTTCCGAGGAAGGTGATGGAACCTGTCTGGCCGTTGTTCAGATACACGTAGCCGGCACGTCCGTAGAAGTTGGAGATGAGTGCGGAGAGGTCCATGGGGAAGGCATCGGGGCCAGGCAGTTCCTCCATGCGGTTGGACATCTCACGCAGGGCCTGTGCCCAACGGCTGGTAGAGTCGGCCATCAGCAGCACGCGCAGACCCATGGAGCGGTAGTACTCGGCCATGGTCATGGCGGTATAAACGGAGGCCTCGCGGGCAGCCACAGGCATGTTACTGGTGTTGGCTATGATGATGGTGCGCTCCATCAGCTTGCGGCCGGTGTGCGGGTCGATCAGTTCAGGGAACTCGGTGAAGATTTCCACCACCTCGTTGGCACGTTCGCCGCAGGCGGCAATAATCACGATGTCGGCCTCGGCCTGCTTGGAGATGGCGTGCTGCAACACGGTCTTACCTGTTCCGAAGGGGCCGGGAATGAAGCCTGTGCCGCCCTCTACGATGGGGTTCATCGTGTCGATGGTGCGCACGCCGGTTTCCAACAGTTTGAAGGGGCGTGGCTTTTCCTTGTAGTTGGTCATGGCGAACTTCACGGGCCAGTGTTGCACCATGGTCACCTTCACCTCGCTACCGTCGGCCTTGGTCAGTACGGCAATGGTATCGTCCACCTTGTACTTTCCGGCGGGAACGATGCTCTTCACTGTGGCCTTGCCTTCCAGCTGGAAGGGAGCCATGATCTTCAGCGGCTGCGAGTTCTCCTCTACCTTGCCAAGCCAGTCGCTGGCCTGCACTTCATCGCCCACCTTAGCCAGCGGCTCGAAGTCCCAGAGGCGTTCGCGGTCCAGCGGATCGGTGTATTGTCCGCGGCGCAGGAAAACGCCTTCCATTTTGTCCAGGTCGTTTTGCAGACCATCGAAGTTTTTGCTCAGCATGCCGGGAGCCAGCTGCACCTCAAGCATGTGGCCGGTAAATTCGGCTTCAGCGCCCACCTTCAGGCCACGTGTGCTTTCGAACACCTGCACATAGACGTCCTGCCCCACCACCTTGATCACTTCCGACATGAGTCGGGTGCCACCAGTGGTGATGTAGCAGATTTCGCCCTGCCTGACCGGACCATCCACTCTGAGTGTGACCATGTTGGAAATCACACCTTGAACTGTTCCTTTTGTCATAAATTATTATGAAAGTCAAATGTTAAATATCAAGTATTATAGTACGCGTGCGCTACACGCGCGTTCTGATGAACTCTTCCGGTACGCGTGCCTCACCGCGCAGACCTTCGATGATTTCGGTGAAACGTGCCTTGCCTTGTTCCACATCGAGCAGTGCCCAGCGGTCCAGCAGTTCGGTGCGTGCGAGGAAGGCGATGAGTGCCACCACGTCGAAGGGTTCGAAGAAGGTGTGCTCGTCCAGCCATGCCCACTTGAAGGCGTCCATCTTCTTCTCCTTCTGCACGGGGTCGGTCTCGTCGGCTATCTTCATGATGTCGGCCACGAACGGCATGGTTGCCGTCAGGCCGAAGTCGGAGGCAGTGCTGGTGCGCAAGGCATCGCACACTTCGCCTTGACCCTTTACGTAGTCGGCCACGTTCCATCCGTTCTTGCGTGCCACGAAGGCCGTCATGAGGCTGAGCAGGTCGAAGTTCAGGCGGTACCACTCGGCCAGCGTTGCATTGGAGGATTGTATGGCATGGTCGTAGTAGGCCAGCAGGATATCGTCCTCAGGGAAATAGCCGTTGGTGGCTGCTTTGGCCGGATAGGCGTTCACGAAGTCCTTGATGAACTGTGGCACCTGTTCCACGCCCCAACCTGTTCCTCGTTCGCCCAGCAGCAGCTCTTGCAGTTGTTCGCGGCTCAGTGTTCCGCGGCTGTCAAGTTCCTCTGTGTCGGGGTTCTTGATGAGCCGCACCAGGTTCTGGCAGTCGAACTTCAGGAAGAAGTCGTTCACCAGTCGGGCATCCTCGCCTTGAACGATGTCCAGCACGGTGGCCTTCAGCTGTTCCAGCGTGGCACGCGAACCTGTATCGCTCAGTTTGAGCGGTGCCTGTCCGGTTAATATTGTATAGTAGTTTGCCATGTTATCTTCTTTCGAAGAATGTTAAATGTTGAATGTCAGGTGTTGAATGTGTCCCGAACGCCGTGCGCTCAGAACAGCATGTCGATGAGTTGCGGGCGCAGGAAGCTCTTGAAAAAGTTTTCGAACTCCTCCTTGCCAAAGTCCACACGGTAGCTGCCGTCGGCGGGATGCACGCTGAACAGTGCCTTCTGTCCGTTCACTTGTTCAATGGTCACGCCCTTGTCCAGCAGTGCCTTGGCTTCTTTAGCAAAATAGGCCTTGAGGGCAGCTGCGTCGGTAGTGCTTATGACCACCTGCTCGTTCTTGCTCCACTGCTCTGCCAGTGTCACGGCGAACTTGCCAAGGAAGTCCTTGTCGGTGGCCAGCTTGCTGGTGGCCTCGTTCACGATTTTGTCGGACACTACGTTGGCAATTTCGCTTTTCAGCGCGTTCAGTGCCTGGCCTACATAAAGGCGGAGTTCGCTCTTGGTGTTGGCATCCAGCTCGCGTGCTGCCTTGGCTGTCTGTGTCTGGATGGCTTCTGCCTGTGTTTTGGCATCGGCAACGATCTTAGCTGCCTGTGTTTTGGCCTCGGCAATGATACGCTCAGCTTCAGCCTGTCCTTTCTCGACGCCCTCGCGACGGATTTTGTCGGTTAGCTCTTGAATCTTTTCCATAATATATGTTGAATGCTTTCTGTTTAGTTCTTACCTTTTTGCTCATTGGACATCGCGGGGAAACCGCGATGCACAGTGACATGCACTTATCTCTTATCTTTTATCTTTTATCTCTTATCTCTACTCTCTTCCTCATCCCACCTGGCAGCCGGGCTTCACTTCGCGCTGTGGTGTGATCACGCTGAGGCTTCCGTCGAAGTTGACGGCCGAGAGGATCATGCCTTGGCTTTCCAGCCCCATCATCTTGCGGGTGGGGAAGTTGGCAATGAAGCAAACCTGCTTTCCCACCAGTTCCTCGGGCTGGTAGTGCTGTGCGATGCCACTGAGGATGGTGCGGTTCTCGAGTCCGTCGGCGATTTCGAACTTCAGCAGCTTGTTGCTCTTCTTCACCTTCTCGCACGAGAGGATTGTGCCCACGCGGATGTCCAGTTTCTCAAAGTCGTCAAAACTCACCTCCTTCTTCACGGGTTCGGCCTTGAAGGCAGCGGCTTCGTTCTCCTTCTTGATGCGTTCCAGGCGGTCGGTCTGTGCTTTGATGGCATCGTCCTCGATCTTTTCAAACAGCAGTTCGGGCTTGCCCAGTTGGTGACCAGCCTTCAGCAGTTCGGTGCTGCCCAGGTTGTCCCATCCCAGGGGCTCCACGGCCAGCATTTGGTACAGTTTCTTCGAGCTGAAGGGCAGGAAGGGTTCAAAGGCGATGGCCAGGTTGGCTGTGAGTTGCAGGCTGATGTTGATGATGGTCTTGACGCGCTCAGGGTCGGTCTTGATCACCTTCCACGGTTCGCAGTCGGCTATGTACTTGTTGCCGATGCGTGCCAGGTTCATGGCTTCCTTCTGCGCATCGCGGAAGCGGAAGTTGTCCAGCAGGCTCTCCACCTTCAGCTTCACGTCCTTGAATTCGGCAATGGTCTGGCGGTCGTAGTCTGTGAGTTCGCCGCAGGCGGGCACCACGCCATCGTAGTATTTCTGTGTGAGTTGCAGTGCACGGTTCACGAAGTTGCCGTACACGGCCACCAGTTCGTTGTTGTTGCGAGCCTGGAACTCGGCCCAGGTGAAGTCGTTGTCCTTTGTTTCTGGTGCCGAAGCCGTCAGCGCATAGCGCAGCACGTCCTGCTTGCCGGGGAAGTCGCGCAGGTATTCGTGCAGCCACACTGCCCAGTTGCGCGAGGTGGATATCTTGTCGCCCTCCAGGTTCAGGAATTCGTTGGCCGGCACGTTGTCGGGCATAATGTAGCCGCCGTGTGCTTTCATCATCACGGGGAAGATGATGCAGTGGAACACGATATTGTCCTTGCCGATGAAGTGTACCAGGCGCGTGTCGTCCTGCTGCCACCACTGCTGCCAGGTGCCCCAGCGTCCGGGATCGGACTCGCACAGCTCCTTGGTGTTGCTGATGTAGCCGATGGGTGCGTCAAACCACACATACAGCACCTTGCCCTCGGCCCCTTCCACGGGCACGGGGATGCCCCAGTCCAGGTCGCGTGTCATGGCGCGTGGCTGCAGTTCCATGTCCAGCCAGCTCTTGCACTGGCCATACACGTTGCTGCGCCACTCCTTGTGGTCTTCCAGGATCCACTGTTTCAGCCAGCCCTCATACTCGTTCAGTGGCAGGAACCAGTTGGTGGTGTCCTTCAGCACGAGCTTGGCGCCGTTCTCTTTTGAGCGTGGGTTGATCAGCTCGGTCGGGTCCAGGTCGCGCCCGCACTTCTCGCACTGGTCGCCGTTGGCCTCTGCGTGGCAATGCGGGCATTCGCCCACGATGTCGCGGTCGGTCTTGAAGGTGCCGGTGGTTTCGTCAAAGAACTGCTTGGTGGTTTTCTCAATCAGTTTGCCGTCGTCGTACAGTTTGCGGAAAAAGTCGCTGGCAAACTTATGGTGGGTAGCGCTGGTGGTGCGCGAATAAACGTCGAACGAGATGCCGAACTCCTCAAACGAGTCCTTGATCATCTTGTGGTAGCGGTCCACTACCTGCTGTGGTGTGATGCCTTCCTTGCGTGCACGCTGAGTCACGGGAACGCCGTGCTCGTCCGAGCCGCCTACAAACATCACGTCCTCGCCCTTCAGGCGGAGATAGCGCACATATATATCGGCAGGCACATACACGCCTGCCAAGTGGCCTATGTGCACCCCGCCGTTGGCATAGGGCAAAGCAGAGGTCACTGTTGTTCTCTTAAACTTCTTTTCCATGAGTTTTAGCTTTTTGCGGGTGCAAAGATAGTACAAAGCAATTGCAGGACAAAATAAAACACCAAGTTTTTCGGCCTTTAGGTAAAATTGGGTGTAACCTACATGCACTTTGCTACTTGTCGTCGTGTGCTGAAATTGAAAAAACGTTACTTTTCTTGTTACTCCGACTCAACATGGAGCTTCTACACTTCGAAGAACCAATGTCAAGCCCCTCTGGGGCTTTGGTTCACAGCGAATTAACATACTTGCGAAACTTGAATTATGAGCCCACTTTAAAAAGTAGCGTTTAGGTTAAACATTTGCTCTGAAGTAGATAATCTGAGTTTCAATACTGACCAGACAGATTTTTCTACGACGAGCATCAAATATTCGCAAAAGACCTTCATCGGGTCTGAAACAGCC
>JAFXQT010000067.1 GCA_017526905.1 Bacteroidaceae bacterium | reverse complement strand
TCTTCACTTTTCACTTTCTTCACATCTTGCCCAGTATGCGGTCCATGACCCAGTTCACTGAGGTGGCGCTGACGCTGTCCAGTGTGCAGGTGTCACGGCCCTGCAGGTGTTCCACTACGCGCTGGATGAGGGGCATCTGCACGTGGGGTGGGTTCTCGACAACGATTTCCTGCCGCCCTTGGCTGGTGTGCAGCGCTATAGGCTGGTAGGTGAACACCGAGAAGCAGAGCTGGCCCTTGTTGCCTACAATCTCAATGCGGTCCGTACGGGCCGACTCGTGGGCACAGAAACTCCACGTGCCGGAGCCGGGCAGGCCGTCGGCAAACTGAAAGGCGGCGCTCACCGTGTCCTCCGTGTCGTACAAGTCGCCACGGTTGGAACAGAAGCCGGCGGCACGCGTTATGGGGCCGAACATCTCCTGAATCAGGTCCAGTTGGTGCGGCGCCAGATCGTAGAAGTAGCCGCCGCCGGCTATGTCGCGCTGCACGCGCCATGGCAGAGCCGTACGGTTGTAGTCCAGGTCGCGCGGCGGTACGGCAAAGCGAATCTGCACCCCCATAATGCGGCCTATGACACCATCGTCAACCAGTTGTTTCACTCTTTGGAAATACGGCAGGTACCTACGGTAGTAGGCCACGAAACAAGGCACACCCGTCTGCTTGGACACGTTGTTCACACGCACGCATTCCTCATAGGACTGTGCCAGCGGTTTCTCCACATAGACCGGTTTGCCACTCTTCATGGCCATGATGGCATAGGTGGCATGACTGCTGGGAGGTGTGGCTATGTAGATGGCATTCACGTCGGGGTCGTCTATCAGCTCCTGCGCATCGGTGTACCACCGCGGAATGTTGTGCCGCTCGGCGTATGAACGTGCACGCTCGGCGTTGCGGCTCATCACAGCCTGGATGCAGCTGCCCTCCACCAAGTTAAATGCAGGCCCGCTCTTCTTCTCGGTCACCTCGCCGCAACCGATGAAGCCCCATTTAATCATCTTTTCTGCCATTGGCTCTTTGGGTTGTTGTTTGCGGTGCAAAGGTACGCCGAAACGGGCGAATGGCCAAATTTTACACCTATTTTAACCACTTCTTCCGTCCGTTCACCACATAGATGCCCTTCGGCAGCAGCTGCCTCCCCCCTACTCCACCCTCGGCTATGCGTCGGCCCGCCAGGTCGAAGATGCCTTGTGCCGACGGCCTTTCCCCGGCCTCCGCGTCGAAGGGCTCGTCGGCCACCGCGATTTGCGGCAGCCCGTCGGCCACACCCGTATCGGCTATGGCCATCCGCAGCAGGCAAAGCGAAGTGGCAGGCAGCGTGAGCCTGACGGCACCCGAGCCGGAAAGAGCCGTTGACAGGGCTGAGGCCGACAACGGACGGAGCGATTCCAGATGCGAGAAATCGACGGCCGTGGCCGTGCGGTGTGCCGAAGCCTTCTGCAGCGTGCCGCCATCCAGCCTTACCACCAGCGGCACGGCCGCAGCGTTAGGGTTGGCCAGATGCACGTAGAGGCTGTCGGCCTGCGGGCTGACGGCCGCCGCAGCATAGAGGCGATGCTCGTTCTGCAAACCGATGTCGTGTACCAGCGCGCCGTCCAGATAGCAGCGCACACGCGCGCCGTCCAGTTCAATGCGAAGGTCGTAGTCGCGCCCGGTTTGTATGCTCCCAGGAACCGCATCAAGGATGGACTTTTGCCCCTCGGTGCAGCGCTCTATGGCATGCTGGGAGTTGTTCCAGCCCCCCAGGTTCCACCACACGTAGTTGTCGGTGTCCACAAAGCTGAAGGCAACGAGAAAGCCCTCGGCGCCGCTTTCCTTGCGCGCCGTAAGGCTGATGGTGGCATCGTTCCCTACAGGCACATAGCAGACCATAGGCTGGCCGTAGGCATTGGCATCCGTCTGCCGCAAGACCCCATCGGCTACCTGCCACGTGCCGCCTGTGGGGGCCCAGAAGATGCTCTCGGCGGCAACGGCATCGGGCATCAGCAAGCGCCCGTCGGGGGTGGTGATGCGCACATTCGAGAAGACGGCCGTTGTGCCCCATGTAGCCAGCGCCAAGTAGGCATCGCGCCACCTTACAGCATTGCCCAGTTCGGTCTGCACCACCGAGGGCCAGGCACCATCGGCACCCTGCCCCCGAAAGAAGGCATTGGCCAGGACGCTATGCCCGAAGCGGGCATCAGCGGCGTAAACGGTGGCCGAGAGCGAATCGGCAAAGGCCACCGAGGACAGGGGAACACCCGTACGGGATGCATCGAACGTGATGACACACTGTGCCTGAAGGCCGACCGGATGAACGAGGCTGACAGCGCCCAACAAGCACCAAACAAGGACGGACATGTGCTGTTTCATCATAAAAAAACGCTTTGGTTGGCACAAAGATAGCGGAAAATGCTTTAACCAACAAAAAAAAGCCTATATTTGCGCAGAGATAATTGCTCCTGCCTATGAACCCTTATAACCCTCAAGCCGTGTGCCACACGGCATGCCGACTGGTCATAGCACTGTTGCTGTGGCACAGCCAGCCCTGGCTGACAACGCATGTATGCAGCACCTGCATGGCCTCGACACCCATGGCTGCAAGCACCGGCATCGACCAGAGTGACCAAGGCTACAGCCTCAGCTGCGGCGCCACCACCCTGCTGCTGAAGGCCCAGACCGACGGCACCTACGCCCTGTCCGTGCAGGCCGGCAACGAAACCTACAGCCAGCCCGACGGCTGCGCGGCCGATATCGAAGTGTTTGCCACGATGACCAACAAGGAAGAGGGCACGCACTGCCGCGCCCCCTATCAGCAGGTGAGCATTCAGGACCAGAAACTGGTGTGCCAGGCCACCGTGGTCAGCCCCAAAGGCAGCGAATTTGCATTCACCGACACCTACACAGAAGCACCCGAGCGCCAGAGCATCCGCCTGGAGCGTCGCGTGCGCGTAAAGAAAAAAGGTAGTGGCGACGTGGCCTTCAACTCCTATCTGGTACTGGTCCCGACGGAGGGGGGGAACACCGCCGCTTTCGAATACCTGCTGCCCTCGATCCTTTACAAGGACGCCGAGAACCTGCCGCCACACGCCATTGGGGCCGACTTGACCGACCCGTGGATTCTGGCACGCGAGGAACGCCTGCCAACGCCCATGGCCATGATGCAGCGCAAGGCCACAGGCACGACCCTGTCCGTGGCCGACTGCAACCAACGCCCCACCACCACCGTCTCCGACTGGGGCATCAACCACCTGTCCGACGCCAACTTCCGCTTTGCCTCGTTGGGCTACTGCATGGCCCTCGGCACCCCGGCCTTAGCCTACTGCTACCCTGGCAACGAAGGGGCACACACCTACAACGACGGCGGCGGCACGGAAGCACGGCGGTGGAGCCGCAGGAGCCATGCGGTGAGCACCACCACACAGCACCAATATGTGCTGGAGTTGCATGCCTCGGAAGAGAGCGGCTTTGCCGAGGCAGTAGCCCACCACTGGTGGACGGCCGTAAGCCTGCAACAACCCCAAGTGCTGCCGCTGGACAACGACGCGGTGCAACGCTATGCGATTCAAGTGCTGGACCACTACTGGCTGCGCTCGGGCGATGCGGCCGGATTCCCCTTCTCGGTGTGGACCCGCACGGGCCAGGTCAACGAAACCAGTTTCGACATGGGTTTCGTGGGCATGCAGGTGCCCTGCGCCTACTACTTGCTGCGCCAAGGCATTGAAAAGGCCGACGAAACGCTGCGGGTCAAAGGCGAGCAGATACTGGACTTCTGGACACGCCGTGCACACCTGCCCGACGGGATGCCGCTCATCTGGTACGACATTGCACCTTACAACAGTTTCCGCAACTACAACGACCTGCGCAACATGCAGGGCGGGCTGGAAGCCATCGTCCAGGCCTGGAGTGTGGCCGAGCGACACCGTCCGGGCAGCAAGCCCATGTGGCTCGGCTACTGCAAGAACGCAGCCAATTGGCTGGTAAGCCGGCAAGCCTCCGACGGCAGCCTGGCCAAGGCCTACGACAATACCGGCAAGGTGGTGGATGCAGGCACCTTCCTCACCTCGAACGTAATCCGTTTCCTGGGGCAGATGTATGCACTTACACGCGACCCACGCTACCGCACCGCAGCCGTCAAGGCCGGCAACTTCTGCCTGAAGCAGCTGCATCAGCCCTACAAATACATAGGCAGCGTGATAGACAACCCCTACGTGAAGGACCGCGAGTCGGGGCAGAAGATGCTGGAGGCTGCCCTGGCGCTGTATGACATGACCGCCGACGACAAATGGCTGGACATGGCACAACAGGCCGCCATCTACACAGCCACATACATGTACACCTGGAACATACCAGCCGAAAACGGCAGCCAGCAGATGCCATGGACCAGCGACAAGAGCACCGTTGGCATCACCATCATTGCCACAGGCCACTCGGGAGCCGACTGCGGACTGGCCTACAACGCATTCGAATACATGCGCCTGTATGTCATTACCGGCGACGAACGCTATCTGCTTCTGGCACAACTCATACAGAACAACACCAAGCAAACCATGAACTACGACGGCAAGCTGGGCTATCCGCTGCGAGGCCTGCAGACGGAGGCACTGCGCCTGGTGACACACCGAGGCGACGGGGTGAACCTGTGGCTGCCATGGGTCACCGCCACCACGCTCGACCCCATGTACCGCCTCATGGATGCTTACGGCAGCATCGACATAGCCACCCTGGCCGCCCAGCCACGCCAGCAACTGCTGGAGGCCGACAGGCGCTACGCCAAGACACAAGGTCTCTGACAGCGGCACACGGCAGAATGTTAAAATGGTGTTAACATCTGCCCAACGCTTCGCATTCTGAAACAACAAGCGTATATTTGTGCCGTATTCGTGCTGTGCAATGCCCCATGGTGTGGAAGCGATGCCAGCCCACATTAAACATTAAACTTTCAACTTTCAACATTAAACTTTCAACATTAAACTTTCAACATTAAACTAAACTACATATATAATGGATCAAGAACTACTGAAGAAGTGCGAGGCCACAGCACAGGCGTGGCTCGACTCGCCCGTTTATGACGAACAGACCAAGGCCGAAGTGAAGGCCATGCTCCAAGCCGAGGACAAGACGGCCCTCATCGATGCCTTCTACCAGACACTGGAATTTGGCACAGGCGGCCTGCGTGGCATCATGGGTGCCGGCACCAACCGTATGAACCGCTACATCGTGGGTGCTGCCACCCAGGGCTTTGCCAACTATATCCTCAAAGCCTTCCCCGGCCGCACCGACCTGGCAGTGGTGGTGGGCCACGACTGCCGCAACCACGGCCGCGAGTTTGCCGAGGCCGTGGCTAACATCTTCTCTGCCAACGGCATCAAGGTGTATCTCTTCGAGAGTCTGCGTCCCACGCCGGAAATCAGCTTCGCCATACGCCAGCTCGGCGCACAGGCAGGCGTGAACGTCACGGCCAGCCACAACCCAAAGGAATACAATGGCTACAAAGCCTACTGGGAGGACGGCGCACAGGTGCTCAGCCCGCATGACACCGGCATCATCGACGAGGTGAACAAAGTGAGCGTGGAGCAGGTGAAATGGGAGGGCAACCCCGACCTCATCCAAATCATCGGAGGCGAAATGGACTGGGACTACCTCCAGGCCGTGAAAGAAGCAATGGTGGACCAAGAGGTAATCAACCGCCAGAAGGACCTGAACATTGTCTATACGCCGCTGCACGGCACGGGACGCGTCATCATTCCCGAGGCCCTGCGCAGCTGGGGCTTCCAGAACATACATGTGGTGCCCGAGCAGATGGTCATTGACGGCAACTTCCCCACAGTGGTCTCGCCTAACCCTGAGAACTCCGAGGCCATGACACTCGGTATGAAACTGGGCACGAAGCTCAACGCCGACCTGGTCATTGCCAGCGACCCCGACGCCGACCGCCTGGCCATTGTGTGCCGCAACCCAAAGGGCGAATGGGAGATACTGAACGGCAACCAGACATGCATGATGTTTGCCTGGTATATCATTGCCAACAAGAAGAAACTGGGCCAGCTCAAGGGCAACGAATTCCTGGTCAAGACCATCGTCACCACCGAGCTCATCAAGCGCATTGCCGACAAGAACGGCGTGGAAATGATGGACTGCTACACGGGCTTTAAGTGGATTGCTGCCCTGATTCGCGAGAACGAGGGCGTGAAGAAATACATCGGCGGCGGCGAGGAGAGCTTCGGCTTCCTGCCCTTTGACAAGGTGCGCGACAAGGACAGCCCCGCCAGCATCTGCCTCATCTGCGAAATCGCTGCCTGGGCCAAGGATAACGGCAAGACACTGTACGACCTGCTCATGGACATCTATCTGGAGTATGGCTTCACGCTGAACCACACCGTCAACGTGGTGCGTCCGGGCAAGACCGGCGCCGACGAGATCAAGCAGATGATGGTGGACTTCCGCGGCCCGAAGGCACCCAAGACACTGGGCGGCTCAAAGGTGGTGTGCACCAAGGACTATCAGGCACTGACGATGACCGATGCCGAGGGCAACGTGCAGAAACTGGATATGCCCGCCACGAGCAACGTGCTGCAGTGGTTCACCGAGGACGGCACCAAGGTGAGCGTGCGCCCCAGCGGCACCGAGCCCAAGATTAAGTTCTACATCGAAGCACCCGCCGAGATGCAATGCCCCAAATGCTATCCCGGCGCATGCCAGGAAGGCATGGACAAGGTCAAGGCCGTGTGCAAGGACCTGGGCATAGACTAACCAAGATGGGGCCCTGAACGAGGGTCCTACAATCCACGGCTTACATGACCAACTATTATTTCGCATTTTGCCAAGGGGATGTCCTTCTCACCACCGAGGGGAACATCCCCTTCGGCGATACGCCACCCATGAGCTTTCAGCCATGGGAGCACGTCACAGATATCCAGGCAGATGGCTGTTGCTGCCACGTGTATCGACTGGAGCGGCCCATAGTGGGCAAGGAAGGGCTTCAGATGATGCCACTGCGCGCTTCGTTCGACGTGCTCAGCCAGCAGGAATATGCCCTGGCAGGCAAAGCGGCCGAACTCATCTATTGGGACCAGAACACCAAATACTGTGGCTGCTGTGGCGCACCGATGAAACTGCACACACCCATCAGCAAGCGGTGCTCAGAGTGTGGCAAAGAGGTGTGGCCGCAACTGGCCACGGCAGTGATTGTGAGGATAACGAGATTTAAGGATTTAAGGATGGTTGAGGAGGAAATGCAGCCTCAATCCTCAAATATAAAATCCTCCAATGCTCCAATCGAAGAGGTGCTGCTGGTACACGCTAACAACTTCCGCCGCCCCTACTATGGGCTCGTGGCCGGTTTCGTGGAGACTGGCGAGACACTTGAAGAGGCCGTGCGACGCGAAGTGCGCGAAGAAACGGGCATCGAGATTACTGACATACGCTACTTCGGGAGTCAACCCTGGCCCTACCCTTGCGGACTGATGGTGGGCTTCACGGCCAAGTACGTGTCAGGCGACATACACCTGCAGCGTTCCGAGCTCTCAAAAGGCGGTTGGTTCACACGCGACAACATGCCACCCATACCCGGCAAGTCGTCCATTGCCCGCGCCCTCATCGACGATTGGTTGCAGGCTGCCGACTGCA
Organism: Bacteroidaceae bacterium; assembly: GCA_017526905.1. Classification (GTDB taxonomy): domain Bacteria; phylum Bacteroidota; class Bacteroidia; order Bacteroidales; family Bacteroidaceae; genus Physcousia. The sequence continues at coordinate 64,327 of JAFXQT010000067.1, read as the reverse complement.
GAGATGCCAATACATGAACAAACCTAAACTGAAGAACGGTTATGTTTGATTTTGAAGATTTTCTTGCCGCCATGGCCATCGAGGATGCCCATGAGGAGTATGAGCGCGAACAAGAGGAGGCAAAGGCTGACGACAACGAGGACGAGGAGTAACACCCCCGACGACAATCGTTGCTCACGCCCCCGAAAGTCTGCCTGGCTGTTATAGCCGAGCGGGCAAAACCTAAACCACCTTGCTCCTGCGGTATACGCACAGGGGCAAGGCGGTTACGCAGCCGACGAGACGCCGCGCTGCTTTGTGTACCAGGCACAGCTGGCTCTACTTCAACTGTTTGCCATCGGCAAAGGCGTGCCCCACGGCATTGCCCAGCTGTATGTAGGTGTGATGTACAGGGTCGTAGGTAATGAGCTGCATCTTGGCCACGTCGGGCTTGCCGTCCTCGGCCAGGTACTGCTCTTGGCAGAGAATATTCACTATTTCGGCTACCAAGTAATAGCCCGTTTCCGATTCACTAATCTTCTGCTTGACACGGCATTCCAGCGTCATGGGAAACTCACTGAACACAGGAGCGTTCACGTTGGGTGCCTTCTCAACGGTCCAGCCGGCCCGCTGCATCTTGTCGGGGGTGTTACGCCCGCTGACGATGCCCACATAGTCGGCAGCAACCATGGTCTGGGTTGTGGCAAAGGTCAGGGTGAACTCGGGGCAGTGGGCAAGGTTGTCGGTGGTTTGATGCGAACTGAGCGAGATCATGATCTCATGCATATCCCACTCGCCACCCCAGGCAGCATTCATGGCATTGGGTTTGCCATCCTTGTCGTACGTGCCGATAATCAGCACAGGTTGTGGCAACAGCCACGGGTTTGATTTAAAGCTTTTCATACAATTCCTTTCGTTTATGAGTAATGGGTGTTACTTTTGCTTATACTTGGCCTTGACAATCTCGTAGGAGTTGCGGGTGAGCTGGCACAGCAGCTGGTCGGGAGCCGTAGAGGCATCCACGCCAATCCAGTGCTTGGGTGGCAGATTGAACGGTTTGCCCACGCAATCGTAGGTGGCACGTAACTCGTCGATACGCTCGAGCTGGCACTTGAGAGTGACGATGCCAAAGTGGTCGCAGTCAAAGAAGGCAAACATGTGTCCGTGCACATAGAAAACCAGCACACCGCTGGCGTAGCGGAAGGCCGTGAAGGGCAATTTCTCCTCCACATCTGTGCCCAACGAGAGGCAATAGTCGCGATATTCTTCTATGTTCATACCCTATCCCATTTGTGCGTTGATGTATGCAGCAGTCGGTAGCCGGCCTGCACCGGGTCTGAGGTTGCGCCGACGGTCCTGCCCTGCCTTATGGCTGCATTCCCGTATTGGCCACGGCACCTGTCCGAGCGCTTTCTACGGTGCAAAGATACAAAAAAACTTTGCACACCAGACAAGAAATGCCTATTTTCCTTACAATGTCGATCGTGGACTGTGCCTTTCAGCGCCCCCGACAGTCAACCTCGCCACCACTCTGCCGCCGGTGGTATCGGCAGCCTCTTGACATCTGGACATAAAGAAAGGCACGGGATTCCGTAGAGGAAGTCCGTGCCTTTTTTACTTCAGGCGCTTTGCGTAAAAGCGTGTCGGTTTCCGATTAGAGGAACCATTTCACGTAGCAGAAGTCCTGACGGTGCGGCAGTTTGTCGTTCTTGGGGTAGATGCGGTAGGCAATCTTGAACGAACCTGCATTGTTGATGGTGTGGGTGACGTGGAAGGTGTACAGGTTGCCTTCGCGCTTCACCACATCCAGCGGCTCCACGTGGTAGATGTGGTCCACGTTGTCCTTGTCCGTGTGGATGGTTACCAACTCCACGCCGATGGCATTGTCCAGTCCTGCCTCGTCGATAACGATGTTGATGTCGTACTTCTTGCCAGCCTCGATCTGTCCGGCCACGAGTGCCTCGCACTTGTCGGCACTGACCACCTTGACGGCATCCCAACGCTCGGCCACATTCTCCTTCCAGAGTGCAATCTCGCGTGCCTCCTTGTTATTGTCGGCAGAGATCTTCTTGAAGCGGGCAGCCATGGGGTTGTAGAACTTGGTGTAGTAGTCGTCCAGCTGACGCTTCATGGTGTAGTGGGGAGCGATGCGTGCAATACTGTTCTTGATGACCTGGATCCACGAGGGGCTATAGCCCTTGGAATTGCGTGCATAATAGGTAGGCATGATCTCGTTCTCCAGCAGGCTGTAGATTGTGGCTGCATCGAGCTGGTCCTGATAGGCCTGGTTCTCATAGGTGCGCTTCTCGGTGAGTGCCCATCCGGCGCCCTCGCGGTAGCCTTCCAGCCACCAGCCGTCCAGCACGCTGAGGTTCACCACGCCATTCATCAGGGCCTTCTCGCCGCTGGTGCCGCTGGCCTCGAGGGGACGTGTGGGGGTGTTCATCCAGATGTCCACGCCGGAGATGAGACGACGTGCCAACTGCATGTCGTAGTTCTCCAGGAAGATGATTTTACCCAAGAACTCGGGGCGCTGCGAAATCTCGTAGATCTTTTTGATGAGACCCTGGCCAGCACCGTCGGCGGGGTGTGCCTTACCGGTGTAGAGGAACTGCACGGGATAGTTGGGGTTGTTCACGATCTTCTCCAGGCGCTCCAGGTCGGTGAAGAGCAGGTGTGCGCGCTTGTAGGTAGCAAACCGACGGCCGAAACCGATGAGCAGGGCGTTGGGATTGATCTTCTCCATGAGGCTCACCACACGGCTGGGGTCTCCCTGGTTCTTGAGCCAGGAGTCGCGGAACTGCTCGCGGATGTAATCGACAAGCTTAGTCTTGAGGGCCATGCGGGTCTTCCAGATCTCGGCATCGGGCACATCATAGATGGCGTGCCAAATGTCTTCGTTGCTCTGGTCGGACAGGTGAGTCTCGGGGAAATGCTTGGCATAGAGGCGACGCCACTCAGTGGCACACCAGGTGGGGAAGTGCACGCCGTTGGTAACGTAGCCCACATGGCTCTCCTCGGGGAAGTAGCCTTTCCAGATGTTGGCAAACATCTTCTTGCTCACCTCACCATGCAGCCAGCTCACGCCATTCACTTCCTGACAGGTGTTGCAGGCAAAGGTGCTCATGCAGAAGCGCTCGCTGTGGTCGTCGGGGTTCTGGCGACCCATACCGATGAACTCATCCCATGAAATGCCAAGCAGCTGCGGGTAGCCACCCATGTACTTGCCAAAGAGGCCCTCGTCAAAGTAGTCGTGGCCGGCGGGCACGGGGGTGTGCACGGTGTAGAGCGAGCTGGCGCGTACCAGTTCCATGGCCTCGTTGAAAGAAAGACCGCTCTGCACATAATCCACCAAGCGCTGCACGTTGCACAGCGCAGCGTGGCCTTCGTTGCAGTGATAAATGTCGCGCTTGATGCCCAGCTTCTTGAGCAGCAGCACGCCACCAATACCCAACAGGATTTCCTGCTTCAGACGGTTCTCCCAATCGCCACCATAGAGAGCATGGGTGATGGGACGGTCAAAGTCGGAGTTCATATCATTGTCGGTATCAAGCAGATACAGCTTTACGCGGCCCACATTCACACGCCATACATAGGCGTGCACCTGATAGTTCATGTAGGGCACATCAATGACCATGGGCATGCCACCATCCATGACCTGCTCAATGGGCAGCGAACCGAAGTTCTGAGCCTCGTAGTTGGCTATCTGCTGGCCGTCCATGCTGAGCGTCTGGGTGAAGTAGCCGTAACGATACAGGAAGCCCACGGCCACCATATCCACGTTGGAGTCCGAAGCCTCCTTGATATAGTCGCCGGCCAGGATGCCCAGACCACCGGAGTAGATCTTGAGTGCCTGGTTCAGGCCGTATTCCATGCACAGGTAGGCCACGCTGGCACGATTCTTGTCGGGCTCCACGTCCATGTAGGTGCGGAACTCCTTATAGACATCGTTCATCCGCTTGATGATGGCCTTGTCCTTGGAGAGTTCTTCGAGCTTCTCAAAACTGAGACGTTCGAGCATAAGCACGGGGTTCTGCCCACACTGCTCGTAGAGGTCCTCGTCCAGATGTGAGAAGAGCGAACGTGCGCTGTGGTTCCAAGCCCACCACATGTTGTGGGCAAGTTCCTCCAGCTTGTTCAGTTCCTCGGGGATGTTGCTCTTGACGGTCACTGGCTTCCAGGATGCGTCGTTGGCATTGCTTGCTTTAATTTTCATAATTTATTTGATAATAAGTAGTTTATGCTAATGCGATGAAAGTTCTACGCTAAGGCTTCTTTCCTGGCCTCGGCCTTGGTCAAGGCGATGTGGTAAGCCTGGTAGTAATAGGTGATAAAGTGCTTCCATTGTGCTTTCCGAGCCAGCTGAGCAGCAGCACGACGGGCAGCATCGGTCTGTTCGGTGGTGAAATTGCTGTAACCGAGCATGGCGTCACGCACGGCATCCACCACCTCATCATAATTATAGTCGGTGCGGTGTATCACCTCAACGCCACTGGCCAGTTTGTTACAGCCCTGGCTCTCAGCCCACATGCCGAAGCCGCTGAGCGAGGTGGTGACGCAAGGTACATGGAAGGCTACACTCTCCAGCGGGGTGTAGCCCCAAGGCTCGTAATAGGAAGGATAAATGCTGAGGTCGGTGCCGATGAGCTGCTCGTAGTAGTGCAGGCCGAAGATGCCATCGGTGCCGTCCAGATAGCAGGGGGCAAAGATTACATAGACGCGGCTGCCGGCATGGTTGTCCAACCCGAAATGGTGCAGGGCACCGCACACACGGTCAGAACCGGGCTCGCACAACTGGTGGGTCACGATGGGCTCAGGCAGTGGCGTGTCGAACAACTGGTTGGCTTCCATGCGCTGGCGCAGATCCTCGCGTGCGCCTTTCTGCCAACCGGGCACTGCCACGAATGCCAGCACCGTGCGCTGCAGGGTGTCGGACTGCGCCAGTCGGCTCAAGGCTTCCAGGTACACATCGATACCTTTGTTCTTCCACTCGTAGCGGCCACCCAGACTCACAATGAGCGTATCGTCGGCAAAGCTGACTCCGGTGAGCGCATTGGCCACCTGGAACATGCGGGTGCGTGCCTTGCGACGTCCACTGGCAAAACCGCCTCCCTTGGGCACAAAGTCCATCTCAAAGCCATTAGGCAGCACCACGTCGGGGCACTTGTCCAGCAGTTCCACGCACTCGCGGGCCGTGACATCAGACACGGTGGTGAAACAGTCCACATGGTGGGCCGTCTGCCGCTCAATGCTGTGCTTGGACTGCATGTTCAGTTCGTCGGCCATTTGGTTGCCATTGTATGCAAACAGATAGTCGTACAGCGGCTTTCCGTTTCCTGCAATGCTGCGGCCTATGCTGGTGGCGTGTGTGGTGAAGATGGTGCCGATGGCCGGTACATGCTTGCGAATGTAGAGGGCGCCGAGGCCCGTCATCCACTCGTGTGCCTGATACACCACACGCTGACGTTCGCTGAGTTGTGCGTGGTAGAAGCTCTCCACCACACGTCCGGCTGCATAGCTAAACATGGAGGCTTCGTCGTAGTCGCCGTAGGCATGGAGCGAGTCCACCTGGTAGTCGGTCCAAAGTGCGCCGTAGATGCTGTCCTTCTGTGCAAAGAACGGCTGGAAATCCACCAGGATCACCAGCGGCTGACCAGGAATCTGCCAGCGCCCCACGCGCAACTGCAAGCCTTGAGCTGCGGCCTGCTTGCGCCACGATGCCCAAAGGCGTTTGTCCTCGACAAAAAGCGGATTGGGCTGCGATTGCCAGAAATCTGGACCAATAAAAATCACATGATCGGGCATGGCATCCTGAAGGGTCTTGGCCCTCGTAGAGAGAACGGTGTAGATGCCGCCCACCTTATTACATACTTCCCAACTGGATTCGAATATATAATCAGGAATAAGGGTTGAATGGTTCATTTACCTATTTGAATAATGCCTAATCTGTACCGCTCTGGGCGGCCTTTCGTTCAATTCGGGTGCAAAAATAGTTAAAAAGAGGATATTCAACAACATTTCCCACGCATTTTCAGCAGAAAACTTGAAACTAATTGATACATTTGTGCCCGAAACGAAACAAACAAAGCATGAAACGCATCATTCGCATACTTGCCATAGCACTCCTTTCCACATCGCTTACGGCTGGAAATTTGTTCAAGGGACGGTTCAAAAACATAGAGAACCAGCTGAACCTGCATATCGACCTCTATGAGGAAAGCCTGTCAGTGCCAGGACTGGAAATGTTCGGCCCCATGCACGGCTACGTGAACGGACAGGGGGTGTACAATGTGTGGTACATCACAAAGGTCGAACTGAAGGGCGAGGACAAAGCCGTGATACGGGTAAGCAACGACCTGGGCTCGGAGGCCCAGGCCATCGAACTGACGTTTCTGAACGACAGCACACTGCACTTCAAACAAATAGAAGGCAATGTGATCAAGAAGGTGGTTGGAAAGAAACTGCAAAAAATCCCCGTGGAGATGACGCTACAACGCGTTAAGAAATAGCCAACCACGAATCGTTGCCGCGCTGAAGGGACGCCCCTGCAACACACCGCCCAAGATGCAGCCAAGCATTGCGGACTACACCTCTCGTACCTCCGCATTGTATTGCACAGGCTTATGCACTTTATCTCACGGACCGACGGTTCGAAACAGAAGGGTTGGACTGTGTGGGTGTATGGTCTTCCTACAGCAAACAGAGAGGGCGTCAGGCAGGCAAAGCATATAGCAGCCAGCCCATGTAGCCGAGAAAGGCCAGCAGCAGAAGCCCGCCTTGGAACCGGGTGATTGTGTAGTCGGTGCGGGCAAATACCCAGAACAGTATCATGCTAAGTATCAATGTAGCATAGTCCACAATAGTGAGCCCCAAGGCAGGCAGAGGCGACACGACCGAGCAGGCTCCGAGAATCCAGAGGATGTTGAATGTGTTACTGCCCACGACATTGCCAACGGCAATACCGCTGGAGCCTTTACGTGCTGCCATCACGCTCGTGGCCAGTTCGGGCAACGAGGTGCCACATGCCACCACGGTAAGGCCGATGACAGCTTCGCCTACGCCCATAGCCTCGGCCAGGGAACTTGCGCCCTTGACGAACACCTCGCCACCGCCGATGAGGCCAACCAGACCGAACAGGATGAACAATGCCAATTTCCAAACGGGGGCAGGAGCAGCTTCGCTCTTGTCCTGAGTGTCCGAAGGCTGCACAGGTTGTGCTGCCGGCACGACAGCTGCATCTGCACTCGTAGCATGGGCACGCTTTAGGGCATCGTACATGAAATAGGCAAAGAGGGCCAGCAGAATACAGCCGTCCCAACGGGAGAGGATGTTGGTTGCCTCGGCGCGGTAAAAGGAATCGCAAATGAGCAGGACGAACAACGCAGAGATGAAAAGGTTAAACGGAATGTCCCTGCGCACGAAACTACGCTCCACAGCGATGGGGGCCACGATGGCCGTGCAACCCAGAATCATGAGCGTGTTGAAGATGTTGCTGCCCACGATGTTGCCCACGCTCAGGTCGGGCGAGTGGTTGATGCTGGCCAACAGGCTCACTACGAACTCGGGCATCGAGGTGCCGAAAGCCACGATGGTGAGGCCGATGATCAGTTCAGGAATGGAAAAACGACGGGCTATGCCCACAGCACCATCTGTAAGCTTATCGGCACCAATCAGCACCAAGGCTGCGCCGACAACGATAAGGATTAAATCGATAAACATAACGGGTATTCAGAACATATTGTCCCGCGCTTCGTATTTGTCGAAGTGCTTGATTTCGGGGTTCTCCACAGTGCTCTGCACAAAATCCTTGCATTTGTGGCGCGAATCGGCCACCATGCGCTTCTGAAAGAGAGTGCAGTCGGCAACAATGGGATTTTCAAACCACTGCATGAGCGATGCATATTTACAGTCGTGGCATCTAATGAGCGATATAGCCTGTGCAGCCATGAGTATCTTCTTATTTCACCTTGATTTGCTAATAGATAGATTTGGTTTGTTGTGATAGCGGGGCTGTCTAAACCAATTCATAAACCTGACTTGGCACCTTGCGCTTGAGCACGTCCATCTCAAAGTCGGCCCCAGGCACAATGCCCACGCTGCGCAAGATAGCGTCGGCAGTCTTGCGCACCAGTTCTGGATGGTTATTCTCCTCGCTCAAGTGGCAGAACCACACATGGCGCAGGGCTGGTGTGGCGAATTGTGCCAGCAGCTGGGCAGCCTCTTTGTTACTGAGATGCCCCGTAGGGCCGGAAATGCGCCCCTTCAGGTAGGCAGGGTACGGACCGGCCATGAGCATCTCGGTGTCGTGGTTGCTTTCCAGCACAAGGTAGTTGGCATGGTTCACTTCCTCGCGCACCTGGTCGGTGATGTGACCGATGTCGGTGATGAGTGCAAAACGTACGCCCCCCTCGTCTATGCGGTAGCCTACACACTCGGTGCTATCGTGCGGCACAGCAAAGGGTGTGACCTGCATCCCAGCCACCATGAATGGCTTATCTACCTCAATGAACACTTTCTGGTCGGCACGCAAATGAGGCGACACACAATAGTTTCGGGCAATGCCTTCGTGCACCAAGGCTGTGGCATAGATGGGTATGCCATAGTCGGTGGCCAACTTGCCCACAGACTTGATATGGTCGGCATGATCGTGCGTAATCAGCACAGCCTGAATGTCCTCAGGCCGAATAGCAAAGGTATGGAAATGACTCTTGAGCGTCCTGTATCCGATACCCGCATCTATAAGGATTCCTCCCGCTGGTGTGGATAAATAGTAGCTGTTGCCACTGCTTCCGCTGCCCAGACTTATAAATCGTAGCATGTTAGATTTTGTTTTCTGGGGCAAAAGTACGCAAAATATCAGAGATTGTTTGCTATTTGCCTTTCTTTTTTAGGTCTTTTAATAAAAAAGTATTAGAAAGGCAGCCCCACAGCAAAGTGCAAGGCCAAATCACGCTTCAAACGCGGGTGGATAATGGGAAAGTGCTGGCGGGGCGTCTCATAGGCCGGATTGATCGCCTTCATACCTCCATCAAAACGCAGGATGAAATAGTTGAAATTCAGGCGGATGCCAAGTCCGTAAGCTACCGCTATCTGCTGCCAAAAGTTGTCCAGACGGAACTGTCCACCGGGCTGCTCCTCGTAGGCGCGGAAAGTCCATATATTGCCGCCATCAAGGAACGCCGCCCCATCGACCTTCCAGAACAGATGGGTGCGATATTCCATGCTCAGGTCAAGCTTCAGGTCGCCTGTCTGACGGATGAAATCCACACGTCCGTCCGACCCGCTGAACTTACCCGGCCCCAACCCGCGCACGCTCCAACCGCGCACGCTGTTGGCACCGCCGCTGAAATAGCGCTTCTCGTAGGGTAGCACCTTAGAGTTGCCATAGGGATAGGCAGCGCCCAGCGCCACATGGATAGCCAAAGAGTTACGGTCGTCGAAGCGGAAGCTCTTGGAGAAGTCAAAATCGAATTTGAAGTACTGGGCATAGGCTATGTTGAAAAGCGTATAGACATCCTTCGTACTGGACACCTCTGCCCCCAGCAGATGCGAACAGGCATTCAGCAAGTTGCCGGCCGTCTCTACACCCAGGCGCAAGCTGAAAGCATCCTTGCCGTAGATGGCGCTCTGTGATCCAGGCTCGACGCTGGTGTAAAGAAAGGTGTAACCTGTTTTCATGATGAACAGGTTCTCATAGTTGTATCGCAGCACGGCGTTACGGCTGCTGTTGTCCTGAAGGTATTCGCGGCGGAAGGTCTCAGAAATCCAAGGCATGAACACGTAGTTCAGGTCGATCAGGTCCACACGGTGCTGTCGCTGACGATTGAAACGGTTCCACCGGTAACGCCATGCAGCGGTAAGCACGCGGCGGTGAAATTCCGGACGATCCTGCAGGTCGTACATGAGCGAGGCGATGCTTTGTGCCTTGACAGCCTGACGGAAGGAACGTTGCAAGAAGGGGAACTTGAACTCGGGGAAATTAAGGTCGGCCTCTACGCTGTACTCCAGGTAGTTCTGGTCGGAATAGCCCTCCAGACCCTTGATGGCCTCGAAGGCGCCACGCAGTTTAACACCAAACAATTCGCTGCGGCGGAAAGTGTTACGGTTTTGATAGCTGGTACTCAGTGCCGCACCAAAATCGCCTGCCGAGTTGGTGCCTTCCAGTTCAACCGCCAAGCTCTGCCGCTTGCCCATTCGTACAATGGCCAGTGCATCGAGGGTATCGCCCCGTTCGGGCTCGGCATCCATCGTCACATTGGCGTTCATCACAGCAGAAAGGGAGGCAATGTTGGCATAGGTACTCTGAACGGCATCTTCCTTGTAGAGATCGCCCTCGCGGAACACCGTTTTTTGCAACAGCAAGCCAGGGCGCAGCGGCATCCTACGCTTGTAGTAGAAATGATAACCGTCGATGGTCACGCTGTCGAGCGAGTTACGCTCGGTACGCCACTGCTCGGCCGACACGTCAACCAGATAACGGGTGGTACCCATCTGATACTGTGGATGGGCGCGGAGCGAATCGGTCACAGATGCACGGTACAGCGGTATGCGCAAGGTAAGATTCACCTCATGGCCGCCGACCAACGTATCGGCCTCAAAATGAATGGTCGATTTGTTGAAATGGTAATAGCCCAGGTTGCGGAATGCATTGTTCAGACGGGTGCGCTCCCGATCCAGCACGTTGATATCAAAAGGCATGCCCGGAGTGATGAGAGACTCGGCATTAAGAATCTGGAAGAGACTGTCCAAGGCTGGATCGTCGATGCGATGCTGATAATTGCGAATATGGTACAAGGCAGAGGGGTGGATATGATAGGTGACACTGGCCTTGCGTCCCTTACGGGTCACAACAGTATCCACGGTAGCACGCAGATAACCCAGGTTCTGAACAGCAGCTGTCATGTCCGCCTGGGTGCGCAGGGTGGCTAACGTGTCGTAGATAACAGGGGCTTCACCCAGCCGCCTTACAAACTTATTGATGCGCCTGGTGGAATCCTGACCGCTCAGGCAATAAATGCCCAACGGTACTTTGAACAGGCTGAACCACTTGGCATTGGGGTGTTGACGCACATAGCCCCCCAACTGCCCCACGGGCACCGATTTATCATCGCTCTTCACATTGACCTGATGCAGCAGCAACTCATCCTCGGCCACGAACCGCATGGGCGAACAGGAAACGCACGCTACAGCAGCCAATGCTGCAAGCAAGCGGACAGCCGCACGGATATGGAAGGAGGGACGGGTACACATGAAAGAGACAGGCTGCATGAGGGGATACCTTATATAATAATGTGTGCGCGCAGGTAAGCCTGCCGTCTGAATTCGCTAAGAACGATACCCGTGGCCATTGCCACATTAAGGCTTTCGGTGGATAAGGCTTCGGCTGGGTAACGGGGAATGAGAAGCTGGCGGGAACATAAGGCCCGCACCTGGGCCGACACACCATTGCCCTCGTTGCCCATCACAATGACACCATTCTCTGTCAGGGACTCCGACCAAATGGGCTCGCCCTCAAGCGCTGTGCCATAAACAGGCACTGTTCCAGGCAATGAGCTGAGAGCTGCTTCCAAATCCACATAGTGCACGCGGACATGTGCCAAAGCCCCCATTGTGGCCTGCACGGCCTTGGGATTGAAGATGTCGGCCGTGGCTTGCGAACAGAAGATATCATGAACGCCGAACCAGTCGGACAGACGGACTATAGTGCCTAAATTGCCCGGATCCTGAATGCCGTCCAACGCCACACACAATGCTTGTGTGGCACAGGCATCCAGCGTGGTTTCATAATGAGGAATTGGGAAAATGGCTATCACGTCCTGCGGCGTCTGCAGCAGGCTGGCTTTCGACAGTTCTTCTCGGGAAATGACATCGCAATGCGTGGCTCCGTTCAAGTCAACCGATGTTCCGCAACCAGAAAGAGACAGCCCTGCCCCACCCTGCTCATACCACTCTGCGGTAGCTGCCACATAGGCGGGTTGCATAACCGAGAGCAATTCTCCCACCAACCGATGACCCTCGGCCACAAAAAGCCCTTCGCGCTTCCTTATTTTACGGCTGGCCAAGGACTTGATCAGTTTGATTCTGCTTTTGGAGAGCATTAGTTTTGGGAGTTATCACGCCAAAAAGCGCTTTTCGTATAAGGATTATCAACTAAGTGAATGGCTCATTTTCAACCATATTCGGATGTATCATAAGCCCATCGAAAGGGGTTGCGATAGAAGTCATCCAAGCAAGATCCGACAGAGGGCAATCGAAATAAAGGAACCGACAGCAACCATCTGGTTTGGAATCAGCAAAACTCAGTCAAACTGAGCTGCTCTGACGCGGCTCAACGTTTCCGGCGTCATCTGCAAGAAGGATGCCACATGCACCATAGGTGCCCGAAGGATAATCTCCGGCTTTGTCTTCAGCAAGCGCAAATAGCGTTCCGATGCATTTTCAAACCGCTGGCTGTCGGCATGTTCCTGCGAAGAAATCAACGCATGTTCCAGCACCTTCCGATAAAAGCGCTCAATCTCTTTGTCGGTCTCAATGAGCTCGTGCAGGGCATCGTAGGGAATGCCGTATAACCACGAGTTCTCAAGCGCCTCGACGATCAGGCGCGAGGGAATCTGCTTGAGGAAACTCTCTATACAGATGACAATGCGCCCTTCGTAGGAGAAGTGCTCAGTTACGTCGCGGTTGTTCTTGTAGTAGAACTGGCGCACCATACCGCGATCCACATAGTACATATACTTGCAGACCTCTCCTTCATGCATCAGTTCATCGCCCTTGGGCACCTTGAACGGCACAAGGATCTGGCTAAGCGTGTCTATACCCTTGGGAGTCAGCGTGCAATAACGCCTTGCAATCTCTCTGGCTATATCTCGACGTTTGTCCATTGTTTCTCTATTTTGTCCTATAGGTTATAATTATTTGTAACGTTCTGATTACTGTGATTTGTGTGCCTCAACCTCACTCAACAAGAGAGACATGTTCTTCCCAGCCTGCACCTCAGTCTAACTTGAGCACTGCAAGGAAGGCTTTCTGCGGCACCTGTACGTTGCCAATCTGCTTCATCCGCTTCTTGCCTCGTTTCTGTTTCTCCAACAACTTGCGCTTTCGGCTCACATCGCCGCCGTAGCACTTGGCTGTAACGTCCTTACGCACCTGCTTCACCGTCTCACGAGCTATGATTTTGGCACCGATGGCCGCTTGTATGGCTATATCAAACTGCTGTCGCGGCAAGAGTTCCTTCAGTTTTTCGCACATACGACGCCCGAAATCCACAGAGTTGTCCACGTGCGTCAGTGTTGACAACGCATCAACAGGCTCGCCATTCAGCAGGATATCCAGTTTCACGAGTTTGCTGGGTCGGAAGCCAGCCTGATGATAGTCAAAGGAAGCATAACCCTTTGAGATACTCTTCAGCTTATCATAGAAGTCTATCACGATTTCGCCGAGAGGCATCAGGAATTGAATCTCAACACGGTTGCCGGAGATAAAGTCCTGCTTGACCAACTCGCCGCGCTTGCCCAGACACAACGTCATGATAGGCCCGATATAATTAGCGGTTGTAATGACGGAAGCGTGGATGTAGGGCTCCTCAATATGATCAATGGTTGTGGCATCCGGCATCCCTGCAGGGTTGTGTACTTCCTTCACCTCGCCATGTTTGTCATAAACCAGATAACTTACATTGGGCACGGTGGTTATGACATCCATATTGAACTCGCGATCCAGGCGTTCCTGCACAATTTCCATGTGTAGCAACCCGAGAAAACCGCATCGGAAGCCAAAGCCCAAGGCCACGGACGATTCTGGCTGGAATGTGAGGGAGGCATCGTTGAGTTGCAGTTTCTCCAATGAAGCACGTAGGTTCTCAAAATCCTCCGTCTCGATTGGATAGACGCCGGCAAACACCATCGGCTTCACCTCCTCAAAACCTGAGATGGCCTGGGTTGCACCCGCTGTGGCCACATGCGTGATGGTGTCGCCCACTTTCACCTCGGTTGCCGTCTTGATACCACTTACGATATAGCCCACGTCTCCGCAATGCAGTTCCTTACGCGGCACCAAGTCCATCTTCAACACTCCAATCTCATCGGCCTTATATTGCTTACCCGTATTGATGAACTGAACCTCATCGCCTACTCGGATGCTCCCGTTCACAATCTTAAAATAGGCAATGATTCCCCTGAAGGAATTGAACACGGAGTCGAAAATCAAGGCCTGCAACGGCGCATTCTCATCGCCCTTTGGCGCTGGAATGCGATCCACTACAGCATCCAGTATCTCATCAACACCCTGCCCTGTCTTTCCGCTGGCATGTATGATCTCTTCGCGTTTGCATCCCAGCAAATCAACAATCTCGTCCTCTACTTCCTCGGGCATCGCATTTGGCATATCACACTTGTTCACCACCGGGATAATCTCCAGGTCATGGTCAATAGCCATATAAAGGTTGGAGATGGTCTGCGCCTGCACCCCTTGTGTGGCATCTACGACAAGTAGCGCGCCCTCGCAAGCTGCAATGGAACGGCTTACCTCATAAGAGAAGTCAACATGGCCCGGAGTATCGATGAGGTTGAGCACATAGCGCTCACCATTCTTCACATATTCCATCTGGATGGCGTGGCTCTTGATGGTGATACCGCGTTCGCGCTCTAAGTCCATATCGTCCAGCACCTGCCCTTCGGTAACCTGAATGGTGTTTGTCCGTTCCAGCAGACGATCGGCCAAGGTACTCTTACCATGGTCGATGTGTGCTATGATACAAAAGTTCCTTACGTGTTTCATGGCGGCAAAGTTACGAAAATAATATCTGTTCACAAAAGAATTGCAGGTGATATTTGCATGAGACACCCACAAAAAATCCCCTGCAAGGCCAAGGCGCTTGCAGGGGCGTGTGTTCTTACAATGGATAGGCGCTTACTTCAGTGCGAAGGTGGGCTCCTTTTCGTCGCCGGCAACCACCAGCTTGTCCTCACGGAGCAGCCAGCCGAGACCGAGATACAGCTCTTTGTCGGTCTTCACCTTGGCAGCTTTCTTCAAGTCTTTTGCATTTTGGCTACCATTCTCATTCAGAGCATTCCAGAGAGCGCCTGCAATTTCACCTGCTTTTTCAAACATAGTTATTTAGTGCTTTAGTTAATAATATGCACTCCTTCATTCAGAGTGCGGTGTTTCTCTTTTGCTCCGCAAAGATAGCGCTAAAATCGGAGGCTGGTGATGAATCTGGGCTTTAAAAACGTGTTAATCAGCATAAATATTGACAAAAATCAAGTCACGAGGCCAAGATGTTAACACTTCGGGAGCCGACAGTCTTCAGCAGAGGGAGCATGAAATCAAACTCCCCACCATTGCCAACGCAATCGTGGGGAGCATCCATGTGATATTTTTGAAAGTTAACTCTTTCGATCAATTCTTGAAGAAGTCCTGAACAGCCTCATTGGGAACCATCTTCTCGTCGAAGCAATAGTTGCCATTGGCGTTCTTGACCATCTTGATGACCTTGCTGTAGCTGCGGCCATCGGTCTTGCCCGTTTGCAGGGTAGCGACTGTTTTTTTTGCCATAGTGCGAGTGTATTACTTGATTTCCTTGTGAACGGTCATGCGCTTGAGGATCGGATTGTACTTCTTCAACTCCAGACGCTCAGGGGTGTTCTTTCTGTTCTTTGTTGTGATGTAGCGGGAAGTGCCAGGAAGTCCGCTCTCTTTCATCTCGGTGCACTCCAGGATAACCTGGACTCTGTTGCCTTTAGCTTTCTTTGCCATGGTGATGTTTCCTTTCGTTTAACCGATAATTCTGATGTCCTTTGGATTACAATAGCCAGCGGCTACTGCTTGTTTGAGCGCAGCATCCAGTCCGACCTTGTTGATCATCCGCAGGCCAGCAGCAGAGATGTTGAGACTAATCCAGCAGTCCTCCTCCACGTAGTAGAACTTCTTAGTGAACAGGTTCACATCGAATACACGCTTGGTGTGACGCTTTGAGTGTGACACGTTGCAACCACGCATCGCACGTTTTCCTGTGATTTGACAAATCTTAGACATTTCGATCTTGTTCTTTTGTAACTTTCAAAAATTACTTCTTCCAAACAGGGCGCAAAGGTAGTGCAAAATTCGCATTTATGCAAAGGAAAGGAAGAAAAAATCACTTTTTTTCATTCTTCGTCTGTCTCTTCAAGCGGGAAATCCACCTGCAGGCGTGCTTTAAGCATTTCTAACGCCATCAATGTGGCCTTGACGAGATTGGTTTCGCGACCCTCATCACCTGTGAGTTGACGAGTCTGTATGTCGTTCGGGGTACCAATCGCAATCCAGATTGTTCCGACAGGAGCTTCAGGCCCTCCACCCGGGCCTGCATAGCCCGTAATGGCAATGGAATAATCGGTGCCCAGTTTCTCGCGCACCCCTTGTGCCATGCTCACAGCCACTTCCTCGCTCACGGCACCTTTATCTGTCAGCAGCTCAGTCGGCACGCCCAACCATTGGGCTTTTACGTCGTCGGTATAAGCTACGATGCCGCCCCGGAAATAGGATGAGGACCCGGGGATTGTTGTAATGGCTGCCGAAATACCGCCTGCGGTGCAACTCTCGGCGGTGCTTAACGTCGCACTCCCGCGCCATAGATACTCGCCGATTTCTCGGCTTAACACCTTGATTTGGATATTCATAACCGTTTACTTTATCGTCACCCGACTGTATGCTGGAGCATCCATCGGGCAGAAATCCTTATCTTTATACTTGAATGTGCCTACCATAGCTATCATGGCGGCATTGTCTGTCGTAAAGGAGAATTTGGGGATGTAAATATGCCAGTGATAGCGTTTTGCATGTTCCCGGAAGGCCTCGCGCAGCCCCGTATTGGCCGACACGCCCCCAGCCACAGCGACATGACGTATTTTGAGATCACGGGCGGCCAGCCTCAGTTTCTTCATCAGGATGTCCACCACAGTGTATTCGAGCGAAGCTGCCAGATCCTCCTTGTGGTGCTCGATGAAGTCCGGGTCTTCCTTGAGCCAGTCGCGCAGGTTGTACAGGAAGGAGGTTTTCAGGCCACTGAAGCTATAGTCATAGCCTGGGATATGCGGCTCGGCAAACTGGTAGGCTTTTGGATTGCCCAGCCTTGCCAACCTGTCAATAATAGGGCCACCGGGGTAGCCTAATCCCATCACCTTGGAGCATTTGTCTATGGCTTCTCCTGCGGCATCGTCGATCGTCTGTCCGATAATCTGCATGTCGTTGTAGGCCTTCACTAGTACAATTTGCGAATTGCCGCCACTCACCAGTAAGCAGAGGAAGGGGAAAGGAGGGATGGCAGACTCGGTTGTGGAGTCAGGGCTGGGCTTCTCTTTGATGAAATGTGCCAGCACATGCCCCTGCAAGTGGTTCACATCGATCATCGGGATGCCGAGCGAAGCAGCCAGGCCTTTGGCAAAGCTCCCCCCCACCAGCAAAGAGCCCATCAGTCCCGGGCCACGCGTGAAGGCGATGGCACTCAGTTCCTCCTTTGCAACTCCGGCTTGTTTCAGAGCCATATCCACCACGGGCACTATATTCTGCTGATGTGCACGGGATGCCAATTCGGGCACCACCCCGCCATAGGCCTCATGCACTTTCTGCGAGGCTGTGACGTTGCTCAGCAGCACACCATCGCGCAGCACTGCCGCGGAAGTGTCATCGCAGGAGGATTCTATGCCCAAGATGATTACAGGCTTAACGTCAGCTGGTGTTGGCTTTGTCTCCATATTGTCCCGGGGGGATGAGGCAACCGAATATGTTTGACTGGATAAATCCTTCATTATCTGCTTTTATATATTTAGATGCTATTCTTTATATGCTTTTATCTGACAGGTATTCTACCCCGCCCTGCAGCCACTGCAGTCTTGCAAACAATGGCAGCCGGGCTTACTGCTCAATGGGTCAGCACCTCCACTCCGTGCTCGGTCATCACAAAGGTGTGTTCCCACTGTGCACTTGGCATCTCGTCCTCGGTCACGATGGTCCAACCGTCGTCCTCATCGCAGAACACCTCCCATGTACCCATGTTAATCATCGGTTCAATAGTGAACACCATACCGGGAACCAGCAACATGCCTGTACCCTTGTGTCCGTAGTGGTCCACGTCAGGCTCTTCGTGAAATTCCAGTCCTACGCCGTGTCCGGCCAGATCCCGCACCACCGAGAAGCCGTTCTTGTGGGCATGCTTCTGGATGGCATTTCCTATGTCGCCCACATAGACATAGGGTTTGGAGCACACCTCCTGCCCTATCTTCAGGCATTCCCAGGCCACATCTACCAGTTTCTGCCGGCGTGCATCTGTCTTTCCGCCCACGATATACATGCGCGATGCATCGGCATAGTAGCCATCCAGGATAGTGGTGCAGTCCACATTGATGATGTCACCATCCTCCAGCACTTCCCAGTCATTGGGTATGCCGTGACAAACCACCTCGTTCACACTGGTACAGCACGATTTCGGGAAGCCCTCATATCCCAGGCAGGCCGATATGGCACCATGGTCGGCTGTGTATTTCGCCACCATGTCGTCAATCTCCAACGTGGTCATACCTGCATGAATCTTATCGGTAAGCATATCCAGGATGCCGGTGTTCACTACACCGGCCCGGCGTATTCCCTCAATTTGTTCGGGTGTTTTGATGAGGTTTCGCGAAGGCACCAGCTTGCCACGTTCCTGCGCAGCCAGTATGATGCGGTCCATCTCCGTCGGTTCTCCGTTCTCAGGGAGAGACCAGTTCCATTTCTTTCGTTTATTCATGTCTCTTGCAATTCGGCCGCAAAGGTACTACTTTTATGGCACAACGGACCAGAATCAGCTAACTTTTTTCTTCCCAGCAGCACTTAGCCAAAGGCCTGCGAACACCAGCAGGCCGTTGAGCATGAGCAGTTCGTAGCCAAAGTGATACTCCCACGCACGTGCCGTTACCACCGACAACAGCCAGCAAGTCAAGGGGGCTGCCAGGCAGATATAGGGCACAAAGGCCCGGCGCGGCTGTCGGTTTGTGAACATGCCGAAGGCGAAGAGTCCCAACAGCGGGCCATAGGTATAGGATGCTATTTGGTAAACGGCATCAATGACACTGGTTTGGTTCAGCACATCGAACAAGATGATGAACAACAGCGACAACAGCATGATGCCCACGTGCACACGCCGGCGCAGACGCTGGTCGTCGGGCCGTTTCAGTATATCCACGCACATGGAGGTAGTCAGGGCGGTATAAGCCGAGTCGGCCGAAGAGAAGGCCGCAGCCACGATGCCCACCGTGAAGCAGACCAAGGCTGTCTGCCCCAGGTAACCGCCCGAGCAGAGGAAAGGCAGCATCTCGTCGCTGCGTGCCGGCAAGCTGATACCATGCTGCCCAGCAAAGAGTACCAGCAGCACGCCCAGACACAGGAACAGCAGGTTGGCGGGCAGGTACAGGGTACCGTTCACCACCATGTTCAACTGTGCCTGACGCAGGGTGCGGCACGTCAGGTTCTTCTGCATCATATCCTGATCCAGGCCTGTCATCACTATCACAATGAAGATTCCACTGAGGAACTGTTTCCAAAAGTAGCGTGGCGAGGCCATGTCCCACTCTGCAACACGTGAGAGGGGACTTTGGCCGATGGCATGCACAGCCTCACCCATCCCCCACCCCTGGGCTGCCAGCACGGCACGTATGATCAGGACCAACGCAGCCAGCATCACCAAGGTCTGCACGCAGTCGGTCCACACGATGGTGCGTATGCCGCCTCGCTGTGTATAGCACCAGATCAGCACCAACAGCAGGGTGGCCGAGAGCGCAAAGGGAACATGCCATTGGGCAAACACCACCGTCTGCAGGATCAGGCACACCAGATACAGGCGAACGGATGCACCCGCCATCTTGCTCAGCAGGAAGAAGGCGGCACCAGTGGTGTAGGACGTGGCATCGAAGCGGTGGGCCAGATAGGTGTAGATACTGGTCAGATTCATCCGGTAGTACAATGGCAGCAGCACAAAAGCCACCAGCAGGTAGCCGGGCAGGAAGCCAAGGCACATCTGCAGGTAGGTCATCTGTGCACCAACGACCATGCCGGGCACACTGACAAACGTCACGCCGGACATGGAAGCACCCAACATGCCGAAAGCGACGGCCCACCAGGGTGACCGCCGCTCTCCTCGAAAGAATGTATGGTTATCAGCCTTTCCCGCTGTCAGTCTGGCCACAGCCATCAGCAGCAGAAAATAGGCTGCAACAATCAGGATTACCCACATTGCATCCGTCGTTTCCGGTTATTGGCATTAGGATTCCAGCACCGACAGGCCGGCGGTGTCATCGTCATCGTCGTCCTTCACTTCGGCTTCCGGGGCGAAACTGCTGTAGAAGGTCTCATCGTCCTCCACGGGCTGTACGTCCTCGTCCTCGTCGTGCTCGTCCTCCTCATCGTCGGGCACTTGCAGACGGTTGCCGTCCTCATCGTATTCAGGCTCGCTGATGAAGCGCAGCTTCACGGCCGGCGCCTTCTTCTTGGCAAAGATAGCCTCCACCCAGCTACCTTTCTGCACCTCCAGCACTTCATAGCCGTCGGCGACCTTTTTCTGCAAGGTTCCCCCAGGGGTGTGAATACGCGAGGCGGGCAGCGTGGTGGTGGATATATCGAAAGCACTCTCGATGATGTCCTTGATGGTGAGCGACACGCTGTCCCATCCGCCGCCGAAATTCCGGTCGATCAGTTCGAGCAGTGTTGCTGCCGAGATGTGCTTCACATTCTCATAGCTGAGGTCGGTCAGTTGGCGGATGGCACGCTTGCGTATAGCTACCGCCCCCTTCTTGGGGTCCATACGTGTAAAGATAGTCCATTCCGTTTCTGGGTATTTGGCGGCTTCGCGCTCGTTCTCCGGATCGAAATGTACCACCTCGTAGGCCAGGCGGATAATGTTCAGCAGTTTCTCTTCGCTCTGCTGGAAGCCGTCCACCTTCTTCTCGTTCTCCCAAAGAGTGGCAATCACGTCGGGAGCTACCTGCCACACGTTGTTCGAGTTCAGGTCGAGAATATACTCTAATGTTTCTTCTTTTTGTTGACTCATATATAATAAGGTGTAGATTGTGGGTGCAAAGTTACATCAGCATCCAGTTCTTTCCAAACTTTTTGCCGAAAAGTTTTTGTGTTATTATTTGCCCTGCAGTCCGCCGGCCAGCCTGGCGAGCCCCTCAAGCATCCGCGCCCGTGGGCAGGCTATGTTGATGCGCAGGAACCCCTTAGCGCCGTACATCTCGCCGGGGTTCACCCACACGCGGTGTTTCTGCATCAGCTCATCGGCCAGTTTCTGTGTTTCCACCTGCATGCAGCGCACGTCTATCCACACCAGATAGGTGCCCTCCAAGCGTGCCACGGGAATGTGTGGCAGATGTGCAGCAAAGAAATCGGTCAGAGCCTTGTAGTTGTCGGCTATGTAGGCGTTCAGCCCATTCAGCCAGGCCTCGCCCTCGGGGCTGTAGGCTGCTTCCAGGGCGATAGGGCCGAAGGGATTCACGTCGCACACCTCATTGTCGTTGATGGCGCGGTCTATCTTCTGCCGCCAGTCGGCGTTGGCAGTGATGATATTGGCAATCTGCAAGCCTGCTGTGTTGAAGGCTTTCGATGGCGAGCTGCAAGTGATGCTGCGGGCTGCCATATCCGGCGCAATGGTGGCAAAGGGCACGAAGCGGTGACCAGGCATCACGAACTCGCAGTGTATCTCGTCGGCCACCACCACCACATTGTGCCGCTGGCAGATGTCGGCCAGGCGCTGCAGTTCCTGGCGTGTCCACACACGTCCGGCCGGGTTGTGGGGGTTGCACAACAGGAACAGCGTGACCTCCGGTGTTGCAGCCTTGGCCTCGAAGGCCTCGAAGTCGATGCTGTAGGTATGTGCCGACTCGTCCCACAGCAACGGCACATCCACCTGGTGGCAGCCGTTGTTGCGTATGCTGGAGAAGAAGCAGTTGTAAACGGGTGTCATGATCAGCACGCCGTCGCCTGGGCGGGTCAGCGCCTTGATGATTACCGAGAGTGCCGGCACCACGCCAATGGTGTATTGGATCCATTCGCGCTGAATCTGGAAGCCGTGTCTGTGGTCGAACCAGCGAACGATGGCATCGTAATAGGACGGTGGCACCATGGTATATCCGAACACACCGTGATCCACGCGCCGACGCAGCGCCTCGGTGATACAGGGTGCCGTACGGAAATCCTGGTCGGCCACCCACATGGGTATGATGTCAGCTGCCGGCATCTCGTCCCATTTCACGCACGAGGTGCCATGGCGGTCGGGTGCGTTGTCAAACCACTCAGGCCCAAAGGTGGTGGCGACGTTCATTGCACTGGTTGGGTTCATGCCTTGTTTCGTTGTTCGATGATACAATTGGCCGGAGCCTTGATAAACTCGTCGATGGTCACGGTGCCCACACTGTCCAGAGTGATATGGCCAGTGCGCGGGTTCTTTATCTCGGTGACGCTTCCCAGTATGGTGGCCTGCACGTCCGAGTCCTCGAACATGCGATCACAGTCGGGTCCGAAGGTGCAGTCCTCCAGCACCAGGCCCTCCACGTAGCACAGCGGCTGTTCGCCTGTGATGTGGCAGCGCACCAGCCGCAGGTTTTTAGAGTGCCATCCCAGGTACTCGCCGTCCAGTCGGCTGTCATAGATGGTCACGTTCTCCGTTTCCCAGAAGGCGTCCTTGGTGGTGATGTCGGCATTGTGTATCTCGGCATTTTTCACATACTGGAACACATACTTGGAATCGCTCACGAGGCCGTCCACATAGATGTTGCTGCTGAACATGAATGGATAGGTGCCTTCGTGCAGTCGCACATTGTGCACCTTGAGCCCATCCACACGCCAGAAGGTCTCGTCGGCATCGTTCATCTGCACGTTTTCCAGTTCCAGGTTCTTCATCTCCCGGAAGAACTTGGGGGCATCGATGATGCAGTCACGCATCACCATGTTGTCAGAGTACCAGATGGCCGAGCGCGATCCCACTTCAAAGAAGCAGTTTGTGATGAGGCTTCCATCCACATGCCACCAAGGATATTTGCCGATGAAGCGGCAGTTGTCAGCTTCGATGTTACGACAGCACTTGATGCCCGACTCGCCTTCGGTGATGGTCACATGCTCCAGCCGTGCATCGGCCAGGCCGAACAGCGGGCGTTCGCCGCCGAATGATTGGTTCTTGATTGTTTTCATATATATGTTATGGTGTTATACTTCTTGCTTTCATCGCGGGAAAACCGCGATGCACACGGATTCGTCATTCTTCATTCTTCGCAAAGCAAAGCGTCCCTTCGGGCCGAGCGCATCATTCGTCATTAGTCATTCGTCATTGGTCATTCGTCATTAGTCATTCTTCATCCACCGGCCCCACTTCATGCGAATCAGGAAGATGAGGCCGCGGAAGGTGAGTTCCACAGCCATGGCAAACCACACGCCTTGAAGGCCGTAGCGGGTGGCCAGCAAGGCGGCCAGGGTGACGCGTACCAACCACATGGAAACGAGGTTCATGAAGGCGGGCTTGCGCGTGTCGCCTGCACCCACGAACACACTCATGGCCACAATGGAGGCGGCAAACATAGGCTCGGCCCAGGCCTCGATGCGCAGGCACTCGGTGCCCAACGCGCGCACGGCATGGTCGGGCGAGAGGGTTGCCATCATGAGGGGTGCCGCCACATACATCACCACGCCCATCAGCGTCATCACGCCGATGCCCAACAGGGTAGTCATCCAGGCAAAGCGCTCAGTCAGCCGCCAGCGTTTGGCACCAACGCTCTGCCCCACCAGCGTGGTGGCGGCTTCGCCGATGCCATAGCCAGGCATGTAGCACAGGCTTTCGGCCGTGATGCCAAGTGCGTTGGCCGCAATGGCCACCGCCCCTAAGGGGGCCACGATGATAGTAATGGTTATTTGTGCCGCATTCATCAGCACCCGCTGCAGGAAGATGGGACCAGCTATGTCGCCCGCCTTCTGTAGCACCTGACGCTCGGGCACGAAGCGGCCCTGCTCGCCCAGCAGACGCAACTCCTTACTGCGGCTCACGGCATACCATGTGACGTAGATGCCCACCACGGCCTCTGCAAGAATCGTGCCAACGGCGGCTCCCGGCACGCCCAATCCTAAGCCCGGCATGGTGAATGTCACGCCCAGCAGGGTCAGCGTGCGTGTGGGAAAGATGGTTATAAAGTTGAAACCTACGTCCAGCACGCACATCACGATGCTGGCCATGGAGGGTATCTTCATGTTGCCGGCACAGCGCAGCATGGCACAGGCCAGCATGTCGAGCATGGCCACCGGTGCGCCCAGCACAAATATGAGGAAGTAGACCGAAGCATCGGGGGCGATGTCCGGTCCGCCACCCAACCAATGTGGCAGGGGGCCGGCAATGAGTGCGCCGGCCAACATGGTAACGCCCGCCAGCACCATGGCCGTGAGCAGGCTTTGGCGGAACACCGAGCGTGCTCCGGGCAGGTCGTTGGCGCCGATGCGGTGGGCCACCTGCACAGAAAAGCCAGTAGCCACACACGAGATGATGCTCCAAAACAGCCACAGCGATGTGGCCACCAGGCCTATCGAGGCCGAAGCCTGCGCTCCCAGCGAGCCCACCATGGCATCGTCTATGTAGAACATCAGGATGCCCGACACCTGTGCCAGAATGGCAGGAACGCTGAGCAGCACTGTCAGTCGCAGCTGCTCGGCGGTGGAGAGCTTGCGGCCCTCGCGTATGTTCAGTAACAGTTGGTCTTTGGTCATGTCTTGCTTTATCCTGAAGGAATCAGAAATCGAACTCTATGCAGAAACGCACACCGTGCTTCTTCACGCCTGGATAGCCCAGGTAGTTGAGGCGCCGCACGTAGTCTATGCGGATAATCTTGAATATGTTGTGCAGCCCCACGTTCAGTTCCATGTAGGGCGTGTGGCCCATGGGGTGCACGATGCACTGGCCCTGACTGGAGGGGAACTCGAACAGGTCGTGCGCACCGGGGTTGCGGGCCGGGTCATTGCGGGCCGACAGGTGCCCGTACAGTGCCTTGAATCCCACCACCTCGCGCAGTTTCAGGCGCTTGATCAGGGGGATGCGGTTCAGCAGCTTGCCGCTCAGGTCCCACTCTACATCGAGCGAAGCATAGCGGTCGTTGATAAACTCCATATTGCCTATCATAGAGAACATGCCGCGGGTGATGATGTATGAGTTGTTGGCCACGGGCAGCACCAGCAGCGGGAAGGGCACGCGGTTCCATTGTGCGCCCATGTTCAGGTTCATGTCGATGCGTCCGTAGCTGTACAGCCACAGGCGCTTGTAGGCCGTCAGCTCGGTCATGTTGTAGCGGTAGTTGGCTCCGCAGATGCCACTCAGGCCGAAGGTATGGGCCAGCGAGAGCGCCGGATTGTTGTGGTTCACCACGCGGCGCCGCTGCTTGGTGTTGATCACCTCCTCGCCCGGCGCCCAGCGCACAAAGGCGGTGAGTTCGGCCGTGCGCAGGTGGTCCACCATCTGCCCGTCCAGCCTGCGGTAGAACAAGGCTCCGCAGGGTGTCCAGGTGGCGTTCTTCCACGTCAGCTTCAAGTCCAGGTGTTGGTTGGTTTCCAGTTCCCATGCGGCGGTCCACTGACGTGTCCACAGCATGTGTTCCACCGGCATGGCTTTCATGGACACGAACACGTTGTCCTTGTCGCGCCGGTTTTGCCACATCAGGTCAGAGGGGCTTACCACATCGTTCAGGAACTGCACCATGATGCTGTGCCTGGGGTACTCGATGGCCGAGTACTGTTTTCGCAGGAACGACCATTCGACCTGCCCCATGCCATACCAGCGCTTGCTGCCCAGGCCGTAGGCAGCGTAGCCTTTCAGGAAGAGCTGCGGGTGCAGGTTGGCGGTGGTCTGTCCACCCAGGCGCAGGCGCCAGTCATCGATGAAGTTGTGGGACACCAGGGTGTTCACGGGGCCAATATCGAAGTAGTTCTTATGGCCTCGCCGTGCGGTTTCCAAGTAGTTCTGCGCCGCGGTCTTGAGCAGGAACACGGGCACGCGCCACCTGTTGTTTTCCTGCAAGCCCGCCACCAGCCCTTTCAGGTTCTGCTCGGCACGCGAGAGGGTGTCTGTGCGATAGCGTTCCCAGAAGGCGTCAGCCTCCTGGTTGGCCGTGCCCTCACGCCGCTGGTCGGAGGGGACAAACTGCACGTCGGGCAGCGGGTCGGTGCTGTAGCCGCTGTAGTTGGTGGCACGGTGCACCATCATCATCCGCTGTCCCTTCAGCACGCCCAGTTCGGCAAACAGATCGTCCTTGAGCAGCACACGCTGGCCGCCTGGCAACGAGGTGTAATGCTGCTGCAGCACCAGGTTGTTCACGAAGTTCACGCTGGAGCGCAGGGGCAGCATCAATGTGCACTGCTGCACCCGCCAGGTGGAGTCGGCCAGGATGTTGATGCGGCCGGAGAAGCCAAAGTCCTGTGGGTTCTGTGGCACGAAGTTCAGACGGATCACTTTCTCGCCCTGAACCATGACGGTGTCCTCGATGAAGAACTGGAAGAAGGAGATGGCAGCACGCGACGAGAGGGGGCTGGTGAACTTGCGTTCCAGCAGCGTGATGACGTCGTCGTACACGTTCACATCGGTAAACACGCTGCGCAGCACGGTGTTGAACATGTCGCCCATCTGGAACATCTCCGTCAGGCCCTCGGTGTTGGTGCCGAGGGTGTAGTTGCGCTCCTTGTGCGGCTGGCGGCGATACAGGTGCATGGAGGCGGTTTCGTTGTAGCTGAAGGGCAGTATGTACTTGCCCGTTTGCTCGCACCACTCCACCTGCCGCTTCAGCAGTGGACGCTGCAACAGGCGCATGGAATCGGCCATCTGCTGGGTGATGTTGTTGAAGGCGAAGGTCATGCGCTGGTAGCGGTAGTACTTGTAGTAGTCGTTCAGCCGCAGGTCGTGCTGCCCCTTGGCCGCGATGACCTTGCGCATCAGTTCCACCGCCGGGTTGCCCTTGCGGCGGTAGCGTTGGCGCTTGGGCTTCACCGTTACCTCCTGCATGTCCACCTCGCGCATGGCATCGCCCACCTGGGCATGCGCCTCAAGGGCAAGCAGCATCAGGAGCAGCAGGAGTATGTAGCGACAGCGGTGCATGGGCGTTTGTGTCTGTGTGTGAAGACTTATGTGCTGAGGGGCGATTACTGAACACGTACCTTCCGCCCGCCGATTACATACACGCCGGGGCGGAGCCGGCTGCCATCTGTGCGGTGACCGCTCAGGTCGTAGATGTCACCGGCTGTGGCGGGCATTACCTGACGGGCTGTGCGTATGGCCGATGGCTGCGGCAGCGTGATGACGTGCGCCTCGGACCAATCGGACTGCTGCCCCTCGATGCCGATGGCCTGCAACTGGTAGATGTAGGTGGTGCCCGCCTTGAGTCGCTGCACGGTATACTGTGTCTTGGATATGTTGCGCACCAGGCTCCACGTCAGGTCGGGATCCTGCAGCAAGGTGGCGGGGTCTTCGCCGGGGGCCAGCACGTGGTAGCGCAGGTTATAGACGAAGGCTCCCTCCACGGCCTCCCACACGGCTGTGAAGGTGGTCGAGGTGGTGGTGGCGGCATCGGGGATGACCACGGGCACTGGCAGTGGCGGCAGGGGTGTGCCGCCGTCGAAGCGGAAACTGATCAGGTTGTTGCGTTCGGTTATGCCGGTCACGGTGTGGCCGTTCCAACTGAACGAGGTGTTGCCTGCCGTGCCGGGCCACGGGTCGCCGGCCAGGGCCTTCGATGTGGACAGGTTGAAGTCGCCGTCGGCCGGGATGAGGGTCATGCGCTGGTTGGAGCCGTTGTTCACGGTGTTGTTATCCCACGCAGTGCGGTTGTAACGCACCCACTGCACCAGCATGCCGTGGCCGTAGGATGCCTCGTCCCAGCCTTTCAGCTGGTGGTTGTACATGAGGTAGTAGGTGCTGTTCACGTTGGCCTTTGTGCCGCTCTGCATCAGCACATAGGCCACGGGCTGGTCCTGGATGGCGGGCATGTCGGTCACGGTGAGGGGTTCGTCCAGCACGGTGGGTTCCAGCCACCCGCTGAACCAACGCTCGTAGGCGGTGTAGCCGGCCGGCTGATAGCCGTCGCCGTTGTAGCAGCCATAGTCCATCACATCCCACACATCCATGCCCATGTATGTTCCGCTTGTGTCGTAGAAGTCGGGCAGGCCCAGGCAGTGGCTGAACTCATGGCACGTGGTTCCGACTCCGTCGATGATGTTGCCACTCGTGCCGTACAATTCCGAGCCGCAGGCATAGGTGTCAATGCGCATGCCGTCCAGCCGCAGACTGTAGTTCATCCGGTCGTTGTTGTAGTAGTAGGCATCGCTCAGCGTCCACTCATGGGCCCAGATGGTATTTGTGGCGGCGCCACTGTTCTGTCCGTAGCCGGCGAAGAACACATACACCTGCTCCACCTCGCCGTCGCCGTCCCAGTCGTAGTCCTGGTAGTTCACGTCGGCATCGGCCAGTCGGCATGCCTCGGACACCATCTCCTCGGGGTGTGCATCAGAGCCTTTGTCGTTGGGGTCGGTGTCCTTTCCATAGTAGTTCATGCCGTAGGGCAGGTCGTAGGGTCCCACCACATCGAACTCCAGGTCGAACAGGCCGTAGCTCTGGGCCAGGAAGTACTCGTGTACGGAGCCGTAATTCTTACCGAAGGGGTTACCGATGCCATTGAACATCTGGTCGAAGTACTCGGGCTTGCTGGTGCTTAGGAACTTGGTGTCGCGGAAGTTGACCAGTATGACCAGTCCTTTCTTCTTGGTTACTTGTCCGGGTTGCTGTCCTTTCACGCGGCGTTGCTGGCCGAAGTAGCTCTGCATCTTGGCGGCGCGGGCCAGGCGGTGCCTGTTGCGGCGTTGTGCCAGCTGGCTGTGGCGGGCCTGCACCAGGTAGGTAGTGGATGCCTGCCAGCGGCCTTCTGTATTGCGCACCAAGGGGGTGCCATCGGGCAGCACATAGTAGTGGTAGGCCTCGTCGCCACGCAGTTCGGCCGTAACCATGGAGCCGTCGGCGAGTGTCAACTGGCACTTGATGCCAGGGCGGGCCGGGATGGCCATGGCGGCCGCCGTCACTGCTGTGGCCAGCAGGAATATCAGGATCCTTTTCATTGGGTTGTGGGTGTGCTTGTTGGTAATGTGTGGGGGGGAGGGAGGAGGAAGAGGGAGGGAGGAGGTGGGTGGGGCATCGCGGGAAAACCGCGATGCACTCTGACTCTAAAAGAAAAGGAGGCTGGGCTTCTGCACTTCGGCTTTCACCTTTCAGCCTTCGGCGCAAGCGTCTTCTTACATCCTCTTATTTTTCACTTTTCACTTTTTCACTTTTTCTTTCTCTTACCAGTTTCCCGTTCCGAATCACCAGCCCCTTGTAGTGGCGGGCGGCATTGATGCGGCGGCCGGAGAGGTCGTAGGCGGGTTCTGTGTCGGTGGGTTGGGCGGGACTGCTGCCGAAGGTGGTGCCGGGCTGACTGCCGGCTTGTGCAGGCAGGGCGGTGATGCCCGTCATGATCTTTTCCAGGAAGCTGAAGCGGATGCAGCCCTCGTCGTCGGCTTGGGTTATTTCATAGATGGGTTGGCCCATTAGGCCGTTTGAGGTCCACACCTTGGCCGCTGGGTTGGACAGGTCGGTGAGGCTGTCCAGCTGTTCGTAGGGGTACAGGTTGCCAGCCCATGTGATGCGCCACTCGTTCATGTCGCGGCTGGCAGAACTGCCCACGTAGCGGTCGTTGGCGGCGATGATGGTCATGCGCTGGTGGTTCGAGTTGGTGTTCACCGTGTTGTTGTTCCATGCCGATGTCTGGTAGTCCACGTGGGTCACCATCAGGCCGCGGCCATAGCTGGCCAGGGCGCGGTCCCATCCGGCACGCTGCCGGTTTTCCAGCACATAGTATTCGTTGGGGTTCTGCGGGTTCACCACCTTGTAGCCGATGCCGTCGGCGCCCACGGGTTTCAGCACGTAGCTGCCTTTCTCGGTCAGCGTCTGCAGCGGTCGCCAGCCCATGAAGTCGCGTTCGTAGGCGGTGTAGCCCACGGGGCAGTAGCCGTTGGCGCAGTACTCGCCATAGTCCATCACGCTCCACACATCCATGCCGAAGCCCTGGCCCTGGGTGTCGTAGAAGTCGGGCAGCCCCAGGGCATGGCTCAGTTCGTGACACATGATGCCGATGCCGTCGGCAGCCGTTTCGGTCACGTTTCCATCGTCGTCCATCGCGGTGGCGCGCAGTTCGTTGCAGCAAGCGTTTGTAGCGAAGCGGATGCCGCCGATGGTGGCACTGCTGCCCGTTTCCTTGGGCCAGATGGTGTTCGCATCGCCGCCGTTGGCCTCGCCCATGCCGGCAAAGATAAAGAACACCATGTCCACCTGGTTCTTGCCGCGGTTGTCAAACTGGGCCAGCCAGTCTATGTCGAACTGGCTCACGGCCTTCTGCACGGCATGGGTGCGGAACAGGTTGTAGTTGGAGTCCTGCCCCGAAGCGTTGTTCTTGCCATAGTGGGCGTAGCCGTAGTCCAGCTGCACCGGGCCAATGATGACGAACTCGGGCTGGAACAGGCTGTCGCTCTGGTCGATGAAATAGTCGCGGATGGCGCCCCAGCTGCCGTGGCCGTTGTAGCGCTGGCCGTTGCGGGTGCCGTTGCAGTACAGCTCGTAGTACTGGCGCACCTCCTCGTCGGTGCTGCCCACGGTGAAGTGCGTGTCGGCAAAGTTGACCAGCACCACCGGCACCTTGGGATTGCCCGTGGCGGGCAGCGGGGCCGTGGCCTGCGAGCCTATGCGGCGCGGACTGCGGCGTGCATGCTCCTCACCGGCGCGGCCCATCTGTGCCACCATGTCGGCATGGGTCTGGGCCGAAGGCTCATAGCTGCCGCCGTCGGCAGTGGGGACGAGTACCTGCCCCCGCTCGGTGAGCAGCCAGTGCAGGTGCGAGTTGCCATAGAGGGTGGCCACCGCGGTGGAGCCGTCGGCCAGGCGCACCTGGCGACGGATATGCTGGGCGGGAACAGCCCATACACTCAGGCCGACCCACAGCAGGGCCAGCAGTGCACATACACGCCTGCGTGCGTGACGTGCTGATGCTTTGAAATGTATTTTCTTTGTCATGATTGCTAAGTTTAGCAGGTGCCTAAAAGCGCGCAAAATTACTACGAATTTGCGAGAGCACCAAAAAATCGGAGAAAAAAGCAGCATCCGCACAGCAAGTGAACATCTTTTAACTACCCGCCGCCGCTGCACCACGCCACTTTCGCCTACCTTTGCGCTGCAAACCAAGGCCGGGTTTACACGCCACGGCCCCTAACATCTCTGCCAAATGATTATCTACCCAAACGCCAAGATCAACCTGGGACTGAACGTGGTGGCACGCCGCCCGGACGGCTACCACGACATAGAAACCATCTTCTACCCCATCCCACTGCAGGATGCGCTCGAGGTGACCGACGCCCAGCAGCCCTCCTTCCGCATGGCCGGCACCCGGCTGGACTGCCCGCCAGAGGAGAACCTGGTGATGCGTGTGGTGCAACTGCTGGAAGCCGATTTCAACCTGCCGCCGCTCGACGTGTACCTGTACAAGCATATCCCCTCGGGCGCCGGACTGGGCGGCGGCTCGGCCGACGCGGCCTTTATGATGCGGCTGCTGAACGAGCGCTTTGCGCTGGGAATGAGCACCGAGCAGATGGAGGAACGGCTTGCCGTGCTGGGCGCCGACTGCCCCTTCTTTGTGCGCAACACGCCAGCCTTCGCCACCGGCATAGGCAATGTGCTGACACCCATTGCGCTGGAGCTGATTGGCTGGACGCTGGTGCTGGTCAAGCCCGACATCCACGTCAGCACACGCGATGCCTACGCCGCCATCACACCACACCAGCCAGACATGCCCCTGACGGAAATTGTGAAACGCCCGGTGGAAGAGTGGCAGCAACTGATGGTGAACGATTTTGAGGCCAGCGTGTTCCCCAAGTACCCGGAGATTGCGGCCATCAAGGACAAGCTCATCGACTTGGGTGCCACCTACGCAGCCATGTCGGGAAGCGGCTCGGCCGTGTACGGAATTTTCGCAGACCCCGTAGAACACATCGAAGAGATATTCTCCGGCTGCTTCGTTCGCCAGCGTGCCTTGTAGGCAGGCCGTGCCTGCACAGAAGGCTGCCAAGCTGAAAGCAGCCACCACGAGACATCGAAACAAGCATGGATTACGATTGAGGTTAACCCCGATGGACATTAGGGGTAACCTCAATTGGCGTTTGGGTTAACCCTGATTGGTGTTTGGGTTAACCCTGATTGCAAATAGGGTTAACCCAAAAAGATTTCTCCCTAGAGGCATTTTGGAGTTTGGAGCAAATGGCAGCAAGAACAGGCCGTTCGGCGAAAGCGGATGCACGTAAGGCAGCGCCATAAGGAGAAGGCGTATTGTCTTGGTTTTTCACACTTTGATATTAACAAAGAAGGCGATGATGATGATGGCGAAGCCACCTGTGACGCAGCGGGCCGTGGCTGGCACGCGGCGCGAGCTCAGGAGCAGCTGTTTGTTGTTGCGGCAAAGCTTTGCCGTCAATCATCATCTCTGATGATGTTCTTTTTTACTTCTAACTAAAGGGAATTATAAGGGGGAACTCTTCGTTTTTTCTTTCGCCTCTTTCCCTTGTGGCATCAGCGGATGCCCTCCCCCCATGCCGGTGCGAAAGTTCTGCTTCAGAATTCGACATCCATCTGTTTCACTTTCATACATTTAGGCCGAAAATAGGAAAATGTTTACGCCTATTTCGGCAGAAAAACATTGCAGTGTCGGAAAAAAGGCCTACCTTTGCTGCTGGAATACCTAAAAAGACAACACTCAAAGACAACACTCAAGCTCTATACTAATGAAACTACACAGTTTTTCCACATCAATCCTTCTGCTGAGCTGTGCCATGAGCACCCAAGCCCAGCAACTGGCCTTCCCCGGTGCCGAGGGCTATGCCGCCTATGCCACAGGCGGCCGCGGCGGCCAAGTGGTACACGTGACCAACCTGAACGCATCGGGAGCCGGCTCGCTGGCCGACGCCGTGAGCAAGTCGGGCCGAACGGTGGTGTTCGACGTTGGTGGCATCATCGACATCACCAACGCCAGCATCACCATTGCCAGCAACATCACCATAGCCGGCCAGACAGCCCCCGGCGAGGGCATCACCATCTACGGTGGCCGCGTCATCGCATCCAACAGCAAGAACGTGATCATGCGCTACATCAGGATGCGCGGAGGCAAGAGCGTGAACAGCAGCAAGTGCACGCTGACGCTGGACTACTGCGAGAACTTCATCATGGACCACTGCAGCGTGTCGTGGGGACCGTGGGACAACGTACACATCAAGGATGCCAACAACGTGACGTGGCAGAACTGCATCATTGCCGAAGGCATCGAGCCGCAACGCTTCGGAAGCATTACCGACGGCACACGCAACTGGACCATCAGCCACTGCCTGTGGATTGACAACAAAAGCCGAAACCCGAAGATGAAGTGCGGCGTACAGTACTACAACAACGTGGTGTACAACTATGCCATGGGCGTGATGGGCGGACACTCGGCCGGCGACAACTACCAGGACCTCATGAACAACTACTTCATTGCCGGGCCAGAAGGGTCGTAC
Organism: Bacteroidaceae bacterium; assembly: GCA_017526905.1. Taxonomy (GTDB): domain Bacteria; phylum Bacteroidota; class Bacteroidia; order Bacteroidales; family Bacteroidaceae; genus Physcousia. The sequence goes on along the minus strand of JAFXQT010000067.1, from coordinate 30,706 downwards.
AAATACTTTGACCAGTGGACGGAGACCGACCACCTCTACTCCACCGGCAACTACTACGACGGCAACTGCAACGGCACGCTGGACGGCACACTCATCACCGACTACAACGGGGCCACGCCCATGCAGAAGCCCAACTTCAACACCACACACCCGCAGAACCTGGAGACGGCCGCACAGGCCTACGCCACGGTGGTGGAGCACGTGGGGGCCTCACGGGTGCGCGACGTGCACGACCGCCGCTACATTGAGCAGCTCACCTCGCTCGGCACCAAGGGCAGCTTCATAGCCAACGAGGGCGACGTGGGCGGCATCGGCACACTGGCCGGAGGCACTCGCCCCACCGATGCCGACAACGACGGCATGGCCGACGAGTGGGAACGGGCCAACGGGCTGAACCCACAGAGCAACGACGCCAATGCCTACACGCTGGGCGGCGGATACACCAACATAGAGCACTACATCAACAGCCTGGCCGTGAAGACCTTCTTCCTCTCGGCACCGCAGAACCTGAAGGCGCAGATGGGCACCAACGGCGCCGTGCGGCTGACGTGGAGCAACGGCGAGGTGGTGGCCAAGAGCATCGTGGTCGAGGTGTCGGACGACGGCCGCTACTTCACCGAGGCCAAGCGCGTGAGCGGCAAGGTAACGGCCACCACCCTGACGGGCCTCACCGCCGGCCACATCTACTATTTCCGTCTGAAAGCCATCACCGACGAAGCCGAATCGGCCTACTCGGCCATCGTGTCGGTGAACAACGAATACATGCAGCCGGGCCACGGCACGGCGGCAGGCACCACCACCTTCGCCCCAAGCCAAGGCTACCTGTACCGCATCATCAACTACGCCACCATCCCCTACAACTCGGGCACCAGCCTGGGCGGCGTGCCCAAGTACCTCACCTTTACGGCCGGCGGCAGCCTGGGCGCATCGGAAGAGTTCCAGTGGGACAGCCCCGCACAACTGTGGGAGATAACGCCTGCCGAAGGCTGCTTCTATCTGCGCAACTGCGCCACCGGCACCTACATGGCACCCACCAACGGCACCACGTCCGACGGCGACGACCGCATCGGACAGACCACCACCCCCACCCTGCTCACCATCAACTACACCGGCGACCAGCAGCCCTCGCAGGCCGGCTCGTCGGCAGCCATCTCGATGTACCGCATCAACTGCCCGCAGAACAAGAACCAGCAAATCCGCGCGCGCGGCTTCGGCAACGACTGGATCTGGGGCTCGGGCACCTTCGACCGCGCCGACATGGTGTTCACCTTTGCCGCCGTGCCGGCCTCGGAAGTGATGGTGCTGGCCGGCTTCGACCCCGCCAAATGCTACAACATATATAGTTTCGGAACCATGTCGAACGCCAGCGCCGCCACGGCCACGCCCGACATTCAGCGCCGCTACCTGTGCTGCGTGCCCAGCGCCGACGGCAGCCGCGACTCGCTGGTGTACCGCATCGGCCTGTCGGAACAGCAGATACGCGACGGCGCCGAGGACCCCGTGGGCCTGCAACGCGCCGCACTGTGGACACTGGAAGCCGACCCGAGCGGACGCCTCTACTACGTGCGCAACCAAGAAAGCGGCGCATACATGGCCATCGACAACTACCTGACCAGCACACCCACCACCATCTACCCCTGCTACGCCAAGCATGACAACGGCCACGCGGCCTTCTACCTGGATGCCGACGAACGCGGCAAGCGGCTGTTCAACGTGGGCAACCCCGACGCCGACGGCAAGGGCGGGCCGCTCACCATATTCGGCGTGCATGCCGACCGCACCCGCCTGCGCTGGGTGATCGAGCCTACAAACATCGAGCCGCTGCCCACCGCCATCGGCACGCCACGGCAACACACGCACACAGCACAGCCGCCACGCTACTACACGCTGCAAGGCACACGCCTGCAGGCACCGCAGCGCGGCATCTGCATAGAACAACGCACGGAAGCCGACGGCTCCGTGACTACACGCAAAGTACTGAGGGGGATTTAGCCTGCCACCTCGATACGGTCGATGCGCAACTGCATCAGGCCGGCCGGCACACGCACCTCCACCACGTCGCCCACCTTACGGTTCAGCAACGCCTGTCCGATGGGCGACTTGATCGAGATCTTGCCCTCGCGGAGATTGGCTTCGTGGGGGCTTGCTATAATATAGGTCATGTGCGCCTGCGAGGCCAGGTTGGTCATCTCCACGCGGCTGAGCAGCTGCACGCAGTCGCCGCTGAGGCGCGACGTGTCAATCACACGTGCATGTTCCAGCACACGCTGCATAAAGCGGATGCGCCCCAGCAGGCGTCCCTGCTCGCGCTTGGCGGCATGGTACTCAAAGTTCTCACTGAGGTCGCCCTTGTCGCGCGCCTCGGAGATGGCGTCCTTCACGCGGGGCAGCTCCACATTCTCCAGTTCGCGCAGTTCGGCCACGAGCTTGTCGTAGCCCTCCTTTGACATATATTCCATGGTCTTTGTTTCAAAAATCCGAGGCAAAGGTAGGCAAAAAAGTGCGAACGCTACACTTTTGGCCGCCTTTTCGCCGAAAAAGGCCCCAGGTTTTGCCCGCGAATCAACAAAAAGTATTACCTTTGCCACGATAACAACGAAAAGAACTAACTACAAAGCAAATGAAACAACTCGCACCTACTGCACTCCTGGGCCAACGCTTCGCCCGCATTGCCGCATGCTGCCTGCTGGCCTGCTCGCTACAGGCACAAGCCGGCATCAAGGACGTGAGCCAGGAGGAACTGGCCCAACTCATCGCCAACGCCACCGGCACCGCACCTACGCTGAAACTGAACAGCGCCGTGCAGGGCTCAACCGTCATCTTCGCACGCCTCACACGCACCGGACAGGCCGCACCCAACGGCATCGGCCTGTGCTACAGCTCGACCAACCCCGAGCCTACCGTGCTGGACAACTATACCCTGACCACCTACAGCAACAACGGCTTCATCTACGCCATGGAGAACCTGAAGCCGGCCACCGTCTATTACATACGCGCCTTCGGCATCGGCGCCAACTGGAAGGTGGGCTACAGCAAGCCCATCAAGCTGTACACGCTGCCCAAAGGAAACACGTCCTACTGGTATGAGAACAACGGCGACGATGCCACCAACAAGCGCATCATTGCTGCGGCCGACGATGCCATCAAGTACTGGAACAACGTGACTGGCCACACCAAGAACTTCTCGCTGAGCATACACTATGTGTATGGCGCCGGAGCCGGCGGCGGGGCCGGAACGGCCGACTGCTCGCACGGCGGCTACATGCGCGTGGGCGGCAATCCCTCCTACCAGCGCACCGGAACCATCATGCACGAGGGCTCGCACGGTCTGGGCGTGATTGGCTGGGACAACGGCTACAGCCCCACCAACTGGATTGGCAGCATCTACCGCTCCAACAACACACGAGGCACTTGGCTGGGCGACCGCGTGGACCGCGTGATGCACTTCCTGGAGAACAACAACACAGCCGTGCTCAACGGCGACTACCAGCACATGTGGCCCTACGGCATCAACGGCGCAGGCGAGGACAACGGAACACCCATTCTCTACTATGCCAACGCGCTGATTGTGGGAGCCCTGGGCGAGGACAACCTGCCGCTGTGGGGCTACGACTTTGCCAAGCCCGCCTACACTTTCGAACAGGACGACACACTGAAGTACTACATCAAGAACGCCGACGAGGACCACGGGCTACGCACATCCTACCTGCGCGAGAACGCCAGCAGGGCACTGCGCTGGCAGGCCGGACTCTCCGACGACATCCTGGCCAACGACTCCTTCGCCTGGCACATCACCTTCAACCCCGCCAGCTGCTACTACACCTTCAAGAACGTGGCCACGGGCAACACCATCATCTACAACGGCACCACCTTCCGCACAGCCGTCTCGCCCAGCAGCGACCAGAAGCGCTTGCAACTGCTGGCCGCACGCGAAACGTCCAAGGTGGGCACCTACAACTTCGCCACCAAGAGCTACTGGATCACCGAGCCCAATGGCTCAAAGGCCATGAACGCCGGCGACAACGAAGCCACCAACGCGGCCGACTTCGACCACGCCAACAGCGCCACCACACAACGCTGGTTCCTGATGACACCCACCGAGGTGGACCGTTTCGGCAGCCGCGTGGGCGACAAGGCCGTAGGCATACAGCCCATCCAGCACCACACCGATGCACAAGGCGCACTCATGGTGGGCGGCGGACATGGCTTCGTGGCCATCACCGCCACCTCCGACAATGCCGATGTGCAGATTGTGAGCCTGGGCGGACAGCTGGTCAAGACGGTGTATGTGACACGTGGCAACACGGCCACCATACAGCTGCCACGCGGCATCTATATCGTAGGCGGACACAAGGTGGCCGTCAAGTAGCGCCCACACCGCACACGCCCTCCCGCCCTATCACACCCCTTTTACACCAAACACTCCTATCATTTCAGCCATGACCAGAAAGCCCTTCCTACTGATCCTGCTCCTGCCGCTGCTGACGGGGGCATGCATACAGGCCGAGCACTACGACTTCGACCACGATGCGGCCATCGACTACTGCCACAAGCAGGTGCTGCATGCCCTGACGCAGCTGGATGCCGACTCGCTCTACCCCTACGAGATGATGCCGCGCAACATCGCACCCGACGGCATCACATGGGCCTGCCGGCCCGTTTGCGCCGAAGAGTGGTGCTCAGGCTTCTGGCCAGGCATCCTTTGGCTGGACTTGCTGAACCACCCCACCGACACCACCGTGCGCCGCGCTGCCGTGCAGGCCACACAAGCCATGCAACGCATCATCGACCAGCCGGTGCTGGACCACGACCTCGGATTCCTCCTCTTCTGCAGCGCCGGCACAGGCCTGCGGGTGCTGCAGCATGAACTGGAATGCGAACAGCTGCCGCAGGAGGTACGCGCAGCCGACAAGGCACTCATTCCGCAGCTGCGCACCATGCTGCTGCAGGCGGCCGACTCGCTGGCCACTCTCTTCCGCCCCAACGTGGGCACCATCCTGTCCTGGCCGCGCAACGTGCAGAAGTTCGGAGGCCATAACACCATCATGGACAACATGATCAACCTGGAACTGCTCTACTGGGCCGCACAGAACGGCGGCCGCAAGGAACTGGCACAGATAGCCACCACACATGCCAACACGACCATGGAGCACCACTTCCGGCCGGATGGCACCAGCTACCACGTGGCCGTGTATGACACGATCGACGGCCACTTCCTGCGCGGCGTCACCCACCAGGGCCTGGCCGACAGCAGCATGTGGGCACGCGGACAGGCATGGGCCGTGTATGGCTTTACCATGGCCTTCCGCGAAACAGGCAAGCGCCAGTTCCTCGACACCGCCTGCCGCGCAGCCGACGTGTTCATCAGCCGTCTGCCGGCTGACCAAGTGCCACTCTGGGACTTCTCCGCCCCGGCCGATGCACCACGCGATGCATCGGCTGCCGCCGTAGTGGCATCGGCGCTGCTCGAGCTTTCCACCTTCAACACCATCGGCCCCAAGAAAGCCAAAGCCTACCGCCAGCAGGCCGTGACCATGCTGCAAAGCCTCACCGAGAACTACAGCGCCAACGGACACAACCCCGCCTTCCTGATGCACAGCGTGGGCAACGCACCCGCCGGCTCGGAAATCGACTACAGCATCGTCTATGCCGACTACTACTACCTCGAAGCACTCACACGCCTCAAGGACATCCTCGAACTGGAGTTCTGACGCACACCCTCACGCGAAGCACCCCCTCAGCATTATCACTTTACAGCATCTCATAACCCACAACCACACATGTATATCATCGGTATAGCAGGCGGGACAGGCTCGGGCAAGACCACCGTTGTGCGCAAAATCGTCGAGTCTCTGCCCAAAGCCCAGATTGCAGTCATCCCGCAGGACTCCTACTACAACTGCAACGACGGCATCCCCATGGAGGAACGCCGCAAGATCAACTTCGACCACCCCAACGCCTTCGACTGGAAACTGCTCATACAGCAGATCAATGCCCTGCGCAATGGCGAAGCCATCGAGCAGCCCACCTATTCCTACCTGGAGTGCAACCGCACACCCGAAACGGTACACATCGAGCCGTGCGATGTCATCATCATCGAAGGCATCATGGCACTGTGCCGCAAGGAACTGCGCGACCTGATGGACCTGAAGATCTTTGTCGATGCCGACCCCGACGAACGCCTCATACGCGTCATCAGCCGCGACATGGTGGAGCGCGGACGCACGGCACAGATGGTCATGGACCGCTACATCGACGTGCTGAAACCCATGCACATGGAGTTCATCGAGCCCACCAAGCGCTATGCCGACCTCATCATCCCGCAGGGCGGGGGCAACCAGCGCGCCATCGACATCATGCGCACCTACATCATCCACCGGCTCAAGCCCTGACATGCACCAACCGCCACACAACCGCACGGCACCCCGTAGCCCCTTCTTAACGTCGCCGATGCGGCTCTTCTCACTGCTTCTGATGCGCCCCCTCTTCATGCTTCTGACAGGGCTCCTGCTGAGTGCCTGCGGCCAGCAACGCGAGTCGCATCAGACTTCGTCTATGTTCGGGCAAGCCACCACCGAGGACGACCTCACCGGCTACGATCTCACTGACATACAGGCGTCGGGCGAGCTGATCGCTGTGACGCTGTCCGGCCCCGACACCTACTATGAGTACCGCGGCCACGGTTTCGGCCTACAGTTCGACCTGGCCGAAGCCTTCGCACATACCATCGGCGCCAAACTGCGCATGGAGATGGCTTCGGACACCGCCGAACTGCTCAGCCGCCTGGCCGCCGGCGAGGCCGACATCGTGGCGCTGGAACTGGACTCGGCCGCCCTGGATGCAAGCACAAGCGCCCACGGCAGCACCACCGGCAGTTCCACCATCAGCACTCCCGGCAGCACCACCGACCTGCATGCCTGCGCCAACCACTGGGTGGTGCGTGCCTCGGCTTCCGAACTGGCTGCAGCCATCGACGGCTGGTGGAAACCCTCCATGAAGGATGAATTCCTCGCACTGGAAAAGCAGCGCACCACCAAGGCCACCAGCGTGCGCCGCACCGCACGTCCGGTGATGCTGTCGCAGGCCGATGGCATCATCTCCAGGTACGACGACCTCTTCATCCGCCACGCATCCACCATCGGCTGGGACTGGCGCCTCATGGCCGCCCAGTGCTACCAGGAGTCCGCCTTCGACCCGCAGGCCGTGTCGTGGGCCGGAGCGCGCGGTCTCATGCAGATCATGCCTGGCACAGCCGCCCATCTGGGGCTCCCGATGAGCGCCATCTACGATCCCGAACAGAACATCGCCGCCGCTGCCCGTTACCTGCACGAACTGTCAGGAAAGTTCGCCGACGTGCCCGACCGCCTGGAACGCATCAACTTCATCCTTGCCGCCTACAACGGCGGCCACGGCCACGTGCGCGATGCCATGGCGCTGGCCCGCAAACACGGACAGGACCCGCACCGATGGGCCAACGTGGACCCCTACATCCTCCGCCTTTCACAGCCCCAGTTCTACCACGACCCCGTGGTGCAGAACGGCTACCTGCGTGGCAGCGAAACCTCCGGCTATGTGCGCCAAATCCAGGACCGCTGGGCCGCCTATCGCGGTTCTGCCCGCGCCGTATCGCCCAACGCCCAGCCCTCCCCGTCGCGCAAAAAGAAGGAACGGCGCACCCACGTGAAAGGCCGCGAAGAGTTCATGAACGAAACGCCATGCCCATAAAGCGCCTACGTATCATAGTCGATACCTGGGATGCCGAGCGCATCACAGGCCACACGGTCGAAGAAGCCCCCTCGGCCGTGGTGCAAGTGTGCAACCCAAGCCAGCCTGCACCACTTATCGAGCCCTCCTACCTCTACCCTGGCGCCCCCTTGAACCTGCTCCTGGCCGAGCAGCAGCCCGACGGCACCCTCCTCCCCCAACACATCGTGCTGGATCCCGATTTCCTGGTCGATGTCACAGCCATCTGCCGTTGCTTCACCCACATGGGCGACGCCCCTGCCTACCACCTCATCGGCAAGTTCATGCCCTCGCCCACCTCGGCCGCCATCCTGCTGGGTAACGTGGCCAACCAACTGCTGGACGACTGCGTGAACCTACCCGACCCCGACCTCCGCACCTCGCTGGTCAAGGCTTTCTGCACCGACCCGCTCCGCTTTGCCACCGTGCCTGGCATCGACAGCCAGTTCAGCGAAGCCTGCAAGCAGCAGTTTGCCAACATACGAAGTATCGTGGCCAAGTGGCGAGCACCGATGCCGAAGTCCACTTCTAAAGCCACCCTTTCTGAAGCACCCATCCCCTCTTCTGAAGCACCCATCCCCTCTTCTGAAGCACCCGTCACACCTGCTTCCGAAGCACCCACCCCTCCCTCCTTCCCCCTGCCCAACAGCCAATTGGAGATGGCCTTCATCTGCGAAGCGCTGGGCATACAAGGCCGTATGGACCTCATCAGCGCCGACCACCAGCACATCGTTGAGCTGAAGAGCGGGCGCGGCGAAGAGTACGGGCACCCCGCCGGGCAGCCGGGCTTCCGCTACGAGCATGCCATGCAGATGGCACTCTACAAGGAGAGCCTTTACTACAACGCGGGCCTCCCGTACGCGCGCGTACATACCTATTTATTATACTCACGCTATCCGCAGCTGCACGACATACACTTAGGGCGCACCGACATACACCGTGCCGTGGCCGTGCGCAACGGCATTGTCCACCTGGAGAACCTGTTGCGCCAGCGTCCGGCCCAGCTGCTGGACATGCTCAGCGAGGCCCACTTCAACGTGCGCGGCATCTACGACCGCTTCTACTGCCAATTCCTGCAGCCCACCATCCGCGCCTTCCTGTCGCAACTACATGGAATGAGCCCGCTGGAACACGCTTATTTCCACACCTTTCTGGCTTTTGTCGAGCGCGAGCAGTGCCTGGCCAAGACCGGCGTCGAGGGCGAGTCGCTGCCCCCTGGCTATGGCGGCTTTGCCGATGTGTGGCGGCAGGACCTGGCACGCAAGCAGCAGGCCGGCAACATCATCTGCCACCTCAGTATCGTCCCCGTCATGGCCGACGGGTTGGTCGTGGCCATCGACGCGCAGGTGCAGGTCGATGCCGATGCCATGAATTTCCGTCCGGGCGACATGGTCATGCTGCACGAAGAAGGGTCCGACGGCTCGGCCCGCCAGCAGCGGTTGGCAGCGGCCGCCTACACCTCGGCCATTATCGAGGAGATGTGGGCCGACCGCCTGCGTCTGCACCTGCGCTTTCCGCAGCGCGATGCCGGCCTGTTCCGCACCGACCGCACCTACGCCATCGAGCCGGCCCATGCCGATGCCGCCTACACCACCATCTACCGCGGCCTGTATGCCCTGCTCTCGGCACCCGAGGCCCGCCGCCAACTCATTCTGGGGCAGCGCATGCCGCAGTTTGACAGCACCCAGACACTCTGCCTCCCGATAGCCGATGCCGAAGGGCACGACATCACCCTACGCGCCAAGCAGGCCCAGGACTATTTCCTGCTCGTAGGCCCACCCGGCACCGGCAAGACTTCCGTGGCCCTGAAGCGCATGGTGCAGGAGTTTTTGGCCGCTGCACCTGGCACCACGGCCCAGCCATCGGCTGGCAGCACACTTCCTTCCGCCCTGCTCCTGCTGGCCTACACCAACCGGGCAGTGGACGAGATTTGTGCCATGCTCGACACCATCGGCACCGAGGCAGACTATATCCGCATTGGCCCTGAGCTGTCCTGTGCCCCTGCCCACCGTGCGCACCTGCTCAACCAGCTGGCCGGTAACACCCCCACCCGACAGACCCTGCGCGGCCTGTTGCAGCAGGCCCCCATCATCGTGGGCACCATCGCCTCCATCAGCACCTCCACCGAACTATTCCTACTGAAGCACTTCCACACCGCCATCATCGACGAGGCCTCGCAGGTGCTGGAGCCGCAACTGATGCCCCTGCTCTGCGCCACCCACCCCGACGGCACGTGTGCCATTGGCAAGTTCATTTTCATAGGCGACCACAAGCAGTTGCCGGCCGTAGTCACTCAGGCCAACGACGTATCAGCCGTGACCGACCCACAACTCACCGCCATCGGCCTGCGCAACTGCCGCGACTCGCTGTTCGAACGCCTGCACCGCCTGGCCACCATGCGCCAGGAACCGCACACCGTGGCCCTGTTGCACCGCCAAGGGCGCATGCACCCCAGCCTGTCGGCATTCGTCAGCCAGCACTACTACGGCGGCCAGCTCACCGAAGTGCCTGTTCCCCACCAGTTGGCCGGGCTGGAGTGGGTTCATTACGATGCCACCTCGCCCCTGCAGAAACTGCTGGCCACCCAACGCCTGGCCCTCCTGCCGGTGCTACAAGGCGCCGACGCCCGTGGGCACAAGTCCAACGCCGCCGAGGCACGGCTCGTGGCGCAGCTTGTCCAGGCCCTTACCGCCCTGTGCCAGCAGAACGGGCAGGCCACAAACTGGGACAAGCGCGTGGGCATCATCGTGCCCTTCCGCAACCAGATCGCGCTGATACGCAAGGAGATGTCGCACCTGGACATCCCGGCCTACGAGCAGATAAACATCGACACGGTGGAGCGCTACCAAGGTTCGCAGCGCGACATCATAATCTTTTCCACCACCGTGAGCACGCCCTACGAGCTGGCCATCCTCTCCGCCCCCGTGCAAATGGACGACGGCCTTATCGACCGCAAGCTCAACGTGGCCATCACCCGTGCACGCAAGCAATTCTTCCTGGTGGGCAACCCGCCGCTGCTCAGCCAAAGCGAACCTTACCGCCTGCTCATCCAACAGCTGAACGCTTCGGCAGCAGCGCCCGCTGCCACCTCATGAAAAGAGCACCAATGCCAATAAGTCCATGCACTTCGAGCCATAAGTCCATGCACTTAGAGCCATAAGTCCATGCACTTAGAGCCATAAGTCCATGCACTTAGAGCCATAAGTGCCAGACAAACCATGACCGCGCGTCCGACACGAAACACGACACTGCGCGCCGTCAGATATGTGCAGACATGTCCATGAGCACCACTTTCGCCACCCACTGCGCCACCCACTGCGCCACCCGCCCACTCATGAAACAAAAACAATATCAACACATTAGTTTTTTTGCGCCATGCGCGCCACCCAATTAATAAAACCCTTACGCGCGCGCAGGAACTTTATTTTTGTGACAAAAAACCATGACTTCCTGTAAAAAATAAAGTTTAACAAACTGGGTGGCGCGGGTGGCGCGGGTGGCGCACTTGGCTACCTAACCACAGCCCACAGGCCACTCGAATAGTGTTATCTGCGCCCTGCTTACGAAAGACCAAAACGGACCACACACTACAATTGTGCCCATTAAACATCTTTTCACAAGAACGTCGGTTTTATGTTATTGAACATATAATACACTTTTATTGCTTAAAAAATGTGACATGATTCAAAAGAATGTATAATTTTGGGCTGTTTTTGGGGCGAATTACATGATTTAGTGTAAAAACGCCCCTCATTCACCCACTAACTGCCAAAAAGGAATCATCTAATAATCACTTATTAACACACATGGGAAACAGTATCTTAAAAAGGAGGTTGCCGAAGTGGACAACTCCTGTATGTACTGCCCTTTTGCTGGCTTACGGCAGCTCGATGGTCACCTCATGTAAGGATGACCTGCTCACGGGCACGCCTGAGTGGCTGGGAAGCAGTATCTATGAAGAACTGGAGAGCAGGGGCAACTTCACACAGACCCTTGCCCTGATCAACGATCCGATGTTCCTCACCGACGACCAACGGGCGAAGGGGGAAACGGAGACCGAGTATGCAAAGACGCTGCGGCGCACGGGTAGCCGAACGCTGTTCGTGGCCGACGATGAAGCGTGGGCGCGCTACTTCAAGAAGAAGGGCGTGCGCGGCATGAGCGACCTCTCGGCCGCCGACAAGAAGATGCTCTTCAAGTCGTCCATGGTCAACAGCGCCTATCTGATTGAGTTGCTCAGCAACAAATCGACCAACAATGCAGAACCCCTGCAGGGTGCCTGCCTGCGCCGAGAATCGCTGCAGGACCCGATGGACCGCGTGCCGGTGCTCAAGCCCGACCAGTTCCCCGAACTGCTGCCCACACGCGTGGATGCCAGCAACAAACAGATTGACTACTGGGGCTATCTGCGCGGACGCGACAGCATCCTGATCATGCAGGACGAGAACAGCCAGAGCATGATACACTTCCTGCCGGACTACATGGCCAGCAAGAACATCACCAACGACGACTATAAGATACTGACCAACGGCGTGGCCAACGATGTGACCAAGAGCTACATCAACGGCCAGCTTGTGGTGGAACAGGACGTGACCTGCCAGAACGGCTACATCCACGTGCTGTCCGAGGTGCCCGAACCCCTGGACAACATGGCCAACGTGATTGGCCAGAAGCCGCAGTTCAGCATCTTCAGCAAGCTGCTGGACCGCTACAGCTACCCCGAATACAGCGCGCAGGCCACAGCCACCTACAACTCGCTGTACAACCTGACCACGGGCCGCACCGACTCGGTGTTTGTGAAGCGCTACTTCAACAGCGACAACAGCAACAGCCGCGGCAACAACAGCCACAACTCCTTCTCCACCGGCACATCGACCATCAAGGCCAACACCTTGCTGCTGTTCGATCCGGGCTGGAACCGCTACCGCGTATATACGGGCGCCGGCAACCTCGACTTCCAGGACGATGCCGCCGCCATGCTGGTTCCGACGGACGAGGCCATGCAGCGCTTCTTCGACGGCAGCGCCCTGAAGGAGCGCTATGCCAACTGGGACGAGGTGCCCGACAACGTGGTGGACAAGCTGCTGAACAACCACATGCTGTCCAGCTTCAGCGCCACGGTGCCCAGCAAGTTTAACCAGCTGAAGAACTCCGCCGGCGACGAGATGGGCATCACCACGGCCGACGTGGACAGCTGCTTCACCTGCAACAACGGTGTCATCTACCAGCTGAACACCGTGTTCACCGCCCCGGAGTACAAGAGCGTGTTCTTCCCCGCCATCATCCGCGGTACCACCGACATGAGCACCATCTACAATGCCGTGTATGCCTCCAACTCAGCCTGGACCCTGGGCGACTATCAGGCCTACCTGAACTCCACCGCCTCGAAGTACAGCTTCATCATCCCCATGAACGGCGCCATGCTGAACTATGTGGATCCCGTCACGCTGTTGCGCCAGCAGGACGACGGCGGCAGTGTGATGTACGAGTTCTACATGGACGAGAACAACCCCGACGTGGTGAGCGCACATGCCTATAACTACACCCGCGACGAGGAGACCGACTCGTTGGTGAAGACCGACCTGGCCATCACCCGCGCACAGCCCACATCGGCCATGATTCAGAACCGCCTGCGCAACCTGCTGGACAACACCATCATCGTGCAGACGGAAGCCGAACCCGCCTTCCACCAGGGCCAAAACATCTACGTGAGCCGTTCGGGCGCTCCCGTCATCGTGGAGTTCGGTGCCGACGGCCAAGTGACCGCCCTGGGCGGCTCGGCCGAATATGAGAAGGGACAGCTCATCCCCGTGGAACGCATCTACAACCAGCTGGAGAATGGCGGCAACGGTATCAGCTACGTGGTCAGCACACTGCCCACACCCACCAACACCAGCCCCTATGCAGCCCTGGCCGACTCGGTGAACCACCCCGACTTCAGCCTGTTCAAATCGCTGCTACAGGGCTGCTCGTTCATGAAGAACACCATAGTAGGATCCGAGAAAAGTTGGCAAGTGACCCTGGACAATGCCATAGAGATGCTGAATGCCTACCACTACACCATGTACGTGCCCAGCAACGACGAAGTGCAGCAGCTGATTAACGACGGCAAGCTGCCCACATGGGACGACTTTGACGACTGGTCGGATTACCTGAACCACCCCGAGGACACCACCTACACCAAGGCCGAGGTGGACTCCATCCAGCACATCATCCGCTCCACCATCGAGAACTTCGTGCGCTACCACATCCACGATAACTCGGTCTATTTCGACGGCACGCCCATAAGCAACCAAGCCTATGAGACGCAGAACCTGGACACGCTGAGCAACCGCTTCCGCCGCCTGACGGTGACCAACGACGGTGCCAACATCAGCGTGACCGACCTGAAGGGCACGCAGCATCAGGTGGTGAAGGGCACCGACTCCAACGTCATGACCACTCAGTACCTGTTCTGCCTGGATCAGGGCGAAGCGTCGGGCAAATCCACCCTGAACAACAGCCGCTTCATCTACAGCACCTCTTTTGTCGTGCTGCACAAGATTACCGGCTACCTCTCCTACTCCGACGCCCAGTTCCTCGACCCGCAGAACCCGCTGCCCAAGGCACCGGTGTTCCCGGAGGAGGGCGATGAGGAGGAAACTCCCGCCACACCTGTCAAACGCTTTAACTACCATAGAAGATGAGACACTTGAAATATGCATTAACGCTTGGCCTGTTGTTAGTGTCCACGCTGACTATGGCCCAAATCACACGCATCAGCGGTACGGTGAGCGACGATTTCGACGTGCTCCCCGGCGCCCAGATTCAGGAAATCGATGCGTCCAACCGTACGGTCAACGCTGCCATTACCGACATGAACGGTAATTTCGTGATGACCATCAAGAGCCCCAAGAACAAACTGAAAGTGAGCTACGTGGGCTTCAAACCCCAAATCCTGCCCATCAACCGCAACAGCTTCAAGATCAAGCTGGAGGACGCCACCAAGCAGATGAAAACGCTGGAGGTGAAGGCCAAGAAGGTGATGAAGACCAGCGGTCTGGCCATCCCCGAGCGCGAGGTGTCCTTCTCGGCCCAAGGCATTGATGCCAAGGAGTTCGAAGGCCTCGGCATCACCTCGGTGGACGAAGCCCTGCAGGGTCGTATCGCCGGTCTGGACATCATTGCCAACTCGGGCGACCTTGGTTCGGGCACCACCATGCGTCTGCGCGGTGTATCGACCGTGTCCACGCTGACCAGCAACGAGCCTCTTATCGTGGTGAACGGCAACATCCGCAACGACGTTGACTTGACCACCTTCGACGTATCGACGGCCAACGAGGACCGCTTTGCCGAACTGCTCAAGGTGAACCCCGAGGACATCCAGGACATCAAGGTGCTGAAGGATGCTGCCGCAACGGCCATCTGGGGTTCGCAGGGTGCCAACGGTGTGATCGAAATCACCACCAAGCGCGGTAGCCGCGGCCCCGTGCGCGTGAACTACTCCACCCGCTTCAAGTTCACCCATCAGCCGGCCGGCATCAAGCTGCTGAACGGCGACCAGTACACCATGCTGCTCAAGGAGAGCTACTTCAACCCCCGTCAGGACCCGACGGCAGCCAATATCCCCGAGCTGAACTACGACGAGAACTTCTCCGAGTACCAGATGTACAACCGCAACACCGATTGGGTGGAGCTGGTACACCAGAACGGTCTGGAGCAGAGCCACTTCGTGGATGTGGTCGGCGGCGGCGAGAAGGCCACCTTCCGTATCTCCGGCGGTTTCAACCACAACACCGGCTCTATCATCAAGCAGGGCTTCAACCGCTTCTCCACACGTATGGCACTGGACTATGGTGTGAACGACCGCATCTTGATCCTGTCCAACTTCTCCTTTACCTACACCAAGAACAAGCGCAACAGCGACGGTCTGCAGGGTATCGGCTACACCAAGATGCCTAACCTCTCGCCATGGGAGTACGACCGCCAGGGCAACCCCACCGGCGAGTACTACTACATGCTGCAGAGCGCCAGCTCCGTGTTCGACGGCAATCAGAAGAACGTGGCCAACCCGCTGGCCAGCGCCGCCTTGGCCAAGAACCACCTGACCAACTACGCCATCACCCCCGAACTGGAACTGCAATACAAGCTGCTGGGCATCGACGACAGCAAGACACAGCTCAACTACAACGGCCGTGCCGTGATCGACATCAGCAACAACTACACCGACACGGACTACCCCCGTGCCCTCTCCACCGCATCTTACATCAACA
The DNA here is from genome assembly GCA_017526905.1 of Bacteroidaceae bacterium. Lineage (GTDB taxonomy): Bacteria > Bacteroidota > Bacteroidia > Bacteroidales > Bacteroidaceae > Physcousia. The sequence goes on along the minus strand of JAFXQT010000067.1, from coordinate 14,711 downwards.
CCCATAACACAGGCAACAGCAGCAGCAAGAGCTTTGCCTTCACCACCACGCACACGCTGACCCTGGTGCCGAAGTTCAGAAACGAGGACCACAGCGTGCGTGCCATGGCCCGCGTGCAGCTGGTGAGCGGCAACAGCAGCGCCCAGAGCAACGATGTGCGGCGCCTGCCTTCCGGCCTTACCAACACCACGGCCGGCGGTCTGGTCAGCGGCATGAGTTCCAGCTACGGCCACTGGCGCGCGCTGTACTACACCTTCTCCACGCACTATGCCTACAAGGGTAAGTACACCGCCATGTTCACCCTGCGTGCCGACGCCACCACCAAGTTCGGCCCAAAGAGCCGCTGGGGTCTGTTCCCCGCCATCTCCGGCCGTTGGAACGTGATCGACGAGAAGTTCATGGAATGGCCGCGCGAGCACATGCAGGTGAGCATGTTCGGTCTGCGTCTGGGCTGGGGCCGACAGGGTAACCAGCCGGGCAGCGACTTCCTCTACCTGAACAAGTACAACAGCGGCTCACCCTACCTGGATCAGATCGCCATGGTGTCCAGCGGCATCAAGCTGACCGAGTTCCACTGGGAGAACATCTTCCAATGGGACGGCGGCGTGAACCTGGGCTTCTTTGACAACCGCCTGGAGTTTGTGCTGGACGTGTACAACCGAACCACCCACGACATGCTGCTGCCGAACTATCCCATCCCCAGCGGCACCAACGGACGCACCGGCCTTGACGTGAAGAACAACGGTAAGATGCGCAACAAGGGTTGGGAGTTCAGCATCATCGGCCACAACCTGGCCAAGAAGGGCAAGTTCTCCATGGACGTGAACGTGAACTTCGCCAACAACCACAACGTGATCCTGGAGATGGATCCCATCGTGCTGGAAGGTTACAACACCGACTTCTCCGAGAGCAACGCACAACTGCTGCAACGTGTGCAGCTGAACAACCCCTTCGGCTCCATCTACGGTTTCCGCAGCAAGGGCGTGTATATGTACAACTACGACGGCACCTCGAAGAGCGCCATGCGCATCGTCAAGACCCAGGGTCTGGCAGCACTGCAGGCCAGCATCGATGCCGGCAACACCTACCCCGTGGCACTGGACCAGAACGGCCGCATCATCACCAACGAGAAGGGCGAGCCCCTGCAGATGCAGTTCTGCTACAAGAGCGAGTCGGGCAGCAAGTACGTGTTCAAGGGCGGCGATGCCATCTACGAGGACGTGAACAACGACGGCAACATCAACCAGCTCGACCTGGTCTATCTGGGCAACTCGCTGCCCAAGCTGACCGGCGGCTTCGGCTTCCGCCTGCACTACGACCGCTTCGCACTGAACGCCCAGTTCAACTACCGTGTGGACTACGACGTGTTCAACATGGCCCGTCTGCAAATGGAATCGATGACCACGAACGACAACCAGAGCCAGGCTGTGAACTACCGCTGGCGCAAGGAAGGCGACGTGACCACCATCCCGCGTGCCATGTACGGCGGCGGCACCAACTACAACACGTTGGTTTCCGACCGCTTCGTCGAGGATGCCAGCTTCCTGCGCCTGAACTACCTGCAGCTGAGCTACAACTTCGACCCGAAGCTCCTCAAGAAATGGCACCTGCGCTCGCTGCGCGTCAACGCCAACCTGGACAACCTGTTCTGCCTGACCAAGTACTCGGGCGTGGATCCTGAAATCGGCTACGGCGGCTACAGCGTTGCCACCGACAACAGCAAGACCCCGCGCGCCAAGTCCTACACCTTCGGTCTGGCCATCGGATTCTAACTCAAACACCAGTCTTACACATTATGAATACTATATATCATCACATACGGAAAGCCGCACTCCTCGCCATAGCCGGCATGGCCATGGCCGGATGCGCCGACTACGTTGATATCCGCCCGAAGGACCTCGTTACCGACGACAACTTCTGGGACGAGAAGAAGGACGTGGAGCAGATGGTGGCCGGTGTCTATACAGCCATGCAGAGCTCGGACTTCATCAGCCGCTGTATCGTCTGGGGCGAGAGCCGCAGCGACAACCTGTACATGGGGCTGAACACCGTAAACAACAACAACCTGTACAACATCGAGCGGGAAAACCTGCTCTCCACCAATGCCTACTGCGACTGGACCAGCTTCTACTCGGTCATCAACCAGTGCAACATCATCATCGAGCGCGCGCCGGAAGTAGCGGCCAAGGACCCCGCCTACACCGACCTCAAGGCCACCATCGCCGAGATGAAGGCCATCCGCTCGCTGTGCTACTTCTACCTGATCCGCGCCTTCAAGGAGGTGCCCTTCTCGCGCGTGGCCGTCTATGAGGAGGACAAGGTTTCCTACCCCACCCCGCAACCCTTCGAGCAGGTGCTGGCCGAGATCATCGCCGACTGCGAAGAGGCCGAGAAGGACGCCATCCTGCGCTATCCCGACGACGCCAACAACAACTACAACAGCAGTTGCAACCGCATCACCAAGAAGGCCATCCGCGCCATGCTGGCCGACATGTACCTGTGGAGCGGCGACTATGACAAGGCCGTGACCATGTGCCAGAAGGTGATCGACGAGAAGATCGAGGAATTCGAGGAGGACTACTCCGGCAAGAGCAGCGGCCGCAACCGCAACAACAACAACCAGATGAGCTCGACCAACCAGGCCATCAAGCTGATGAAGCACGCCAGCGATCCCGGCGTGGGCTACCCCCTCTACTCCGACCAGGAGCAGGGCGGCACCACCTGGGGCGCCGCCGCCACAGCCATCTTCGGCGAGGGCAACAGCTTCGAGAGCATCTTCGAGCTGGGCTTCAACGCCTCGTCCAACACGAAGCATCTGGCCAACTCGGCCTGCGGCTCGCTCTACGGCGCGCACTCTTCTGCCGGCGGCACCAGCGAGGGTAAAGGATTGCTGGCCCCGCCCGACCAATTCGTCACCGACATCAGCGCCAGCAACCGCACCTACTGGCTCAACACGGCCGACAGCCGCTACTGGACCAGCATCGTGCCCAACAACGACTACACCTCGGGCTTCGTGTCGAAGTTTGTGGATAGCCGCTGGAGCATCGAGCGCCAGTCGAGCAATGGTGTGAACTACACCACCAACGGCAACCAGTCGGGCCGCGGCAACCACCCCGACCTGGACCGCAACTGGATCTTCTACCGCCTCACGGACGTGATGCTGATGCAGGCCGAAGCCTACTGCATGATGACCTCCGGCCACGACACCGCCACCGCCGACCGCGAACTGTTCCAGAAAGCCTTCTACCTGGTGTATCCCATCGAGGCACGCTCCTACATGGGACAGAACACCACCAGCGACCTGCCGCGCATGAACAACTACCTGAACCGTGCAGGCATGGAGGCCCTGATCCTGGGTGCCCGCGAGCGCGAACTGATGTTCGAGGGCAAGCGCTGGTTCGACCTGGTGCGCACCGCACGCCGCGAGGGCAACACCGGCACGCTGCGCACCTTCGTCAGCCCCAAGTTCACCGCTGGCACCAGCAGTAGCAGCAGCAACCTCTTCTCCAACATGGAGTCGCTCTACTGGCCCTACTACAAGAACGAGCTGAAGCGTAACCCCAACCTGAAGCAGAAGGAGTTCTATGCCGGCGCCGACGACGAGGACAACTACAAGAACACTGCCAAGTAATAACCTATAATACGAACCACTATGAATATGTTGAAACGACTATATATTTGGATGGCTGCCGGAGCTCTGCTCGTAGGCAGCGCGGCCGTCACTTCCTGTGGCGACGACATCCCGTCGGACTCGTACTACACATTCACGGGCGAGATGCTGACCGGCTATCTCGAGAACCCCGAGCACGGGTGTACGGAGTTCGCCAAGATTGTGGAGCGTGCAGGCAAGTCCTCGCTCTTCTCCGCCTACGGCAAATACACCTGCCTGGCTCCAACGGACCAGGCCGTGGCCAACTACCTGAAGGCACATGGTTACAGCAGCATCGACCAGATACCCGTGGAGATCTGCGACACCATCGTAAGCACCGCCGTGTTTGCCAACAACGTGTTCAACGTCGTTGACTTCAGCGGCGTCACCTCCACCTCATCGCCCAACATGCTGAACAACTACCTGCAGGTGGAAAGCATCCCCGTGGTGAGCGAGGAGGGCGACACCACCAACTACACCTACAAGTTCAACGACTCCGGAGCCATCATCCTGACCCAGAGCAACGACTCGGTGGAGAACGGCATCGTGCACCAGGTGGACGAGATCATCATGGCATCGAGCGGCGAACTGCCCGACGTGATGAAAGTCAACCCCAACGTGGGCCTGTACAGCCTGGCCCTGGAGGCCTGCGGCATCGACAAGAAGATCCGTCTGCTGAAAGACCCCTCCTGGGATCCCGAACTGTATCGCGAAAAGGAAAAGCTGTACCACTCGGACAACCACGACAACTTCTGCCACGTGCCCGAAGAGCGCCGTTTCGGCTTCACTGCCTTCATGGTGCCCGACTCCGTGCTGGAAGAGAAGTACGGCATCACCACCCTGGAACAGCTCTACGAAGAGGCTGCACGCCGCTACCCCGAGGACGCTGCACGCTACAGCTCGACCGAGCAGGGCATGCAGGACCTGGAGAACGAGAAGAACCCCCTGTACCGACTCATGGCCTACCACGTGCTGCCCTTCAACACCACGCTGGAGATGCTCACCTCTATCTGCAACTGCGACTACCGCTACGTGAACCCCACCGAGTGGTACCGCACCCTTGACGAGATGGCCACCATGAAGCTGGAACTGCTCAAGGTGCGCAAGAAGATGGTGGACGAAGGCGTGGCCGTGAACGACCTCTTCATCAACCGCAACATGGACGAAAAGACCAAGCCCACACAGATGCAGCGTGGTGCACGCGTCACCAAGACGGTGGAGGGCTACAAGAACAACGCAGCCAACGGTCGCTACTACTATATCGACGACATCGTCTCGTTCGACGAGGACACGAAGGCCAAGGTGTTCAACGTACGCATGCGCATTGACCTGTACAACCTCTTCCCCGAGTTGTTCAACAACAACATCCGCAAACAGGACACCTGGACCTACTACGCCACGACCGACAAGACGCCCGGCATCCCCGCCGAGAACTTCATTTTCCCCATCGGCTACCTGGACAACGTGGACATGAATGCCGACGGCGACTTCATCTACCAGGGCGCCCGCAACTGGTACTGGAGCTTCCAGGGCGACGAGTTCAACCTGCGTTCGGACAACAACTCCTACGACATCACCTTCCGCCTGCCCACCGTGCCCACCGGCACCTACCAGATCCGTCTGGGCTTCTGCCTGATTCCCTCGCGCGGTATCGGTCAGTTCTACATCGACGGCAAGCCTCAGGGCATTCCTCTCGACATGCGTTCGGACGATGCCAACTGGGCCAACCGCTACGGCTGGAAGGCACTGAACAGCTACTCTGCCGCACAGGTGGAGGAGAAGGAAGCCATGAAGAAGAACCTGCACAACCAGGGCTGGTACCATGGCGCCGGCGGCTACTACTGCATGTCTGGTACAGGCCACCCCGACACCAACGGCTGGCAGACCAAGTCGGACTACTATTGCAACTTCTACCGCACCATACGCCGGGTCATCTGCTCGAACATGACCCTGAACGAGGAGGAGGTGCACACCATGCGCATCAAGTCGGTGCTGGCACTGGGCGGCGCCGAGCTGATGATCGACTATATAGAGATTGTACCTAAGAGCGTCTATGGCATCGATACCGATGGCGAAGGCGAGGACGAATACTAATTCATCAACGACTATTCAAACAGACTTCGAATATGAAAAAGTATAGCAACTATTTCAGTGCACTGCTCGCAGGCGTGGCCCTTCTGGGGCTGCCTGCCTGCAGCGACACATGGGATGAGCACTATAACGGCGGCGACATAGCCAGCACGGTGGATGCACCGTCACTGCTGGCCCAGGTGGAGAGCGACGCTTCGCTGGCCAACTACCTGAAAGTGCTCCGGGCCACCGGCTACGACAAGGTGCTCGGCTCACCGCAGACGCTCACGATCTGGGCACCCGTCATCAGCGAGGCACGCGCCAACGAGCTCATCGCCGCCTATCAGGCAGAGAAAGCACAGGGCATCAAGGATGAGGACAACACCATCATCAAACAGTTCGTCAGGAACCACATGGCCCTGTACAACAACAGCGTGAGCAAGAGCCTGCGCGACACCACCATCAAGATGCTCAACGGCAAATACCTGGACCTGACCAAGACCGCCATCGACGGCAAGAACTTCCTGGTGAGCAACAGCCCCGCCAGCAACGGTATCTTCTATAAGGTGGGCGAAGAGGTGACCTTCCACCCCAACATCCGCGAATACCTGGAACTGCACGAGGAGTTCGACTCCGTGGCCAGCTTCATCAAAGCCTACGACAAGTACGAACTGAACGAAAACCAGTCCGTGCAGATGGGTCTGGACAGCCTCGGCCTGACCGTGTATGCCGACTCCGTGATGGACCTGAGCAACGAACTGCTGGGCCAGTTCGGCGCCTACATCCACCGCGAGGACTCCAGCTACACCTTCATGGCTCCCACCAACGAGGTGTGGAAACGGCAGTACGAGCAGTTCAACAAGTACTTCAACTACATCAGCACGGTGAACCACCGCGACTCCATGCAGGTGCTCAACACCCGCCGCGCCATCTTCCGCGGCCTCACCTTCAACAACCGCACCAACAACACCACCAAACGGCATGAGACCGACTCGGTTACCAACACGCAGTACGTGAACTTCACCGGCTTCTACGGCCTGAACATGTTCGAGCGCCCCTGGGATGCCGAGGGTATCTACAACGGACTGGACACCGCCGGCTGCTCCAACGGCCGCGTGATGAAGGACACCGAGGGCCGCATCGACCCGCGCAAGACGCTGACCTACGCACGCTACATCATGGCCAACCGCGGCAACTACTACTGGATTCCGCAGGACGAAAAGGGCCAGGGCGTGCAGCAGCAGAACATCACCACACGCGCCGTGCCTGACAGCACCCTGGTGTGGCACAACCAGTTGGTGACCGACGAGGAAACCGGCTTCGAATACTTGGAAGGCAGTTACGAGACCATCCGTTGGAACGAGCAGATCAAGAACAAGTCTTTCCTCGAGATAGCCAGCATCACCACCACCGGTAATGCCGAGATCTACTACGAGCTGCCCAGCACCTTCTCGGGCGTGTACTACAACGTCTATGCCGTGATGTGCCCGGCCATTGCAGGCTTCACCGACGCCGACTTTGCCAATCCGCAGGACACGCTGCCCACCCGCTTCCAGGTGTATTACATGGAGCGCCTGGACAAGCCGCGCACCCGCAAGAACAATGCCGACAACCCCAACGAGGACGTGAACTACCCCGCCTCATGGGGCACCGCGCTGGACGTGCCGGCACAGGCCGAACAGTACAAGGACGGCGGCAAGTACTTCAAGACCATCCCCAACAAGGTGTGCATCGTACCTATCGACATCGCACGACCCACCACCTTCAGTTCCTTCGGACTGACGGACGAGTACACCATGCGCTACCGCATCATCACCAGCGTGCGCTCGTCGCAGCTCAAGACGTGGACCAACAAGTTGCGCATCAACCGTCTCATCTACATCCCCTTCGACACGGAGGAGGAAGCCAAGAACTTCGATTTGTCTGACCTTAACGATTATCAGAACTAATGAAAAGTACAACGATATTTCTTATGTCGCTACTCCTGGCCATCCCTGTGGCCGGCTTCGCCCAATATGAAGATGACGACGAAGCCGTAGCTGACACTAATGTGGTTAGAATACAGCGCAAAGCCAAGAAGGTAGAACCTACCCGCGAGATCACAGGCCGCGTCGTCAGCCAGCAGGACCATGCACCGCTGGCAGGCGTGCTGGTGCAGTCCACGGCCGGCGAGGGCTACTCCTGCCTGACCGAGGAGGACGGCTCCTTCAAGGTGAACGTGCCCCTCTACGCATCGGCGCTGGACGTGACCATCCCCGGCTATAACAAAGTGCGCGTGGGCCTGAACAAGAGCGGAAAGCTGCGCGACATCGTCATGCAGAGCGAAGCCGCACAGGCACGCTATCACGACGACGATAACGTGATGGGCCACGGTCGCATCGGCAACTTCGACCACACCAACGCCGTGAACATCACCAACGAGATCGAGGACCAGCTCAGCGCGCAGGTGCGCTCCATACAGCACACCAATGTTAGCGGCGCCGGCACCTACATGCAGATAGGCGGCGTGAACAGCCTGAACAGCAACACCCAGCCGCTGGTGGTCATCGATGGTGTCATCACCGACATGCAGTACTCGCGCGAGATGCTCCACTCGGGCTTCTTCAACAACGTGCTTACCAACATCAACGTGAACGATATCGAGAGCGTTGAGGTGATGCGCAACGGAACGGCCCTCTATGGCTCGCGCGGCGCCAATGGCGTAGTCATCGTAAAGACCAAGCGCAACCGCTCGCTGGCCACCCGCATCGACGCCATCGCACAAGTGGGCGTGGAACTGCTGCCCCGCCAGATCGACGTGATGAACGGCCCGCAGTACAAGACCTACGCCTCCGGCCTGCTTCAGAGCACCGGCACGCTGGCACAGAAGTTCAAGTTCCTCAACTCCGAATTCTGGGCCAACAAATATGCCAACAACACCGACTGGGCCGACGAGGTCTATCAACAGGCCATCACCCAGAACTACGGCCTGAGCATCCAGGGCGGCGACGACGTGGCCAACTACATGCTCTCCTTAGGCTATACCCGTGCCAACGAGACCATCAAGCAGAACAACATGAACCGTCTGAACGTGCGCTTCAACACCGACGCGAAGATCAGCGACTACGTGGGCTTCCGCTTCGATGCCGCCTTCACCAATACCACGCGCAAGCTGCTCGACATGGGTGCCCCCGAAGGCTACGATGCACGCACCGTCACCTCCACCAACTTCCTGGCTTCGGCCAAGAGCCCCATGCTCAGCCCCTACACCTACGCGCTGGGACAGATCAACAAGGCACACCTGGACATTGCCGACGAGGACTACCTGAACGAGGTCAGCACCATGGCCCGCGCCAACTGGCGCCTGGCCAACCCCTCCTGCATCAACGAGTACGGTGCCGACGAGAACAAGAACTACTTCGACAACTCCTTCGTCACCCTGTCCGTGACACCCGACTGGCGTCCCAACAAGCACCTGCGCTTCAGCACCCTGTTCAACTACACGCTCATCAACACCAACGAGAAGTACTACGTGCCCCTCAACGGCGTGCCCTCCTACTACGTGACCAAGCTCCAGGCCACCGTCGAGAACGAGATCGGCTCGCTCTATGGCAAGAGCAACAGCGTGACCAGCGACACCCGTGTGGAATGGAAGAACACCTACAACGCGCACAACATCCAGTTGCTGGGCGGCTTCCGCTTCATGAACCAGGACTTCAGCAGCAACCAGCAGAGCGGTTACAACACCGGTAGCGATAAGAAGCCCTACATCAACGACGCCATCAACAAGCTGGCCGAAGGCTCCAACGAGCAGTGGACCACCCTCACCTGGTATGCACAGGCCAAGTACAACTGGAAGAACCGCTACTTCCTCCAGGCCGACCTGAGCATGGACACCAACAGCCAGTTCGGCCGCGATGCCAAGGACGGCATCAAGCTGGGCGGCGTGCGCTGGGGCCTCTTCCCCTCCATCCAGGGCGCATGGGTCATGACCAACGAGTCGTGGTTCGACGTGCAGGGCATCGATTACCTCAAACTCAGCGCCGGCTTCGGCATGAGCGGTAACGACGACCTCACCTACGACGCCAGCCGCACCTACTTTGCCAGCCACGTGTTCCTGACCACCGTGCCCAGCCTTGTGCTGGAGAACATCGGCAACACCGAGCTGCAGTGGGAGACCACCAAGCGCTTCAATGCCGGCATCGAGGGCAACTTCCTCAACAACCGACTCTCCGCAGCCTTCAACTACTTCTACTCCCGCACCGACAACCTGCTCACCCTGCGCGAACTCTCCTTCCTGAGCGGTATCAAGCAGAACTGGAGCAACGGCGGCAGCCTCGAGAACCAAGGCTTCGACGTGAGTGTGAACGCACACCTCATCTCCGGCAACAAGTGGAACTGGAGCGTGGGTGCCAGCATGGGCCACTATGTGAACAAACTCACCGCCCTGCCCGACAACCAGCAGTATGTCGATAACCAGATCCTGGGCGCTACCGTGCGCAGCGAGATTGGTTCGGCCATCAACACCTTCTACGGCCTCAAGACCGCCAACACCGACAACGGCACCATCGTCTATGCCACCTCCGAGGAGGCTGCTCGCGACGGGCTCTACCGCCTCGATGCCAACGGCACCACCAAGCACTACTTCGGTGCCGGCGACGTGAAATACGTGGACCGCGACGGCAACGGCGAGATCAACGATGCCGACCGCACCGTCATCGGCGATGCCAACCCCGACATCTACGGAAACATCTTCACCAGCCTCAGCTACAAGGGCCTGCGCCTCGATGTGGGCTTCAACTACAGCCTCGGTGGCGACGTGTACAACTACAACCGCCAGCAGCTGGAGAGCGGCAGCCGCTTCATGAACCAGACCACGGCCATGCTGCGCCGCTGGAGCTATGAGGGCCAGGTCACCGACATCCCACAGGCCACCTATGGCGACCCCATGGGCAACAGCGCCTTCTCCGACCGCTGGATCGAGGACGGCTCCTACCTGCGCCTGAAGAACATCACCCTCAGCTACAAGCTGCCCATCAACAACGTGTATATCCAGGGCATCACCGTGTGGGCACGTGCCAACAACGTGTTCACGCTGACCAAGTACCTGGGCGCCGACCCCGAGTTCTCCATGGGCAACAGCGTGCTGATGCAAGGCATCGACCGCGGCTTCCTGGGCGCCGGACGCTCGTTCAACCTCGGTGTGAAGATCAACCTCTAATGCGCAAAACCAAGTAACACTATGAAAAAGTATATATTTCCCCTACTGATGGCCTTGGCCGGCGCTGCACTCACCACCGCGTGCAGCGACATGCTGGACAAGGGCAATGAGAACGTGGTCTATGGCGACAAGAACCACCTGGTCAACGCCGGCGACACTGTCAATTCCTACACCGGCATCCTCTATCAGTTACAGAAGATAGCCGTGCGGACCAACCTGCTGGGCGAACTGCGCGGCGACCTGGTCAATGTGCGCGAGAACGCCAATGCCGACATCAAGGAGATTGCCAACTTCGCCTGCGATGACGACAACGTCTATAACGACCCGCGCGACTACTACGCCATCATCAACAACTGCAACTTCTTCCTGGCTCACGCCGACGACTCGCTCAAGAACAACCAGAACCGCTACATCTTCAAGCACGAGAAGGATGCCGTGCGCGCCATCCGTGCATGGGTGTACCTGCAGTTGGGCCAGATCTACGGAGGCAACATCCCCTTGGTCACCGACCCCATCCTCTCCGAGTTGGACGCCAGCCTGGACAAGCACCAGAAGGTGGACCTGCAAGGCATCTGCGACTACTTCATCAACGACCTGGCCGCACTGCCCCTGCAGATCAACAACCCCAACTACTCCTACCCCCGGCACACCACCTACGACAAGGGTTCGGCCAACCCCTACATCTGCGTGGTGCCTCTGGACCTGATCCGTGGCGACCTCTACCTGTGGCGCGCCAGCATCACCGGCAGCGAAGCCGACGCCCGTCAGGCAGCACTCAGCTACTACAGCTTCATCTTCTGGAATCAGGGCTACAAGCCCTACAGCCGCACCACAACCGGTTACCGTAGCACGTGGGGCGACGATGCAGTGAAGCAGGGCACCATGAACATGCGCCAAACCTCCTACATGGGTGCTTTCAACAACACCAGTCAAGGCCGCGAGGTGCTCTCCATCATCCCCATGGACTCCATGGCAGCCGATGGCCAGTACAACCTGCTGCGCAAGCTCTATGCCTCCAGCTATGACGATGCCTCCGGCGAGCTCATCGAGAGCAGCTTCGAGCCCAGCACACCCTGCTGGGACTACAGCGACAGCCAGGAGTACTGCGCCTATGTGGGCAGCCAGGTATATTATGTTGAGGAAGGCTCCTTCACCGACGAGCAACTGTCACAACACCTGATGGGCGACCTCCGCATGGATGCCAACTTCGAGGAGCGCAACCAGACCGTCAACCTCCAGAACCGCGTCATCAGCAGCATCCGCAAGATCGACCAGACCAACGTCACCCTCTACCGCACCGGTCAGGTCTATCTGCGCTTGGCCGAGGCGCTGAACATGGCCGGCTTCCCCAAGTTCGCACTGGCCATCCTCACCACGGGTGTTGACGACAACATCATCAAGCACGACGTGCTGTCGCAGTGCAACAACGCCACAGACTCGGCCTACATCCAGCAGTTCAGCTTCCCCGTTGAACTGTTCCGTGCCAGCATCAACTACGACAGCTACGGTAACAAGGTCAGCTACACCAACGATGTAAACATATACAACATCGGCCTGCACAGCCGTGGCTGCGGCGACACGCCCTACAACGAGCGCTACTACCCCATCAGCACCGACGCACCGGCCGACAGCACCGGCTATCCCGTCTATCCCGACACCAGCATGGTGCAGTACATCGCCATCAGCGGCGAGACCTACCCCGTGCGCGAGGACTTCGACACCAACCGCGCCTTCAACATCGCCGTGGATACCTTCAACCAGCACTACGCACGCTGGTTCACCATCGAGCTGAACAACTATAGCATCGCCTGCGACGAGTGGTATGCCACCATTGGCGTGCCTCAGGTCAAGCCCGTGCAGATAGCCGTGCTCGACTCGCTCATCGATGTGGAACAGGCCCTGGAGACCTGCTTCGAAGGCTACCGTTTCGGCGACCTCGTGCGTGCCTCCTACCGCGCCGAGCGCAGGGGCAAGAGCGGCTACTTTGCCAACAAGGTCAGCCAGCGCGACGCCACGCTCACGGGGCTGCTCAGCAACCGCAACAAGTGGTTCCTCAACTGGAAGAACCAGATAGGCATGAGCAAGTAAGCGCTCACCTATATGTCACACCGCACAAAGCCCGGCATGAGTGTCTGCACCGACACCGTGCCGGGCTTTTTACACACCGCTTGTACACGCTGCGCGTTAATCTCTGTTAAAGCCTCAGCTGCACAAAACTAAAGCAGTACCTTTGCCGCTTGAAAAGCATATTAACACTAAACACCTATACAATGAAGAAACTACTCATTGCCGCCGCTGGCGCACTCCTCCTCACAACACTTTCTGCCACACCTGTCCATGCACAGCAAGGTCCCAGCACCTACCCCGATGGCGACTCGCTGGCCGCACTGGTCAAGATGAAGTACGTATATACCCTCGAAGAGGCGCTCTCCAAAGCACGCCAAACGGGCAAGCCCATCTTCTTCAACTGCTTTGCCGACTGGGCACGCCCCTGCCACGGCATGAACGGCCAGGTGTTCTCCGACCAGAAGTTCTGCGACTGGATGGACAAGAACTTCGTCTGCCTGTTTGCCGACGTCACCCAGCCGGACAACCGCCATCTGGCCCAGCGCTACGACATACAAACCTTCGCCCACTACCTGGTGCTGGATGCCGACGGCCAGGTTGTACACCGCATCGTGGGCGGTGCCAAGCTGCCCGATTTTCAGCAGCAAGTGGCATTGGCCCTCAACCCCAAGACATCCCTGCGCGGCAGCCGCGAGGCCTATGAAAAAGGCAACCACTCCAAAAAGACCCTGCTCAACTACCTCACCGCCCTGAACATGGCCGCCCAAGACAGTCTCTTCAACAGCATCGCACCCGCCTACACCAGCCAACTGCAGCCCAAGGACTATGCTCGGCCCGAGAACTGGCTCTTCGCCCGCAAGGATGTGAAGCAGGCCGACAACCCCATCTTCCAGTACATCATTGCCAACCGCGCCGCCTTCGACAAGAACATCGGTGCCGAACAGGTCAACGACCTCATCGCCCGCATCTACGGCAACGACATCTACGCCTATGCCGGTGGCGACAAGCCCTTCGACGAGAACGCCCTGCTCAACATCTACATGGCCATGCAGAAGGCCCAACTGCCGCAGGACAACTACTGCTATGCCTTGTACAACATCGTCAAGCTGCACGGCAAGCACCTCTATCCACAAACCATCGAAGCCCTGCAGCAGCTCAACGACGGGCAGATGTACTACATGCTCGATGTCACACTGAAGTTCCCCGATGCCACCCCCGCCGAGCAGCAGCAGCTCCTGGCCTACTATGACAAGCGTCAGGCGCAGTTTGCCGCCGTGGGCAGTTCGTTGGCACGTGCCTATCGCGACATGGCCGACAAGATCCGCCATCCCGTCAGCGAGGCAGCTCCCGAAGGAGGCATCGCCTTCGTCACCGCCAGCTTCGACGAGCTGCTTGCCAAGGCCAAAGCCGAGAACAAACTGCTGTTCATCGACGGCTACACCACCTGGTGCGGCCCCTGCAAGATGCTGGCCAAGCAAACCTTCCCGCAGAAGGAAGTAGGCACCTACATGAATGCCCGTTTCGTCAGCGCCCAAATCGACATGGAACGCGGCGAAGGCCCCGAACTGGCCAAACGCATCGGCATCTCCGCCTACCCCACCATGCTCATCCTGCGCCCCGATGGCACCCTGGTCAACAAGCTCGTCGGTTTCTTCGCCCCCCAGCCCTTCCTGGCAAAAGTGAAGGAAGCCATTGGTGAATGACGAATGACGAATGATGAATGAC